>DATKWH010000130.1:0-4935 GCA_035529655.1 Bathyarchaeia archaeon
GATGTCCAAAATGTGGGACACAAATGGAATTCGTAATGTTCTTCAAGAAAGATCCGCCTCTACCATCTGAAAACGGTGAATTTGGTACGAAATTGGGCGATTGGAACTACCTGTGTGCGAGCTAAAGCATTCTAAATTTCCCCGAAGGGGTTTTGTTCGTAAACACCTCTAGAGTTTTTTTAAAATGAACATTTGATTTCAAACCCATCTTTGACAGGTACCATAAGAGATACGGTTCCTCATGCAAAAATCCATCAAAGCCTTCAGGCATTTTTTCATCCAGCCAAAACTCCTCACTCTTCGCAGCCTCTAAAAAATCGGTGATGTCCTAATTAATAGTTGGTAATATCTTGAACGTCAAAAATTCCTCCCATGACCATGGATGTTTAGTAATTCCTTCTGCCATGCACGGAGTTCTGTTTATGTTCTTCTCGCCCTTCTCCGTTTTTATCGTCAACGCAGAATTAACCCTGATCAAGTTGTTGTAGCACTGATACACGTCTAAATGGTTGTCCAACATCTCTTTGCACTTGGAAAAGCACAAACTTCTCCTGACCAGCCTCGAAATCCCATGTCTCACTGTTAGATTATATCGCTCCACATAGACCGTGTCTATGCCCGCATCAGCTACGTCACCAAATATGACCATCCTGATCTTACCGACTACCCTGCCACTTTCCCGTTCCTTGATGAGCTGCCCGTAGTTAATCGTCTCTGCCTCGAAATTAGCCAGTATAGCAGTGACATACTGATCGTTGCCGTCACTGATGAATGTGGCCTTTTCATCCTCTGTTGGCCTCTTGCCCCGTTTTCTTACCGTTTCCATCAACGTATCTGCGGTGGCTTGTACCCTTTTACCGGTGCTGTGTGCCAGATGAAGCTTCGTATCCGCCTTCTTCGCTATGTAGATCCAGCAATCGCCCTGTCTATCTGCATCACCATCTCCCTCGTCAACGTTCTTTTGTTTTTTTTTTACGAAGGACCACATCTCATCTGCCTGGACTTCAGTAAGCCCAACATTATTTATCAAAAAGTCCGTCACGTCCCGTGCGTGTCTTGCTAAGTCGTTTACGACGTCTGATACCGTGTCGCGATGGATCTCCAGTATGCGTTCAATAGCTCGTATTCCGTTTTTCTTCACCAGCAATTTGCAGATTATGATTATCTGTTCTTCTGATAACTTGCGATTGTAGAAGACCGTGTTTTTGGTTTCTACGAAGACACTGCCGCATGTCTTGCATTTAAATCGCTGCCGGCCGTTTTTGTAATGTCCATATTTAACTATATTGCCTGCACCGCTTTTGCCGTAATCACGGCAATTTGGATTGGAGCAGAACTCTTTTTGAGGATCTGCCTTTAATTTGCTATTTGGCATAAATATAGGTGGGTAAACCACCTATATAAACCAACCGCATATCAGGACACTACCTAAAAATCAGTGATCGGCCATAAGGAGAACAAGAACAATGTCAGCTTTAAAAGTGCGAATGACTGAAATCATCCAAGAACTGCCGGAAGACGCAACCTACGAGGAGATCATGCGCGAACTTGCCTTCGAGCGCATGGTAGAGCGCGGGCTGGCGGACTCCCGTACCGGAAGGGCTATTTCCAACGAAGAGATGGCTCGGCGGATTCGCTTTTGAAGCTTCAAGTCTAATCTCTGATAGCTTAAGAGGCATGCCAAATTACTACGGCTATTTATACACAATTGGGAGATAATAGGATAAAGATAAAAAGCAATGTTGGGACGAATAGAGGGAAAAAGATGCCGATTCAAAAACAACCACTTGCCGAAGTTTTTGGCCATCTAACCGCGGATCAGAGTGAGAAGGCAAAACGTTTTCGTTCTCGCCGCTTATGTCCTTTCAATAATAAAGTGCCAAACTGCACAAAAGATAAAGCAAAGAATCCTCTCGGTGTCTGCAGTATCTATCACGAAAACGGGCCAGTTATTACCTGCCCTATCCGTTTTCGCGAAGATTGGATTATTGCCGATGATGCTGCATCCTTCTTTTTTGACGAAACTGCAACGTGGGGTTCTCTTACCGAAGTTCGGCTGAACGACTCGATTGGTAAGTCTGCCGAAAACATCGATGTGGTCCTTGTGGCTTATGATGATAAGGGTAAGGTGTATGATTTCGGCGCCCTTGAGATTCAGGCGGTCTATATCTCCGGTAACGTCCGTGAACCATTTGAGTATTACATGAAAGATCCCCGAAGCAGAGCGTCAATGGATTGGTCTAACGAACCGAACTATCCCCGGCCGGATTACCTTTCGTCTTCTCGTAAGAGACTCGCCCCACAACTTCTTTTCAAGGGTGGAATCCTTCACAGTTGGGAAAAAAAGATTGCTGTGGCATTGAACAGGAGCTTCTTTGCCACTCTGCCGAGTTTGAAACAAGTGCCCAAATCCGATGCAGATATTGCATGGATCATCTATGATTTGGATTTGATTACGGAACAAGGCCAAGAACCAGGAAGATATTCTCTCAAGAAGGTGGATGAAGTCTTCACCGAGTTCGAACCCGCCCTTCTTTCCATCACTACGCCCTCGCCGGGAAAAGTTGAAGATTTCATAAAACTGCTTCAAGAAAAATTCGACGAGCAACTCGAGACACCCCCAGTAACCAAAACAATCGAGAGGCCATTCTGACATGAATACAAGCAGACAATCGCTGCTATTCCCTGAATTATTTGAAAAAAAAGAATTACCAAAGCCCGTGAATGTTGCATCTGTCCCCCAGCGAAGTCCTTTCCGCTACCCCGGTGGGAAGACATGGTTTGTGCCAACTTTTAGACAGTGGATAGCACGCATGTATCCAAAGCCGAGTATCCTTGTTGAACCCTTTGCTGGAGGAGGGATTATAAGCCTCACTGCTCTGTTTGAAAATCTAGTTGAAAAGGCTGTTATGGTGGAATTAGATGACGAGATTGCCGCTGTCTGGGAATCCGTCGTCAATGGTGATACCGAATGGTTGGCCAACCGAATCCTTACTTTCGACTTGACTAAGGAAGCAGTTATAAAGGAACTCGAGAAAGCTCCGAACTCCCAAAGAGAGAAAGCGTTTCAGACGATTCTCAAGAATCGAACGTTTCATGGGGGAATCCTCGCCGAAGGTTCAGGATTTCTTAAATATGGCGAGAATGGGAAAGGGATACGTTCTCGCTGGTACCCTAAGACACTTGCGAAAAGATTTCTAAATCTAAATCAAATCGCTAGCAGAATTGACTTCCGATGTGACGATGGATTAAGAGTTCTGAAGGAATTTGCCACAAATCAAGAAGCAATATACTTCATAGACCCTCCATACACTGCTGGCGGAAAGAAAGCAGGCAAGCGCTTGTACAAACACAGCAACCTCGACCACGAACGCTTGTTTACGGTGTGCGAGTCATTGAAAGGGGATTTCCTAATAACATACGATAATGCAGAAGAGGTGAAGAGAATGGCACGAGCTCATGGATTTCAAATGCGCCTGATTCCCATGACCAATACACATCACGCGAGATTGGAGGAATTAGTCATTAGTAAAGATTTGTCATGGATGGATGGATTCCCTGCGGTGCATGAACCTGAAGTCGAGTATTTGGTCCGAAACAAAAAGAATAAACGTCCCAACAAAGGGGTGGAGCGAACGCGCTAATCGCGCGCTGTTCAACTCTGCCGCGATCTTATCTCGGACGGAATCGGTTCTATGTAATAAAAGACATAGCTGGCTTATGATGCTATTCAGAATAATTATCATATACAAAAAATAATTGTAAATATAAGCTAGTAATTATCCTGTAATTATTTATACGAGGTAGGAAATAATAGAATAAATATAAAAAGCAATGTTAGCCCGCTCATTTTCAACACACCTTGGCTTAAATTCAAAATAGATAAAAAGCCTGTTCCTTTCAGCCAACATCGGCTTGACAGGTGAATACAGTCAATTCCAAGGGTTTATCAAGGGTTTCTCGGTGAAAAATCAGTAGGAGGCTGATATATGATACAAGGGATAATTGCCTCAATAATCGCTTCAATAATTTTTGCCCTATTGGCCTATATTATTAGCGGATATAGACGCAGCAGGGTAGACCACGTATGGAACCAGTTAAAAGAATACGCCCATACTTTAGTTTGGCAGATGGAAAACAATAAAGAATATTCTGAAACTTCCGGAAATGTGTTCCTTCCAATTACCACTGAGTTTGATGTGGTTAATCACTATGTTTCACTAACTGCCGTTCAATTCATATCTTAACTCCGAATCATTTTGGGGAACATATATAACCCAAGAGCCTCATCCAGATCCCTCACCTTCTTTGGAACCTCAGTGATCATGCCACGCCCACGCATCTCAAGATGGTAGACCTTGCTGTATTTGAATAACAGATCAATCGGAGTGAACTTATGATTGATTCCCGCCTTCTTCAAGAGCTGCTCCAGCTTACAGTGGATAGAGAGTGAAAGAAACGCTATGAATACGTGTCCGAAGACACTCTCATCGTCTTGGAGGTAGAGCTTGTCCGCATTAAGAACCGTCTTGTAAGTGTCAAACATCTTCTCAACCACTTCTCGTTTCTTGTAGAGCATATAAATTTCCAGCTTCTCGACATCCATATCTGAGACAATAAGGATCTTCCCCGCCTTCTTCATCGCTATATTGAATTTTTCCTTCTCGATCTCGTGCTCGTCCAGTTTCCTGTACAGCGTCTTCTGTTCTTCCAGCCGGAGATCCTGATCCTCAAAGAGGTAGAGGTAAAAATCGTTGTATTCCCGTTTTCCACACTTTATCAAACGACTGTGGTATGTAGAGTACGATTATTATTTCGCTTCGTATTTTTGGCTTCACCCATACCTTCTATCCTCCCTGAAAAACTGACCGAGCATCGCTTCTGGTGGCGCTCTTCGCAGGAAAGCCTCCTCGGGGGTCTCTCCATTGCTATAAT
>DATKWH010000131.1:0-50544 GCA_035529655.1 Bathyarchaeia archaeon
CATACCCTCCACAACCTGGCTAAGTACGCTGGAAAATCCTTTAAAACTCTCCCCTACTTCTATCTGCTCATCTGGCGAGAGCTTCGCGGGATCTTTATCCTCGAGCACTTTCCACTTCGCCAGGAGTGCCGAGGCTTTATCCCACAATTCCTGATTGCCCTCCATTATCTGGAACAAGTCGCGATTCTCCGGTTTGAAGAGCTTTTTCATGAGTATATCTAAACCGATCAGCTCTTTCTCCAGTGTCGCAAGCGTCCCCATCATTATGAGCATATCTCCGAAGTTCTCCAACCCGGTTGCTAACTCCTTCAATTCTTCGTTCGAAAGTTTCTGATTCTTTATTTCAGTATCTGTCATTGTTCGTCATCCCGTGCTTTCATCTAAGGTTTTGAAGGACTTGTGCCTGAACTTCACTCTGAAACTTTCCTTCGCAACTCGGTCACCAACTCCGCTCTTACCTGAGCATTTCTGTCGCCACCGCAGACCATGCCTCTCACACCGAGTATATCAGGGTTTATCTCCTTTATCACAGGAAGATCATCAAATGTGAGCGAGCCTGCGAGTGCGGTATCCAATCCAAGCGCCTTTGATTCCGAAACAAATGTCTTAAGCTCCTCTTCGCTGAGGAACTCCAATGTTGACCGCCCATCTTTTATGCCTGTGTCCACCATAGCCACATCTATATCCACTTCTTTCCCGATCTCGGTGATTTCAAACGGTGAGATCGAATTTATTCGTTTATAATCAGAATAGAAAGCAGAAACCACTTTCTTTGTGGGATCAAAGCCCTTCACTGCTTTAACCACGCCGCTCAGCAGATCTATCGCCTCTTGTCTTGTTTTTATCTTGAGCAACCCGATTTTTATGTAATCTGCACCGACTGAAGCAGCACCTAACGCGGCTAATGACGCAGTTCCGGGCTTATAATCAAAATCTCCGATTGCCGCGCTCATTTCCATGCCGTTTACGCCCTCCTTTTCCACCAATTCTTTTATTGCTCTTATGACCCACGGGAAATTAGCGCCTAAAGAGCCCTCTTTTGGATTCTTCACGTCTACAATATCAGCATTCCCACGAATTACCGCCTTCGCTTCCTCCACATCCTTTGGGCTTACCAACAATTTCATTTTTCTCCAGCCTCTTCCTTATGTTTACTCTCTCTTTAATATCTTAACCCCTTTATCATTTCCCACATGTACCTCAGTAGCATTTGTAAATATCCCATGCTCGACAGAACCGACAACAGAAGAAAGTGCAACGCTCATCTCTTTTGGATCTTTTATAACGCCAAAATCCGCATCTATTATTAGATTGCCATGCTCCGTTACAAAATAGCCCCCCCTACTTCCATCAGTCCTTAAAACATGCGTGCCACCAAGCTCTTCCACCTGTTTCTCTACTATTTTTGTAGCGTAGGGCAGAACTTCTAAAGGCACCGGTTTATTGAGCAGCTTTACCACCTTCTCTTCTTCAACACAGATAACCAGTTTTTTCGCTGCATACGACACTATTTTCTCCCTTGTATGCAAGCCCCACCCGCCTTTAATCAGATTGAGTTGAGAATCAACCTGATCTGCACCATCTATGCAGATATCCAAAGAGGAATGCTCGGAAAGCGTGGTAAGTGGAATTCCATAATCTATTGCTATCATTTCTGTTCTAAGCGAGGTGGGAACGCCCAAAATCTCAAGCTCTTCATCCTTTATCCTCCTGCCTATCCTTCTTATCGCAAGTTCTGCCGTAGAGCCCGTGCCAAGACCGACTACCATGCCGCCTTTTATTAAAGAAGCTGCGGATTCTGCTGCCTTTTCCTTTTTCCTCACCTTTTCATCCTCGCCCATAGTTCTAATGAGGTGCTTTTTTATTTTTAAATAAGAACTTTTCGCTTTTTCCGGTAGTTATTTCCCCGCTGAGAGAAAGATATTAAGGCGATGAGGTCTAATGATATAACAGTAATGCGGGGAAATAGCGTGGAATGGACAGAGAGATACCGCCCAAAAAGGTTGAGAGAGGTTGTTGGTAACGAGAAAGCAATAGAAGAGTTGACCGAGTGGGCTGAGGAAGTTTTAGAAGCGAAGTCGAAGAAAGCTGCTATTCTCCACGGACCTGCCGGCTGTGGCAAAACGTCAGCAGCGTATGCTCTTGCGGCTGAGAAAGGGTGGGAGGTTATAGAGTTAAACGCATCGGATCAGAGAAGTGCGGGCGTAATAAAAAGCATAGTTGGACCTGCTTCGACGAGCAATACGTTCAGTCAAACGACGAGATTGATCATTCTGGACGAGGCGGACAACCTGCATGGCAACGAAGACCGCGGAGGAATGAAAGCGATCACCGAGATAGTGAAAAAGAGTACACAGCCGATAATCCTCACGGCAAACGATAAATACCGGATGGGGCAAGGTTTACAGAGATATTGTAAGACAATTGAGTTCAAACGATTAGAAGAGCGGATTATTTTTAGCGCACTCAGAAAAATAAGTCGTTCCGAGGTAATAGAAATAGAAAATACAGCACTGCACGCTTTGATAGATAATGCGCATGGCGATTTGCGGTCTGCGATAAACGACTTGCAGGCTATTTCAGTGTCAGAATCGAAGTTGGAGAGGATCCGCGAAGCTGACATAGCGACAGGATGGCGAGACGTTGAAGAGGACATTTTCGGGGTATTGAGGATAATGTTCGGTGCAGAGGGCTACGAGCTGCAAAGCGTGCTTTCCGCTCTTTACAGTCTTGATAAGACACCAGAGGAGAGTATCCAATGGGTCTATAAGAATTTTTCGTATGAGTATGATGACGAAAGCTTTTTGCACGGGTTGCATTATCTGAGCAGGTCGGATATGTTCTTAGGGCGCGTGCGACAGCGAGAGAATTACAAGTTCTGGCGCTATGCATCGAGTTTGATGGCGTGTGGCGTGCTTTCGGCAAAAGAGATGCAGGAGGGTAAAAGAGAAGGCTGGAAAGGACGCAAACAAAGATATTTTCGCTCGCCGTGGCAGCGAGTTCGATTGCAAGAGGGAGAAGCGCGGAAATCGGGTCCGGTACAGGAAGAGATAGCGAAGAAGATAGCAACTCACTGCAAAATACCACGGAGCTATGCGCTCTTTTTTGTAGTTCCTTTTTTGCCGATTTTCTTTGAGGACGAAGGAAAAGCAGCGGAGATAACGGCATCGCTGCGACTGGATGTTCCCCAGATAGCGTTTCTACTGGGTGATACGGATAAAGAAAAAGCGAAACGGATATACCAGGATGCGTTTGCGAGAGCAGCGGAAAGAGGGGAGGAACGGGTGACAGAAGCTGAGAGTAAAATTAAAGTTGAAGTTAGAGATGAGAAACAAGTGAAAACGAGGAAAACTGAGATAGAAGAAAAAGGCGTGGAAGGAGAGGAAGAAGAAACAAAAAATCAAAAGACGTTGACGGATTTCTTTTAGGATTGTCAAACCAAAAACAACTTCTAAAAACCCTTTGATTCGGTTATTCTATTTCTTCTTCTCTGTTTGCATGTATAACCTCTGGGTAATCGTGAATATGATGTTGAGTATCGTGTTAGGGATGATATCCGACAAACCGTTGGTAACGGCAAAATGGCTTCTTGTTGTTCTTCAGCTGACTCTGATGGAGAAGGGGCCGCCGTAAGAAATGGTTAAGCAATGGTTGTAGAAGATTCAATCTCACATATATAGCTAAGAACCAAACTTTTAGGATAAACATCTCTACCAAAAGAAGCAAAATATTTCTCTTTCTATGTGCTATTTTCTCTTTTTTAACTGTGCACCGGCACATAATTTCTAAATTTAACTAAATATGAGAACCCTCTCAAAGCTCAAATCTTCCACCTTCTTCTTTCTCCTGCCGCTGCGCCATCCGCTTTCTTTTACGCGGTCCAAAAATTGAGTATTTCGTTTAGAAGTGAAGGTACTAACCTAAAATCACTTCTCGGCGCTCCAATCGGTTTAAAAAAGCGAAAGTAAGGAGCAATTGGTTCAGAAAAAGATAGAAGCTTTTATATACTCATTCATCCCTCTAATTATTAGGGATGAAAGTCGTTAAAGATGCTTTTCCGGAGTTTTGGGAAGAACGCCCAAAATTTTCCGAAAAGGTTAAAGATATCATTATTTATCTCACTTTTTCAATGAAGTGCTTACCTCTTGTTCGACTTACAAAATTGATATACATATCGGAATTTTATTCCGGGCTTCGGGAAAAAAGGAGAATGACAGACATTAAATTTTTTAAATATTATTATGGCCCATGGAGTTTTGACATTGAGTATACTGGCACTGTGATAGCAGGAGAAGAAATATTAATGGTAGAAAAAGAAACAAAGGAAGGCTATCAAGGCGTTTTTTTTGAACCTAATCTTGAACAACCTCCTACCATTTGTCCTTCTCTTTCTAACGAAGAATTCGAGATACTAACAGATGTTGTAAATGATTGGAAATATATGCCTAATACAGTTCTACTAAAGTTATGTAAATCTACACCACTATTCTTAGAAGCAAAATTTGGAGAAAGATTAAAAATCGAAAAAATTCTTAAAGAAAAAAACCCGCATGTCTTAGGTTACGAAATTCTTGTTACAAAAGAGGAAGAAAGTTGCTATTTTGTGGAATGCCCATCTCTACCTGGATGTGTATCTCAGGGTAAAACAGAAGAAAAAGCGATTGAAAATATAAAGGATGCAATAATAGCTTATATTGAATGTGTAACTAATTGTGAGCAAAAAAATGCCAAAATTACCGCGTAAAACATCCGCACAAAAACTTATTAATCTCATCTCAAATGAAGGTTGGCTTCACTCCACAACCAAAGGTAGAGAATGTACATTTATCAAAGGTTACGAACCACAATCTATTATAATGGTCACATTAACGAATGAGATTAGCGTCGGAGTATTAAATAAGGCTATAAAAACAAAGGCTTTGATTACAGGCAAATCGAGAGATGAGATTGTCAAAGAATTGAAATAATAGATTCTTTTTTAGGTGCTTTAAATCTTCGTTTGTTCTGAATTCAGAACAACCGATTAAGGAAAAGGAAAAGAGCGAAAGCTTAGAAATGGCTGAATAAACAATTAAAACGCTTCTTTTATTAAAAAAACTTCGCGCTACAACAAATTAAAGTAAGCCCTGCACCGATAACCATAATATAGCACCAATTATTTCAACCCATATTTATAACTTGATCTTTCTTAATGTTTCTCATCAAACTTAAAACTTCCCTAGAGAATTAATTTTTAAAATAAAGTTTTCTCAGCGCTTATCTACTTTCGGAGCTACTGTATACAGTACATCCGAAAGTAGATAGATGTCCTTAGACCCGTAATAGTAAAACGGATGCCTCAAAAGCTTTTTCTACATTTAAGGCCATATAGTTTTGCTAATATGGAAATTGTTGACAGAGTGGGGCTTCGTTTCTTCACTGTTCAGCCTTATTGTTTTTTCGATTAATGGTTTGGGGATAAATTTCTTGTAAAGTATATGACGGGAAGATTCTATCTCATTCACATGCGATGATTTCATAGACTCTCAGTTGACTATAGCGGACATGCTGTGTCAATTCAAAGTTGTACCCTTGAAAAATTGTATTAAAAGATTTCGGGCGCGAAATTAGTGGTAAAAAGTATGAAAAGAAGCCCATCTAAACCTTTTTCTATATTTTCCTCACTTTTCAGGTTCAGCAATTTGGAAGGGAAAAGAGATCTTAGTAATATTATGAGACATGGCGAAAAGCCACTATACATATTCTATTTCCGTAGAAATCCAATAAATTGTTCAAATGACTTTCCTTCTTCCCAAATCTTTTTGTGTATCTTGAACCGGATAGGCCCTCCACTTATCTCAATTTCAATATCACCTGCTTCAGTTATTATTTCTTGCTCTTGTTTGAGATTTTCTGCTTCAATAACTTTATCTTGAATCTTTTTGCCAATATCTTCGACAAAGCATATATTGCTTTTTATATTATCCTCAGTCATCTCTAAACCCGTCAATTTAATAACACAGAGAACATATTTGTCTGATTTATCCCTTGCTTCTTTTGCCTGGGTGAGAGTCATTCTTACAAAGTCTTGAGATGTTGCTTTCACTTCTATGTAAAAACATAGTCTCTCTTCTCTTTTAATCTCAATTATAGTTTCCATGTCATCTTCTACAAAATCATACTCTATAACAAAGTCGCTCCCTACTCCAGTTCTTTCTACTTTAAAGCCTTCGTTTTCAAGCACAGTTTTAAGAAGATTCTCAATCAATGACCCCAAAGATTGATTTCTTCGAATTTGTTCTCTAATCCGAATTCGTTCTTCAATTTCACTTATGAATAATTCTTTCTCATTCTCTGCTAATTGGGCAATTTTGCTTAAGTTACTTGGATTTGCCATAAATGTGCCAAATAATGAGCTCATTGCCTTCTCCAGTTCTAACTTGGTTTTCTCATCTTTTGCAACAATGCACATCGTAAGTTCGCCAATACCTACATTAAGTTTATTCAAAAATCTTGATGGATTATCTTCCCTACAATTCTGTAGCAACTCTTCATGGTCCTCAAGAAGTAAGGCTAAATAGTGGGCATTAGGTTTTTCACTTTTATTTTTGTGTACAGGAACCCATGACCGATTTTTAAGCGTGGCTAACCAAAACGCAGGATATATTTTATGTTTTGTGCCACATTCGCAGTTAACCTCTAGAGGAGAATTCCACTGGGTATCTACTTCAACTACATATTTTAAAAGAAAATCTAGAAACTTCCTAGCCTTATCTTTACTTTTTCTGATCGTAGCAATAATACCTTTGTCTTGTGTCTCAAGGAAAGCTATCTTACTTACTACAACATCGTCTGCTGCTTCATGTTCTTTTTCCTCTTCCAATTCTTCAGAAGGCAATAAAAGAGATTCCAAAACCTCTTGAGATAGCTTTTCTTCATCTTTATATAGCGGGTTAGTTAAAATTAGTCCTTCGTCACCAAGTTTATCCCATTTCTCTTTTTGTGCGATTTCTTCATAATATAAGGAAGAAAATATAAAATCTTGAGGGAAAAGACTATCGTAATCTCTTGCAATTTCATTCCAAACATTTTTAGGTGCAAGAAGTTTTTCTTTGTTTTCTTTACCTAACCAAGCAAATATATTATCTTTCGAGGAAAGGATGGGGTATCCTTCAAAATATTCAATGTTATCATGTTCTAATAACCACTTAAACAATTCCATATTGGCTTGGAGATACTGATCACCTTCTGGCTGGGGTTGCCGTTTAATTTTACTTACCACTTCATTCAAAACTTCATCTTGTTTTTTTGTTGGTAGTAAATTTTGGATGCTCTCGGAGATCCTTGAATGAAGCAACAAATTGCGAGTATCCTCTTCTAATTTATTAGAAATATCTTTGAGTTTTTCATCAATTCCGTCATCCCTAAGCAATTCTGGCTTTTTCTTAAATGTTCCATTCTGATTGGGTAAAATATTTTTACTATCAAACAACCCCTCCCTTTCTACTTCAAGTAAAATTTCATAAAAAGCGTTAAGCGTATTTAATTCGTCTGCATCCGCAGCCAACTTAGTTTTAAAACTTTGGAGGTCTTTACAACGCTCTATTTCTTCTGCTAGTTTTTCGATCGTAATTTCGCTATCTGTTAAATTTAATCCCAACGATTTCCATGCACCGAATATTTCTACCCATTCGATGGCAAGTGCCTTTGCTGGCATCTTATCTTTATAGATTAAAAATTGGTGACACAAATCCCATAATTTTTCTATTTCTTCCTTTTCTCCACTCTCTATAATCGGTATGATACCTTCATTAGGAGATATGAAATCCCCATTCTCTGTCTTAAAAACTTCTACATCCATAATTTCATTAATAAGGTTCTTTAGTAGATCTCTATATCCATCTTTATCAAGCCACTCTTTAATTGGAGGATCGCCTAAATTTAGTAGAATGTGAGGATTTTCCCATCCATTAAAGCATGTATTTGAGATTAGTTTGATAAACAGTTCGCTGGCATTTTCCAAAAAGCTTCTATTCCTGTTAATTTCATCGGTATTTTCTTTACCTAGGAAGATTCCATCTCTTCTTTCTGTTGGCTCAAACCTTCTGCTATTAACCACTACAGGGAAAGGTAAATCCTGAGTCCCAAAAAGGGGAAAAGCAAGAAAAATTTTTGGGACATCTCGTAAACTCTCTATTCGATAAGTTCCATCATCTTGCTTTTTCCTTTTTACAGCAATATCTACATCATCCCTTAGTATCAATAATTCATGATTTTCTGGTGGTTTTTCTCCACCCTCTTCTTTTACTATTTTATGCATGCCATCAGGTTCGTTGTTTCCCTTAACTAATTCAAATTTCAACTTACGACTTTGATCCGTAATCTCGATAATTCCTAATTTATCGTTAAAAGCAAGGACAAAAGGAGCAATTTTAGTTAGCGCTTCAATTCCTTCTTCGGCAGTTTTTAGAGAGATGTCATTTAATGAGTACTCGTACTCGGCGGTGTAAGGCAGATTCCCTTTAATGGTTACCAATGATTTTTGATATTTTGTCCATGTGTCTTCCATAAGTTTTTTGATATCATCAGAAGATGTTCCATCTCTATCTATTCTGAAGTCAAATTTTTTCCCATCTGTTCTAACTCCTCTAACGTTTACTTTCTTTGATAAAAGGTGTGTTACAAGAAAACCTGTTCCGAATTTACCAATATCCTGCTCTTTTTTTGTGAACCGTGAAAGATAAGGTGCGCAACCTCCTCAGATTTAAACGGAAGGCCGTTATGTTTGAAGATTAGTTTTTTCTCATCTTTGATAATTTTTACTTCTATTGTCCGATCATGGGAGGCGGCGTCTAAAGCATTTTGTAGGAGTTCCCATATCCAGCGTTTCTCATAAATCTCCCGCTTATTTTCAACTTCTTTTAAGTAGTTGAATATACCTTGAGCTGTATTATCGATTAGTGCTTCGTTCTTTATTCTCTCTTCTTCTTCCGCACTCATAACATTACCACGAGCCCGTCCAGATATGTCTGTATTCTTCTTTGGCTACTACATTAACTTACTTTACATCAGTATTTAAACCTTTAGCAGAATATCTTTGGAATATTCTTTATCCATTTCATGGCGGCCCCTTCTCCATCATACCCATCTGAAGAAGAACGATTAGCATTTTCGCCGTTATCCGCGGTTTATCTACATTAAAATCCTTCATAGTGGTATCCTCTTAGATCTTTTACCCAGCGGCTTATAGCCGACCTTATCGTGTTGGTAATATTCAACATATCGAATTCATTCTCCATAATATTCACCAACTTCATCAGGTTTTATAAAATCACACCAAATGCACCCCATAATATCATCTTAAGAAAAGGGAGTGGATCCTATTCATCCAAACGATGGACATTTTTCTTTATAATTACAAAAATTGCATTTCCATTGATTTCTTTCTCCCACAGAGATAGGTTTTCTCCTTCCAAGCCAGTAATCCAAAGCCCATTCCATTTTTTTACTAAAAAATCTTGGATCGAATTGGAATTCCTCTGTATGAATCTCCTCTCTTGTAATTTGGTAGATATATTTCAGCTTTATCACATCCGATAGTTTAGGTATTTTTGCTATCTCTTTATATATCTCTTTAATTTGATTATCCCAAAAAAATCTATTATCATAAAGAGGCTGTGATTCTGAAGGTATTTTTAGACTATTCATGTATTCCTCACTTAAAGAAATGGCATCGGGGTCTATTCCAAAAGCAGTGTAAACTTCTTCTAAACCCATACTCTCATTCATCATAGAATTCAATCCATACCAATAAATCATCCCCTGTATTTTGTCTCGATAAATCTGTGAAGATGATGGGCGTCTATTGCTCGTTCTCGTCTTCGTCTCTGTCATTTGGGTTTTCTTAAACTTCCTCCTACGATTCAACGAATCTCTGCCCTCTTCATCTATTTTTCTAAGTTCATCAACGGAACAAAGGATCAATACAGAACCAAATTTAAAAAAAACCTGTAGTTCACGAGTTAGTCCAATATTCTTATACTGTTTTACACCCATCAAAATGTTATGGAGATTTGTATGCAATCTGTCTGAAGGTGTTTTTATCTTTACTTGCCTTACCTTACTAATTTCAAGTAGTAGATCGTCATGAATTACTTTGCCCCCTTCCATTTCTTTTGTGCTAATAGCCCCATAATGACGTTTAAGATCTACTTGCATCTCACACCAAAATTGTTGTGCGATTGATGATGCCGATACGATATGTAATTCCATTCTCACTCTCCAATATATCTAAAGTTCTCTTTGGAATAAAGTTTGTGTCTATCGATCCTCTTTTTGCACCCACTCTTACGTCTTTAGGCGGCTCACTTTCATCCTCGACAACCGCTGCGCATAAAGGGGGCTTTGCATTTTTAATACCTCTTTTGACCGATTAAAAATGCAGATGCCAGAATAAAAATGCAGAATGAAAAAATGGAAAGTTTAGGAGCAAAAAAGAAGCACTAAGAACTTTTAAGTTTATGGCGGTTGTGCGTATATAGGATAAATGATTCGCCTAACAGTTTTTTATACTCCTTCGGATATTTGATATATATTGTGGTGGTAATGGGTGCGTTGGGTACACTTGCCCAAATAATAGCAAGTGGACGGATAATTTTTTAAGCTACAAAATTCAGAAAGTATAGTTACCTTTCGCACTCCTCACCTTATCAAAAGAGGGGTAAAGAAAAAAGAGGATGTAGTGGTGTTATGGAAGATAAAGAGCGTTTTGAGAAGGCTTTAGGAGCGATTGATCTAAAAGAGCTAGGTGAAATGATAGAAAAAAGCAATCGACGCGGTAGACTATTTGAGGAACACTATGCAGAGTTTCTGGAAAGGTACGCTGGCAAAATAGTAGCTGTTTCTGATTCTGGAAAGATTGCATCAGTTCCGTTTACCAAAAATGTCGCAGAAGCGAAAAGGAACTTTAAAACTTTGGAAAGGAAATTGGGAAAAGAGAACCTGCGTGCTGCCGCTTCTTATATTCCAGAGCCTAACAAAGTAATGTTATTATAGACAATGTGCTTAGGGTACTTTTCTAAAGAAGGTCGACCAAAGTTGGATGCAGTTCTATTCAGCACCAATTTATCAGCACAAGGGTCTATAAAGTTCCTTTTGGATACTGGAGCCGACATAACTTCGATAACTCTGAAAGATGCTTTGAGGTTAGGGTTCAATGTGGATGAAATAGTTACTGAAGAAAATTGTAACTTAGTGAAGGTGTTGGAGGGGTACAGATGTTTATCCAATTAGAGATAGCTTAAGGTTTGTTTTCATTTTTTTATGCACATAAAAGGAGATAGAAAAGCAGGATGGGCAAATGTGGGTAATTAATGATGATTCGCTATTTGGATCAATTATAAAGAATCCCGGTGCGAATAAAGAAACTATTGAAGCAATAAGTGAGTATGTCTATGATGAAATAAAGTTAGATACTATTTTTAAGATTGAAAAATGGTTAAATGCTTTGTTAGCTCAAGAGCGAGTTTTGCCTATAACAAAAAAAAGACATCGAGATCACTTACTGCATGCATGCAGAATAGCTGTAATGGGAGAAAAAATTTTAAAGGGAAAAATATCCACTAAAAATAATGAAGAGTTTACGTTACTAGATTTGATTACAGAACTGTTTAAAGAAGGATATAAAGATCCAAAGAAAAGAATTTGGCGTGAATATTTTGATTATCATGAAATAGACTTAAATGACGAAGAGAGCTTGCAGGAAAAAATACTACAAATATGGTACATTGCTTCTTTGTTTCATGATATCGGATTTATTTACGAAACATTTGAAGAGACATGGAGAAGCATTGGAGTTTTAAAGGACACTCCCAAGTTTTCGGAATTATTCTCTGATGTTAATGCCAGTCTTATGAAATTTCAAAAAAGTTATTTACTTGAACAAACTCAAAAGGAATATAAGTTTGAAATCCCTGGAAGATTTGGCCACGCAGCTGCAGGAGCATCAATATTATATAATTTAGTCGGTAAAAAAAATCTAAATTGTGATATAGCGGCGGATATCGTTTATCATCATTCAATAGCTAGTCCAATGGCATTTACAGATCATCCTCTCTTGGCTCTATTAATATTACTAGATGAAGTACAGGAATGGCAACGGCCGGTTATATTGAGAGGCAGAAGTCCGGAAAGAGACTCCGAGCCAGATTTACTTAATACTGAGGTTCAGTCGGATAGATCTAATAGTTTCGAAATGACTGTAGACAATAATTTAAAATTTGAGTTTATATTGAATTATGGAGATAGACTAAAAATTTTACAAAAGACAGATTTTAGCTTCCCCTATTTATTATATTCTAAATTTAACAATTTTCAGTATTTAAGGGTTAATGGTACCAGAACAAATAAACTACCAGAAGCCGTAGTTAAGAAAATTTGTGGGTTAGACAACCTTGAGCTTTCAGGTGCTGTAAAAATCCAGTCCGAAGGCGAATTAGCAAAACATTGGACTCGGCAATGTGACCTCCTCAGACGATGGGCTATAGAAAATGGTAACATAACTATAAGAGATTGGCTAACTAATGTTGTCAACATTGATTATAAGACGCCCGTATTTGAAAGTACTTTAAATATATTTGAATCGCCACTAAAAATTGATGCTAATTTTGAGACTGAAGCTATACAAACTGCTTTCGATCGTTATTTAGAAGATAAAGATATTATTGATGAGGAGTTCAACGCAACTCATACCTATAAAAAAGCTAACAATGATCAAGTAATCTGGCATCCACATATAGAAAGGACCTTAATTTTAAAGAATAATTCGGCTAGAGAAACCGTAGAGCGTCTGACAGCTTATTTTGGTAATATTAGAATTAAAAAATATGGGAATATTAAAGCATACGCTGGATCCATCCCATTGAAGTATAAAATATTATTGCCCGAGAAGAGAATTAATGGCGGAATAGAGTATTATGATTGGATTGGACTTGTTTTTTTTCTTAAAGAAAGCGGGTTGGTATTAGGTACTGAGCCACTGAAAATTAATTATGATATAGAAATATTTATGCCCACTTCAGATTTAAAATGTGGGTTAATAGATGAAATCAACAACACGCATTTGTATCCTATAAAAAAGGGGAAAGTAACTGTATGTTGGGACAGAGACTTATTTTGGGAGAAGAGATTTTTTGGAACAATAGCGTATGAAAGTATAGAAGAGCGGGACCGTATTTTATCTAATCTATCATCTATAAAAAATAAACTTCAAGCCTTCAATCTAGAGCTCGATTATGACGTTCAATATCCCGGTCGTGGTGATCGTCCTGTTACAGTTGAGTTTACAGAACTAAAGACCGGAGAATCAGCAGGGCTAATCTGGTTTTCCAGAGACTGATGCGGGAAGATGGATTCAACAGTTAGATGAGTGTAAATGTTAGAGCGATTGGACTCCAGATTATATGAGGATGGTAGCTTTGAAATAAAGGAGAAGCCGTTTTATTTACCGCAAGGAAGCGAAGTTGCGCTATTTGAAGCGGCCTATAAGAACAAACTTCCAGTTATGCTGAAGGGCCCTACAGGAAGTGGTAAAACACGATTAGTTGAGTACATGGCCTGGAAGTTAGGTCGGCCACTCTTTACCGTTGCCTGTCATGACGATTTAAGCGGGAATGACCTGACGGGCTTTGCACTCAAAATAGTAATTTTCGTTGATTAAAAGTGCAGACACATGATTAAAAGTGCAGATGTGAATAAAAGTGCAAAGCCCATAAAGGGGAAACTATATATATCTTTTCCATAAATCAACGATTCCTCTCCGTTTTAGCTCAAACAAGCAATTAGCACACGCCCGGACATCTTCTTTCGCGTCGTGTGCACCTTCAAACGGAGTTTCGAAAAGCTTTAAATGAAGTTCTGACAAGCTGGGCCATTTATAGCTGCCATACCTGCCCGGTATCCTACAGAACTCTGTTGATTGCCTCATTGTGCATATCTTTGGAATTGTGGAAAGATTGTTTGGTATATTCTCTCGTATAAATTCAGCTTCTACAATCTTTGCATCAAAGTCAATATTGTGTGCTACTAATATTTCGGTCTGCTCCAGAAAGGATGAAAAATCAAGAAGTGCCTCCCTCAGAGGAATACCCTCATCCATCGCTCTTTCAGTTGTAATTCCGTGAATTTCCATAGCCTCTCCTGGAATCGTAAAATCGTCTGGTTTAATTAACATATCTCTACTCTCAACCTCCTGCTCTTCCTCATCAAAAAATGCCCACGCTATTTGAACTAAACGAGGCCAATTTTCCAAATCTGTAGCAGGGGCAGAATAATTTCTACCTGTGGTTTCTGTGTCAAAGAAGAGATACATGAACTATCCTCCGGCATTTCATATATTAGGTACTTAGGTTAATAAATGTTCCGATTTTCACGGCGGGCCCTTCTCCACCATACTCATCTGAAGAACATTTAGCCTTAAGAAGAACAGCAATTCTAGATTTGCGTTTTTGTAATCGAAAGGCTACCGAAAGATTAATATACTCCTATACTTATAATTTCCCTATAAGGCGGTAGTTAAACATGGCCCAAGATATAGTTGTAACACACACTTGGAATCCTATTATTGGGTGTCTTCATGAATGTGCATACTGTATGGCCAGAGATATGGCTGAAAGATTTTCGCTCGGGGCCTCATATGCAGACGAGCATTCAAAATTAAGTAACGCTAAAAGTAATTCTGTAATTCTAGTTTGCGATAAGTCTGATATGTTTGGGCATTGGTCTTCCGATGACTGGATTATAAGTGTTATTGAAGAAATTAGTGAAGCAGACCCAAGCATCACCTTCTTATTCCTCACAAGGAATCCGACGAGGTTCCATACCTTTGTAGACATGCTTCCTGAAAACTGTCTACTCGGAGCGACCATCGAAACAAATAAAGATGAAATAGGTGAGGAGTATAGTAAAGCTCCTAAACCTTCTGAAAGATATTTGGCTATGAAAGACTTAAGTTTTTCGAGGAAGTTTATTCACAGTGAACCTTTATTCGATTTCGATTCTGATGTAATCACTAGTTGGATTCGAGAAATCGCACCTGAGGAATATGTTTTAGGACGCGCACCTCGTATGTCTGATCTCCTAAATCCAGAGAAAAAATCGAAACCGATAGGGGAAATGTACTGCTGGAACTGCGAGACTACAAGAGAGGCAGAAAGAGTCCAAATCGTCCCCGAAGTTGGTGATAATGTTCCAGAGCCCCCCTTAGTTACATGTTGTTTAGAATGCCGTGCCATTTTAGAGCAAATAAGAATAACTTGTTACCTTTGCAAGGATTATAACAGAGCATTTTATACAGGTTTAATGATGCATGGGGGGTTATTGTACCATGCTTTATGTGAAGACTGCAGGAAAGTAGTGGAGGACGTAGCTGGCCGCCAATTTAACTTTTAAGTTCATTGAAGAATTCGTTTTTTTGGTCCTTTGGGTAGGGTCAAATTTAAGACATTATCACTTTCAGTTGGTAAATTAAAGATTTATTCTTCCTCAGAAACTTTTTTAAAGCTTTATGTGTGGTGTTTCTTACCACCATACACAAAAATTAAGGGAAGGTAATTACCGCATCATAAAGCAATCCCCCTCTCGGACCCTTTCCCTCGATTTGAATTTTTTCTTCTTTCTCTAACTCTAATAATGCATCGTGATAATGCATTATTTTAGCATACCTATCCATAAGGGTTTCATATCTAACATTTAGATAAGATAAAGTTCTACCACTAAATCGACCTAACAAAAATCCTTTTAATTCTGATAAATCATCATATTGTGTTAGAATCATCTGACCTTCTGCAGGACCTAAATATCCAAACCTTCCCTCAGTTCCTGCCTTATACATTATTTCTTTCATTAACTCGCATCCCTTTGGGTGATTAGTGGCATGGATAAGGTAGTATATAGTTTGTAATCTCGCATCAGCATTAACCTTAAACGGAAGAGTGTACTTCACGTTTGCGCCTTCATGAAGTCTATCCCTATACAATTTTAGCAATGCTTGTTCTTGTGTCAAATCTGAATATTCACTTTGCAATATATCTCGGACATTATCTACACCGTATAATTCCTCAATACTAATTATATGCGTTGAACTTCCTAAAAATCTATTGACATCACGAATCATAAAAGTAATAAATACTTCGGTTCTTTCAATCGAAAGAATACGTTTAATTATTTCAAATGGAACTGCAAAGCCAAAAGGATCAATGAAAAAGAAAGAAGGTGCTAAGTCGCTCCCAACGCTATTTAAAATTTCCGATGCCACATTGCAAAATTCGTCATTACGGAGGTAAATATGATCTTTGAGCCACGCATATTTTTGTGGATTTTTTTCTATTTCTTCATCAATTTCATTTTCAAGATTTTCAAAATTATTAGTATTTTTCTCAATAAACACACATTTAATTTCTCCAAGATATGAGATTTGTCTCTTAACACTACATGCTGTATCTAATGCTATTAAAGGTGAACCCTGTTCTCCTCTGTCGTATCTGCCACGACCGGCAAAACAATCAAAATAACAGACTCTACTATGCCGTCGCCCAAGGATTCTGATCCATCCAGAAAGATATTTACTCAATATTTCGTGCTTTACTTGCGTGTGCTCCATATACTTCCACTTTTCCAATGAATCATCGGGTAATGGCATTATCTGTATTACCAAGTGCAGTTACATTTTATATTTTCAAGATCTAGCCCGAAGGGTTTAAGGAATTCCCACATCTCTCTTGTCTCTTTACAAATACCCACGTCGTAGAAGTTATACTTATCGATAAGATATTCTAAAAGTGTAGAGTATATATTAAATCTCGTATAAAATTTCTGTTTTAGTCCCCAACCACTTTTTTCGTTAAGATATTCCACCCAAGAATCGTCCTTACAATGACTAATAGTGGATTGTAATCCTCTCAAAGTGCCAAGAGTAATCCTCTCAGGCGGGAATCGCATAAAAATATCGTCAATTAGATCTTTGTAATAAGTCTCCCATCTCTCAGGATATGGAACGATAGGATCTATTCTAAACCTAATCGGATAACCTCGTTCATGGAGAAGCTGAGCAGCATCAAGTCTGTTTTCTGGATAAGGAGCCCCTGTTTCCCATCTCTCTGCTACTTTACTCGAATTAACGGAAAAGCTAACTACAGTATTAGTTGGTTTTTCTATCTTTAGCAAAGGCGCGATAGAGCATGATTTTGTCAAAAGCAGTAATTTATGCCTTTTCTGACTTTCAAATGCTCTTATAATATAATAGATATTAGGATCCGAAAGCGAATCAGAAAGTTCACCAGCATTTAGAATGTCAGGCGTTTTTGTTTGTAGGAACGTAAAAAGATGATTGCTTATCTTTTCTGGATCTTTTACATAGGCTTTTTTACCCCTAAATCTAAAAGTTCCTTGTAAATAGCACCAAGCGCAATTATAATGGCAACCGTTTGCCCATTTTAGCTCTAAGAAATGCGGGCATATGATATTAGGAGGAGTCTTATTGAAAATGGTTATGATGGATCCATCACTTATTTTTTCCACCCTCTCATTATGATCAAAAGTTACTTTTAAACCATTATTTGGCAGTTTGGAGAAACATTCCGAAAAGCCGTTATTCACGGCATGGTTAGCGTAAGGAGGCTCTAAGGTTAAATGCCAGATTCTCTTTTTACCATCAATATTAGATTTAACTAATCCAAGGTGTTCGAGTTCATTCAATTTATTATAGCCCTCTTTGTAACGGCATCCAACCTCCTTTACGATATCAGAAGTTGCTAAACTACCACCGCATAAAACTCCCTGAATTTCGTATCCTAGACCTCTTTTCATCGCGCCCATTTTTTATTTCCTTGAAAAAATAAAAGGTCTTAGGTCTATTTAAAGCTTTTCATATTCCCATTTTTGTTTTAAATTTTTATTCTCCTTTAGAAAAATATTTTAGACTTCACGGGGGCGGTTTTTCAGCCATACTCATTTGAAGAATAACTATCAACCTTTTCGCCGTTACCAACGGCTTGTCTGATATCATCCCTAACACGATACTCAATATCATATTTGCGATTACCCAGAGGTTATACATGCAAACGGAGAAGAAGAAATAGAATAACCGAACAGCAGGATTTTTAGAAGTTGTTTTTGGTTTGAAGTCCCCTTCGACTCGGTAAGATGTCTCGATTCCCCATCGCCTTTTGAACAGGTTCGCGTGCGTTTTGGCGTTTTTCTCGTTTATATCTAAGTCTGTGGCAAAACATACCGCTCCATCTTCGCTTCTCTTACTTTCGACTACAAAGATAGTGACGAATTTTTTGAGGTACGGTGGTTTAAGTCGCCTTAATTGATGCCTCGCTATTATTGGAAAACCGTACTTTTTGTTCTTTTCGATTATCTTCTTCACCTTTGGAGTCTTCACCGCTTGGATGATGAAATGTAGCCCGTATTTCTTCAAAATATATACTACTTCCGTTCGATAGAACCACCGGTCCATATAGACTCTGTTAATTTGAATCCTCTTCGTCGCATAGCTAAGGAGTTTATCTATAACTTTCATCATTTCTCTTTCTCGATTTCCACCGCTTTCTACTGGTAAAGCGAAAAGGGTGAATCTTGTGCCGTTTTCCACAATGCAAATCGTTCCGAATTTGTAGGCATGGTGCGTTCCTCTTGTGGGCTTTGTACCTGTAACCATCTCCGTATCGCCATCTCCATAGAAGAGCCAATCGGTGAAATCAATCGCAACGTCCTTTTTTCCCTTGAATAGCTTCGGATTGCGCTTTTTTGCAATCTTGAAAATGGTATCAAAAGCGTTGATGAATATCTGCATTATCTCTTCTTTACTTCTCTCTTTCTTTTCTCCACCGTATTTCGTGTGGTATTTTATGTGATAGAATAGCGTATCGGCATCTGGAATCCTTCTGTTTGGGTGAAGTTCTTTCAAAGTTTTGGATGCATTTTCAGCAAAGTCGTTGGTCATAGCTGCGTGAAGTAACAAATTCAACATATCCTCAACGGAATACTTCAGGTTATGATGTTCAGAGGAGATGTTTATGAGCGAGAATATCTTCTTCTCCGCTAATCTGCATATCTTCTTCATATTCCCCATCTTAAGCTTCTTCTCACCTCCAACGCTTCTTGGGTCAATAAGTCGTATCCCTTTTACATTTGCTTCTTCGGTTATCTTCCACGCCGTCCACTTTGCTAAATCCTTTATCTCCCCCGCCGTACAGCGACTAAAGGTCCTATGTCCAGGAATCTCGCCTTCTCTAAAACCTAAATTTTTCGCCTCTTCGGGGTATCTTTTAAGGACTTTCGCTAGTGTGTGGTAAGATACAATCCCCATCAACTCTTTGAAAACAGCCGACTTCACTATCGCCGAAGGCGGATATTGAGTATGCCATACATTTTTGTATTCACGTTTCACTAACTCAGAAATAGGCGGAAGAGCGAACGCACTGAGAAGCTCTGAAATCTTCAAAGCCTTCGAGCTAAGCCGTCCGAAAATTTTATCTACTTCCGCTTCCAATATGTCTTTTGTGGAGTCTTCTTCTGTCAAGGGGAACACCTCCACCCTTGGGGGGATCGCTTTTTGCGGGGCCATCCCCTCAAGGATTGTTTATCCTTCGGTTACAGGCTATTTGAAGCCCATTCATCTGCCGCTTTATTTATCATCTTCGCCTTGCACTTTAACATATTTTTCGTAGGATTATCGCCTACTATTTGTATATTGGTGGGTGAGTATATAAAGGTTGATGGTATTTTCGTATGAATCTTATAAATAAACCTACGTATTTATATACTCGTCATACGATATTATACTATAAAATGATAGATAATTCGGATGAAAGCGAAGGCGATCCGCCGAAGAAGCTTGAGTACCGGAAACTGCCAAGCAAAGTGGAAGAACTCGTTGACGATGAACGGGCGAAGATAACGCGTACGGCGAACATCACCTTTGATAAGAGACAGTATTTGGTTCGGTTCCCAAAGGAGATTGCAGAGGAATTGGGCTTGAGTACAGAGCATAAGGTGCGATTCACCCTCATTAGTGCGAAAACAAGGACTGATGAAGAGCCTGAGCTGACGATGGAGGTGGTGAAATAAATGAAGGAAGAGTTTAATAACACAGAAAAGCGAATACTCAAGGTGTTGTACCAACACCATAAGGCGCTGTCAACGAGCAAGGTAGCGAAATATACTGGATACTCGTACAACACGGTGAAGAAATATCTAATAAGCCTTCATAAGCGGAAATATGTGAGATATATGCACCACGGAAATGCGATCTATTGGTGGCTGATGGAAGAAAGGGGATAGAAATGAGGCTATGTTTATGTGTTTGATGTTTTATTAAAAGAGGAGTGAAAGTATATGGATAGATGTAATAACTAGGTCTATAGATCGTCCGCTTATGCCATTGAGTTGGAATGAAATAAGGAAGAGGGCAATTGCATTTTCGAGTGAATGGAAAGAAGAAACCAGCGAGAGCGCGGAGGCACAAACCTTTTGGAATGCGTTCTTTAAGGTTTTTGGTAGAGAGCGCCGGGTTGTTGCGCTGTTTGAAAAAAACGTCAGAAAATTAGGCAACAAAAGGGGCGCAATTGATCTGTTTTGGGAAGGTAAGCTAGTTGTAGAACACAAATCAGAAGGAGAGAGTTTAGATAAAGCATACGATCAAGCATTAGATTATTCTGAAGGATTGAGCGATGAACAATTGCCAAAATATGTGATTGTGAGTGATTTCAGACGATTTAGGTTACATGATCTCGAGAACGATAAACAGTATGAAATTAAGCTTGAGGAGTTGGCAGAGAAGACCCATTTGTTCGAGTTCATGCGTGGTGGCAAAGAAAGATCGTACGAGGAAGAAGACCCGGTCAATATAAAAGCTGCGGAACTCATGGGGAAATTGCACGATTCTTTAAAGGAAAATGGTTACGTCGGACACCCACTTGAAGTTTTACTTGTTCGTCTGATGTTCTGTCTTTTTGCGGATGATACCGGTATTTTTGAAAAAGATCAGTTCACTCGGTATATCGAAACTAAAACGAACATAGATGGTTCTGACGTAGGATTGCATCTCAATGCGATATTTCAAACATTGAATAAACCAGAGGAAGAGCGACAGAAGAACTTGGATGAAGAACTTCAGTTATTCCGGTATGTTAATGGTTCCTTATTTGAAGAGCGGTTTGAAGATCCTTCGTTCGATAGTGACGGACGAAAAATCCTACTAGAGTGCTGTCATTTCGATTGGAGTCACGTATCACCGGCAATTTTTGGCTCTCTGTTCCAATCCGTAATGGATCCGAAAGAACGGAGAGATCTCGGTGCGCATTACACGTCCGAAGAGAACATTTTGAAAACGGTTCGAGCACTCTTCCTGGATGACTTACGGCACGAGTTCGAGTTGCATAAGCATAACAAGCGATATTTGCAAGAGATGCTGGAACGAATAGGGGCGATGAAGTTTCTCGACCCTGCGTGTGGCTGTGGTAACTTCTTAATTATTGTGTATCGAGAATTACGACGGATTCAAATTGAAATCCACAAGCAACTACGGAAATTAGAGGGTCGACTTGGGCAACGAGTGCTGGACATTGAATTTGCTCATGACCTTAACGTTGACGCGACGTACGGTATTGAGATCCTGGAATTTCCTGCACGAATCGCCGAGGTGGCTTTATGGTTAGTAGACCATCAAATGAATGTGGAACTGTCAAAAGAATTAGGAGAGTATTATGCGCGGCTTCCGCTCGAAAAAGCACCGAATATTGTTAACGGAAATGCACTTGGACTCGACTGGAAGGATATCGTACCCCCAGAGGAGCTGACCTATATTCTAGGGAACCCGCCCTATGTTGGGAAAAAGAAACGAAGTGCTGAGCAAAATGATGATATGATTTTAATATGTGGTAATATCAAGAATTATGGGATTCTTGACTATGTTTGTTGTTGGTATGTCAAAGCGGCTGAATACATTAAAGATACCAAAATAAAAGCGGGGTTTGTTTCAACGAATTCGATAACTCAAGGAGAACAAGTAGGCATTTTATGGGACTACCTCCTTAATAAGGAAAAAATTAAGATTCACTTCGCTCATAGAACTTTTAGATGGTTTAATCAAGCAAGGGGTAAAGCACAAGTCTATGTAGTAATCATTGGCTTTGCATCTTTCGATACAAAATTAAAGTTACTTTACGATTACGAAACGCCAACCTCGGATCCTGTAGGTGTAAAAGCCAGTAATATTAATCCATATCTCGTGAATCAGAAAGATATTATTTTTAAAAATCGAAGTAAACCTTTATGTAGCGTCCCGGAGATTTCATTTGGGAGTATGCCGAATGACAACGGCAACTTTTTGTTTACGGACTTAGAAAAAGATGAATTCTTAAAAGAAGAACCTGGAGCGATAAAATACATTTTCCCTTTTATCTCAGCCAGAGAGTTCTTACATAATGAAAAACGGTGGTGTCTTTGGTTACAGGATGTCAATCCGTCAGAAATTAGAAAATCACCAAAAGTGGAGGAAAGGATAAAAAACGTCAAGGCCTATCGATTAAAGAGCAACAGGGAGAGCACAAGAAGACTGGCTGAGACACCTTATCTTTTTGGTGAGATTAGACAACCAAAAAACGATTATATCTTAATACCTCTTCATTCATCTGAGCACAGAAAATATATCCCTATTGCCTTTTTTCCACCAACAGTCATTGCCAATAATTCTTGCAGCGTTATCGAAAACGCTTCATTATACCATTTCGGTGTACTTACGTCTGCCATGCACATGGCATGGATGCGCCATGTTTGCGGTCGCTTAGAAAGTCGATATCGCTATTCCAATGTTTTGGTTTACAACAATTTTCCATGGCCAGAAAACCCGACGGAAAAGCAAGTCGAAGAAGTGGAAGCCCGAGTAAAGGATTTATTAGCTGTGAGAGAATCCTATGCTGATACATCTCTTGCGGATCTTTACGATCCTATTCTTATGCCGAAAAAGCTCTTAGACACTCATAAAAAGCTTGATAGAGTGGCAGAACGCTGCTATCGGCCCAAGGCATTCAAGACCGATTTGGAGCGGTTGCAGTTCCTATTTGAGTTGTATGATGCGTACTTTACCGATTAAAAGTGCAGCTTTCGGAATGAAAGTGCAAACGTGAATAAAAGTGCAAAGCCGCCCGCAGCTAAAATTTTATATATCATAAAACCGGAGTTACTTTCGGAACTACTGTATACACTGCAGATATTCTTTCTTTGATACATGCGTGGTTTATTAATTAAACGGCAAAAACCGGAGCAATTTAGATAAGAAATGCTTCGTCTTCTATGCGCCTCCCCCACCAGTTCCTCGATGTTCTTATAGTCATGAGTTTGTAGATGCTCCGTTAGTTTTTTTAACCCCTAAAAACCCCCAAACCTTCGCTAACAATGCACTTCCTATCTAGAATAACGTACGCCATTCCTCGCATAGTCTATCACGTCCTGATAAAGGTATAGCAGTGCATTTAGCACATCCACCGTTGGTCACGTCGTTCGCAAAGAAATGAAAGCTTCTTAGGTGGAGATTGCATATGGAAATTAATGCCGTGCTTATTAGTAATAGTGGACATATAATAGGATCAGTTAGATGCAGAATAAACCGCAGCTACTGGGATATACTGAAGGTTTGCTTTCAATCGGAATTAACGTACTTCTCTTTGGGCTTAAGTACTGGGCAGGTATTAAATCTGATTCCGTTTCCATGATCGCCGATGCATGGCACACAATGTCAGATACGTTCACATCGCTCATTATAGTGGTGAGTTTCTGGATAGCTGCGCGACCCGCAGATGAGCACCATCCTTTTGGACACGGCAGGGCAGAAGCTATCGGGGCTATAATCATCGGCACACTTCTCGCAGTAGTAGGCGTAACGTTTCTAAAAGAATCCATCATGAGATTGCAGAACTATGAGGCAGCAAATTTTGCCTCCTTTGCTATAATCATCTTTGGTATATCCGTTATTCTCAAAGAAGGACTCGCACAATATTCAATTTGGGCAGGTAGAAAGATACAATCTCAAGCTCTGTTAGCAGATGGGTGGCACCACCGAAGTGATGCAATCGCTTCAGGCTTAATTGTCATTGGCGCATTATCAGGGGCATATCTCTGGTGGATTGATGGCGTTATGGGTATCGCAGTATCAGTACTCATCTTGTACGCTACGTATGAGATTTTAAAAGGTGCCATGAGTTCAATATTAGGAGAAAAACCTGATCCCCTGATTGAAGAGAAAATAAAAAACTTGATACAGGATATTGCGCCCGCTGCATCCTGTCTGCATCATGTACACATACATAGATATGGCGACCATGTCGAATTAACGCTTCATTGTAAACTCCCCTATGAAATGAACTTGAAAGAGGCGCATGACTTAGCCTCCATTGTGGAAGAAGCTATTCGAAAGGAGATGAATGTCGAGCCAACCCTACATATTGAACCTCAGGTTGAAACAGAATAGCTTAACCGTCAATCTGGATACTTCTTAGCCTAAGAGCAGCGATACCCGCGATCTTTTATTGATTGGTATAACTAAGATCCGCAATTCTGACGGCTGTGGGAAAATAATTATCTTTTTGGCTAAGACAACATTTTAAGGAGATCTTTTATCTCTTATGCGCCTCTCCCACCACTTCCCCTAAGGCTTTATACCCGTTAGTGTCAAGATACTCCTTTAATTCCTTCTTGAGCCTCGAAAAAATGTCAACCCCTTCGCTTACCAGTGCGCTACCCACCTGATACAACTGCGCACCGTTCTTCGCATAGTCGATGACGTCCTGAGCGGTGAATATCCCACCAACTGCGATTATCGGTATCTCCAACTCCCGGTAAAGTTGGAACACAATCTGCTTACCGCCAACTGTTAAATCCTTCCCTGATTTGCCACCGTAACCAAGAGGATTACCTAAAAGAGGTATGTCAAGCGTTTCTTCCACTGGTCTGCTTATCACCGTATTAATAGCGGTGATTGCATCAGCACCCGCGCGTTGCGCCGTCAGTGCCAACCCTACAGGTGCACCGATGTTAGGTGATATCTTCACTGAAACCGGTTTTGGCTCCACAATCTCTTTTACTGCCTTTACTATCTCGTTCAGCAGTTTCGGCTTGTTTTCGATCGCCGTGAAATCTGAATGTGGACACGAGGCGTCAAATTCAAACATGTCGACTGGATAGTCGCGAGCGATCTTCGCTAATTCGCTGCATTCCTCCACGCTGTTACCAAAGATACTCAGTACCACGGGCACAGCGGCATACTTCGCATCTTCTATCTCCAGCTTGAAATTTCTTATGCCTGGATTCGGAAGCCCCATTGCGTTCACATAACTCCGTGGTTCGAGTTCAATAAAAGTCGGGTTTGGATACCCTTCGTGCTCTTGCAGTCCAACCGATTTTGTTACGACCGCACCCGCACCTGCTACTGCATATCTATACAGTAACTTACCGGAAACACCAAAGCCCGCGGCGTTCATGAACGGATTGGGGAACTCAATGCCGCAGACTTCTGTCTTTAGTAAAGACACATATTCTGGTGTAAAATGTGAAGGCGGAATTGATAAGAGTTCAACTTCTTTTCCCGTGGTTACATTTGGGTTAATGGGGATTCGTTTACCGCTCTTCTCTCGCTTCCATCTTCCAAATTCCGTGCTTGCAAGCTCTTCTGCATTGAACACCGGGCCGTCTTTACACACACGATACCCCCCGAGGTCACAAGCGCCGCACGCACCACAACTGCATTTTATTATGCGTTCTACCGACAATTGCGTAGGGATTTCCTCACGTTTCGTAATTTCGCACACGCGTTCCATCATCAGTTCTGGCCCGCAGGTCAAGATCAGGTCAATGCGTTCCCCGGAAGCCAAAACCTCCTCCAATAGCTCTGTAACAACCCCTTTATAACCTTCTGAACCATCTTCAGTAGCGACTCGGACGTCACAGCCCAAATCTCGAAATTTGTTCACGTACAGAAGCTCTGCATTACTTTGTGCACCCTCTAAAACAACGACGTGCTTACCTGATTCTTTCGCTCTGCTCGCGGCAAACCGCAACGGCGCCGCTCCATACCCGCCAGCAACCATGCAAATCCTGTCGCCGTTTACTGAGAATCCAGTGCCATACGGGCCTCTTAACCCAATTAAATCTCCCACTACTTTTTGATGCAAGCTATGAGAGCAGTCGCCGACATCAGCAATTGCAAGTTCCAAATCCCCTTCCGGCGATGCGTAAGCAATGGAAATAGGGATCTCGTCTATACCAGGATCCCAAACCATCATGAACTGCCCTGGTTTGCTTTCTTTAGCGATCTCCGGCGCGTTAAAGATGAACGTTTTTACTCCGCTACATTCTCTTTTTAGTGTTTCTATTTTATGCAGTGTCGGGATGTTTAGGGGCATTTTATCGGGTTTTTATAAATTTTTGCGTTATTCCGGCATTCTCTTCCTTGGTTTTGTTTGGATATTTTATAGAGTAATAACTATGTTGAAAAGCTATTTACCCTTTTCCATCTCTCATCCTATTGCTTACTTATAAAATATGACTGAAGCACTAAGACAATTTCTCGATACGTACTATATCCATCCAATAACGCACGACACTGGCTATAATCTGGTAAATACGATAACATGGGCGTTATTACTGGTAGCCTGCCTCTTTTTGACATTGAAATTACTGAAGAAGCTTGACATAAAGATAGACCACCGTTTTATCGCCGCCGTATCGCCTTACATCGTGGTCGGTGCGAGCCTACGGGTAATGGAAGACGCAGAATTATTTTCGCCTCCGCTGAGCTACCTGCTGATTACACCGTTAATCTTCTTTCTTATGTTCTTTTGCTGTGTTGCCATACTCATTCTATCGGTGAATTTATCCCGGTTAAACTGGATAAAGGATTACGATTACACGCTGGCTTTTGGTCTGATCGGAGTGTTATGGGCCATCGTAAACCTAACAATTCTACTTTGGCGGGAAGAAATAGTTTTCGGTTGGGTTCTTCTTGCAGTTATCGGTATTTCAGGGATACTCTTAGGTGTGATATACGCGATTGCGGCGATATTCGGTGTTCAGTTTCTCACCGAAAAGGTGAATGCCGCCGTTTTAGCCGCTCATCTGCTCGATGCCTCTTCTTCTTATATCGGGATTGATATGCTTGGGTACACCGGGAAACATGTAGTAGAAGGGTTTATCGTTAAGTATACGGGCACAGCAGCCGGAATGTTTCCCCTCAAGCTTGGGATACTTGTCCCGATATTATATGTGTTGGATACGCAATTTACAGATGACGACGTGGAGCTGAAAAATCTCGTTTTGTTAGCGCTTATCGTTATTGGGCTAGCACCTGCCGTGCGCAACACCCTCAGAATGATTTTAGGGGTTTAATTGTGTGTACCATGGGCATTGTTAATCTTTGTTCGCCACAATAGCACTCCGCATGTATAAAATACACCGTAAAAATGTCTCCGCCACATCATTAACGCCCTAAAAAAGCGAAAAATTTAAATAGCCTCTTACGAATGAAATACGAGGAGGTAAAAGAAATGGTAGAAAAATCGAAAAAATGGAGACTATTTGTGGGGTTACTTCTTATTGGAGTAATCGTAAGTGCCGGCTGTGTCGGTGAGACGCCAACGGAGGAAGGAGAGGCATCACAAGCATCAACCACTGAAGAAGCATCTACTGCAACATCAAGTGACGAGGGAACATCGCTAAGCGACCTTTTGAGTAAGGCAGGAAGCACAACTTCTGTCAAATATGACCTGGTGACGACAAGCCCCGGTAATCCAACAGTGACATCCACGGTATGGGTGAAAGGGAATAATATGAGAATGGAAATGACCGCGGAAGGGCAGAAGATGATCACAATAATAAACGGTGATAAGCAAGAGAGGTATATGTATTATCCTGGAGAGAACATGGCAATGAAAATGGATTTCAGCCAGGCTCCAGAATCTGCCGTAGAAGAAGCTGTATCTATCGAGCAATATAACCCAACGGTTATCGGTACTGAAACAATAGATGGAAAGCTCTGCACCGTCGTTGAATACGCTTCCCCTGAAGGAAGTGCAAAGATGTGGATATGGCAAAAGCACGGGTTTCCTATCCGAATGGAAATGACGACACCTGAGGGTACATTGAGGGTGGAATTTAAGAACATAGATTTCGGCGACATTCCAGATAATATGTTTGAACTACCTGCTGGAGTAGATGTAATAGAGATGCCAGGGGGTATGCCCAACATGCCTTGAAGGCATGTAGAAAGAAGAAAGTAAAAAGGATGTGAAAAAATGGAAAAAACATCTATGGGTTTGGACGAGAATATAGAAGGGCTTCTGTGTTATGTTCTTGGCTGGTTAACAGGCATTGTCTTCTTGGTTCTGGAGAAGGATAACAAATTCGTTCGATTTCACGCAATGCAGTCTATCGCAACGTTTCTACCGCTATCAATTATAGCAGTTGTAATCAGCATGATGGGCAGCTTTTTCTTGTGGGGATTTGGTGGACTTTGGGCGATTTTCTCGCTCATCAGCATGTTGATATGGATATTAGCAGTGATACTCTGGTTAGTACTGATGCTCAAGGCATATCAGGGAGAGAGGTATAAGCTACCGATTGTAGGAGACTTTGCCGAAAAACAGATATGAAATGCTATAGGAGGGATAAATATTTCCTCCTCTATTTTTTATTTTATGTTGTTCTATAGGGATTTGATAGCGTGTGGCTAATAAAGCACATAAGAACGGGCTACAACTATCCAGAACTTAAATATACTCCGCTAATTTCACAAACTCCTCTGGACTTAACTCCTCTGGCCTCTTCTCTAATTCTGTAAGTGCTAAGCTTCCCGAAAAACGCGATTTGAATATAATCCTCATCTTCTTTCTCCTCTGATCAAACGCTGTAGTAACAAACTCAAAAATCTTCCTTTTATCCTCTATTAATCCGCGAATTTTCTCTTTCTCCCTCAATCGCACTATCGCTGTTTTAACCGGTGGGGGGGGATAAAATGCATCTCGGTGAACAATTTCGAGAATTTCGATCTCTGCCAGCGCCTGCGAGATAACGGATAACCGCCCGTACAGTTTCGATCTTGGCTTTGCAGTCATTTTCTGTGCAAACTCTTTCTGATACAACAGCACCGCAAGTCCGAAGCCTTCGTTATGAAGCAGCAATTTATACGTGATTGCCGACGATATCGAAAAAGGTATGCTCGCAACAACTTTATCAAATTCCGGTAACTCGATTTTCATAAAGTCGCCTTCTATTACCTCCGTTATGCTTTTTTTATTACCGTATCGTTCCCTTAATAGCTCACACAGTTCCTTGTCCTTCTCCATCGCATACACCTTCTTCGCTCTTTGATCCAGCATCGCAGTGAGGCTTCCCACGCCCGCGCCGATCTCCAGCACCACATCACCACGCTCTACACCTGCATACTCCACCATTCTCGATGTCACGCGGTCATCAATCAGAAAATACTGCCCTAAACACCTCTTAGCTCTTATGCCACGCTCAATAAGGATATTTTTGACGTCCATTTTTCAGGCCACCTAAATTTTCATCCCACAATCGGGTTTCCACACTAATTCCTTCTCTCTCGTTCTCAAACCGCTATAATCGCCTTCCAAACACTGCTTCGCAAGATATGTCAGGTCGTCAGTTCTCGATTGAAGATATAACCTTGCATCCTCATAAATGCCCTCTTCACTGGTAGCTATCGCGCTCGCATATTCATCCAGTATTTTACTGTACGTACTCAAAAATCCACTTTTGAAGTCCACATCTCTCTTGGTCAGTCGTTTTATCTCTTTCACGACTTCCGGATGTGGTGGTAAAAACAGCGGCACGCCTAATAATACATACCAGTCAGGATCGTGCTCGTAATAACTCTTCAAGAACGCATTGAGCGCAAATCGTTGCATTCTCCTTGCGACCAGCTCTTCTTTCTCCTTGAGATAAATCGGTGCTGTGAGTTCCAATGGTAGTTTCTTTATTTTTATCCTCGTTGAGGGGCTTTCATCTTCTATCCGCCTCTCTGTTTTGTCCACAAGCTCCGAGAATAACGCTGAATAATCCGTTTTGTGAATATGCGAATGCGTATCCTCATGTACCAGTCGGGTGAGCATGAACCTCAAAACGGTGAAGTCATACGCACGATACACTCGTTTTAGTATTCCCACCCTTGTCTTTGCCATCTCATAATTCTCAATCAAAATGTGGGCCGTATCTGACTTTATCTCGAACTCTGAGAAGTACTGATTCGTTAAATGCCATTCAATACTTGTCCGTCCAGCATGGACAGCTTCATGCAATCTTTCCCCTATCCAGGTTTGTGCTCCATGCATCTCAATCGCGTTTTCAAATTCCGGAATGAAACTTTCAATCGCCTTTAACAATGCTAAAAAGGATTCAACAGATATGCCATTCTCCTGATTAATAGCGTGGATTGGTTCTTCACCTGCTTTTTCAATCGTCAACTCCGACGATTCGGTCAATTTTAATTTCATCGTGATACGTTGAGATATGTAAAGAATCTGAAATGCACGATTTAATGTAAAATCTAATAGTTTGCACCCTCTTTAAATTTTCTATTTCATTTCTTTTCTTTTAAAAAGTTACATTTAAATTTTGACAGTAGAGTAAGATGACAAAAGACCGCCATGTCTTTGAGACTTTGGGGAAAGCGAGAGTTGTGGTAGAAGACGGTAAGGTAGTAGAAGTTGGTAGCCCGCTACTCACGTATTGCAGGTTGTGGGAAAAGATACGCGGGATAAGTGAACTGAACGAGCAAGAAATAAAAGATAACATTGAATTCAGAATACGCGATTTTGGGATGTGCACTGGGGATAGAGTAGTAGAGATGGACGCTTTCGTTGGTTTTGGCGCTTCGGAGACGTTTATGACTGCGCTTCGTCGCGGTTTGCTCGATAGCACCGTTACGGTTTGCGAAGGTGCAGGCACGGTAATCACTGCTAATCCCGCATTGGTGCAGGGAATAGGCGCACGGCTAAGTGGTGTAATTGAGACCACGCCGATTGATGGATTGATAAAAAGGATACGAGAGATAGGCGGGGGAGTTCTTGATCCGCCAAGGATAGACCAGACAGCAGGCTTGCAGAAGGCACTTGAATTAGGATACGGAAGAGTGGGTGTTACCGTGTCCTCAGTGGAAGATGCACGGCGTTGCAGAGCTATTAGTGAGCTTGCGGTTATATTCGGTGTGCATCTCACGGGCATCTCCAGAGAAGACGCAGAGGCGTTCTGTGAGACCTCGGACCTTATTACCGCCTGTGCATCACCGCACATACGAGAACTCGCAAAAGATAAAGCCCGTTTACAGGCAGGCACCGCAATCCCGATATTCGCACTCACGTCCATAGGCAAGGAATTACTTTTAGAACGTGCTAAAGAGGTCGAAAATCCTTTGTTGTTGAATACCATGCAATTGCCTGTCCTTCCGGAAGAGAGACAACCTAAGCCACTGGTGTGATCTCTAAACACTAAATCCGAAATCCTAACCACCAATTATTTTTTCTTTTAGCACAGGTTTTCTTTTTTCTAAAAAGAAAAAGTGTTGCTTAGGATTTGGGATTTTCCTACTCGCTATTCAGCGTATATACTCAGTCGGGTCTTCTACACCAGCATCTTTGAACCCGCGCCTACGATGTAAACAAGACGCACAGATCCCACAATGCTTCGCACCACCTAAATAGCATGAATACGTTAAGTGCAACGGAGCTTTGACTTCCATCCCTTTCTTTATTATTTCCGGTTTCAACAAATTCACTAACGGTGCTTTTACAGAAGGTACGCGAGAAAAAGATGCTACTGCTTTCTCTAATACTGCATTATACCTCTTAACGAAATCCACATCATTGTCCGGATACGACCGTGCCTCCTCTGCATTGAAGCCCACAAAGATGGCTTCTGCACCGATAACCTCTGCATAAGCGCTCGCATGCGCTAAAAGGATTAAATTGCGACAGGGCACCCAGGTAGATGGCGTCTCTTGCTCTTTATCTAAATCCACTTCTTCGGCTACCGGAACTTTTCTTTTGACGTCCGTCAGAGCAGACCCGCCAAGTTCTTTCAAGAACGGTATTTCCACTAACTTCCGCTCCTTTGCACCTAAGTACCGCGCTATTTTCTCTACTGTTTCTTTTTCTCGCTCCTCGGCGCGCTGCCCGTAGGATGCATGGAAAAAATGCACTTCGTATCCCTCATGCGTTGCAATGGTTGCTGCAACCGTGGAATCAATTCCGCCTGAGCAGACACAAACTGCTACTTTTGTCCTTGCCATATCATTTAGAGTCTATTGGATTGTACTACTAAAAAGGTGTTAAGGCATACCCGGACACCCCTGCATTTCCAGTGGAAACTACATCCTAACTCCGACTTTGTGTTCTTTCGGTTTGGAGAGGAATATTTCAATCACGCTACAGATAAGGATGTTTTATATACACATAGTGTATAACAAAGATTATGGCATATTATTGCTCTATATCAAAAGAAGAGATTTCGGAAGAAGAGTATAATTATTCTATAAAAAAGTACGGTGTAGCCCTATCCAGAAAGGAACAAAAAAAATACTCTGCTTCGGTTGATTCAAAGTTAGATAAAAAAGCAACCAATAAGAGTTCTTCTATAAAAGATGATTCTCAAGGTCTTTCTAAAAGAGAAGAGCAATACAGGGAAGGGATGATTAAAGGCAGAATTGCAGAAACCCTCATAGAAGAACTATTTTTGTCTTTAGGATATAATGTTTTTAGATACGGCATGGAGAATACTGTTCCTGGAATAATGAGTTTGCTTAAAGGGGTCAGAAGTGATGTTGCTCACAATATACGAAGGATGCCAGATTTTGTAGTTCAAAAAAAGAATGGAGAAGTTTATTTTATAGAAGTTAAATTTAGAGCCAAGGAGGAATTTAAGTTTAGTGATTTGCCTGAAGATTATCCATACAAAAACTGCTATTTTATTCTTGTATCCAAAAAGCATATAAAATGCATTACTTACGATGAGTTAAAAGAAGGTAAAGAAGTAACACCTACATCTCACAATTACTTGGGGCATAGAAAAGAATTTGATTTAGATAAACCTACTATAATTAAATTTTGTGATTTTGCTGTGAAGTTTTTTGAAAATGTTTGATTTTTATAATCAAAAGTAAATTAAAAACCTTTATCGTGTAGTCCTATCGCTCGACCACCGTTTTTCTTGTGCTCTTTACCGCTCCACAAACAAGGTGCGTTTCAGTCTTTTTTATCTTAATTCCCCTCCTCTTATCTGTAAGCTATCCAACGGACTTTTTATCTTACCTATATCTTTATTACTCACATGAGTATATGTTTCTGTCGTCTTTGAACTTTTCTGTTCCAACAACTCGTGAATATCCCCCAAATCCACACCACACTCTAAAAGATTTTTAGACGTAATCCCATATAACTAAACTGTAAGAAGCTAACAACAGACAATGACTATGATACAAATACCCTACGGCACCAAGCAGATAGAGATGGAGATAGAAGGAGCTGAGTTATTAGACGTTGAGGAGGTAGATAGCAGAAGAACCGCCACCAGCGAAAACATGGATGTGATTAGAGAAGCTCTCCGCAAGCCATTAAGCACAAAACGGTTACGGGAGATCGTGGCTACAAAAAACCCGAAGAGCATAGTAATCGTTGTTGATGACCACACAAGAGATACCCCAACGGAGATTATGCTTGATGCCTTATCAGAAGAGCTTGGAGAAGCCCATAAAGACCATATCACTCTACTGATTGCCTGTGGCACCCACACAACCCCAACGGAAGAGGATTTAAAAAGGCTTCTTGGCAAATACTTTGACCACTATACCATAAAAATACATGATTGCGATGCGGAAGATCTGGCACATGTGGGCACGACCAGTCGAGGGACACCAGTAAGTCTGAACAGGAACTACGTTGAAGCGGATATAAAGATCTTAACGGGCGATATAACCTTACATTATTATGCAGGGTTTGGTGGCGGAAGAAAGAGTATTCTCCCGGGTATATCAGCACGGGAGACGATAAAAAAGAACCATGCGCTTCTGGTGGACGAGCTTGCTCGGACGGCGAACTTAGAGCGTAACCCGGTTCATCTGGATATGTCCGAGGCGGCAGCTTTTGCACCGCCTGATTTCGTGCTCAATATCATTGCTTCAGGGACCGGTAATGTGATAGATGCATATGCAGGAGACCTGCACGAAGTGTTGCATAAGGGTGTTGTGGTTGCTAAAGACTTGTTCTGCCGCGATACTCACGAGTTATTCGCCCTCTTGGTGGTGAGTGCTGGTGGATTTCCAAAAGATAGAACTCTGTATCAGGCGACGAAGGCGATAGAGAACTGCTACAGAGCTGTAGTACCAGGCGGAGAGCTGATTTTAGTTGCTGAATGTCGAGATGGGGTAGGGGATACATATTTTGAGAGATGGATGAACGATTATGTAACCTATGAAGAAGCGGAAGAAGCTATAAGAACAAATTTTGTGCTCGGTGGGCATAAAGCATACTATATAAGAAAAGTGATGAAACGTTTGGGGTTGTCTATTGTATCTGAACTCGATGCGCACGTTCTAACAAGATGGCAGATAAAACCCTACAAGTCAGTAGGCGAAGCACTTGCAGGTGTAAAAAAAGATAAGGTTAAAATAGGTATAGTTAAAAAAGGCTTGGATACCTTAATAATGCCAGCGATAAATTTATAGATAGAAAAAGGAGTAAGGAAAAGAGGCAATGGTAAATCTTGCAAAACAGAAGAGGATTGCAGCACAGGTGTTGAAGATCGGTGAGGGGCGAGTATGGATAAATCCTGAGGCTGCTGAAGACGTAGCAGGGGCGATAACAAGAGAGGACATTCGTGGGTTGATAGGAGAAGGAATAATAATAGGAAAGCAGAAAAAAGGCGTAAGCAGAGGGAGAGCAAGAATAAGTACGAGACAAAAAGCATTAGGTCGTAGAAAAGGACATGGATCTAGAAAAGGTGCTAAAGGTGCAAGAGCGAGTAGGAAAAAAAAGTGGATAACTAAGATTCGCGCTTTACGTAGGAGATTAAGGGAACTCCGTGATGATGATTTTGTAGATAAAACCGCTTATAGAATGTTATATAACAAAGCGAATGGTGGAGATTTCAGATCGGTGGCACATTTAAATGATTATATAACGGTAAATGAACTGCTAACAAGGGCGGAGGTTAAATAGAAAGATGGGAAGAGCAAGAGGTCCAACCTATCGTGTCCCGTTTAGAAGAAGACGAGAAGGTAAGACTGATTATCGCAGAAGACTGAAACTGTTGTTCAGCAAAAAACATCGTGTTGTTGTGAGAAAAAGCAACAAAAACATTAGGATGCAACTGGTCGCTACTGATAAATTCGGCGATAAAACACTCATTGCTGCTATGTCCTCCGAACTTACAAAATATGGGTATGACGGTGGGAAATGTAACTGCCCTGCAGCTTATCTTACAGGTTTGTTATTTGGTAAAAGAGCAAAAGATGCTGGTTTTAATGATAGTATCCTTGACATAGGCCTGCATACCCCTGTTCATGGATCTAACGTATATGCGGCATTAAAAGGTGCTTTTGATAGTGGGTTGACAATCCCACACGACCCTGCGGTTTTTCCGGCCGACGATCGCATCCGCGGGAACCACATTGCTACTTACTTACAAAACCCATCTATTGTTGATATGTTCCAGAGTGTGAGAGATATGATAATGAGTGATAATGAGAGAGTGATAGAGGAGGAGTCTACTACAGAATGACACAAAGAAGGGATAAAGAGAGCGAGAGGGAGAGAGTTTTAGATGCTTGGGCGCCTGTAACACGGTTAGGGATGCTGGTGAAAAGCGGAGAAATAAAGACGCTTGGAGATGCTCTTCGCTCTAACTATCCTTTAAAGGAGTATCAAGTTGTAGATGCGCTTCTTCCAGAACTCAGCGAGGAGGTTTTGGATATTAACCTTGTTCAAAGAATGACCGATTCAGGAAGGCGGGTGAAGTTCAGAGTGTGCGTTATTGTGGGAAACAGGGATGGTTATATTGGTATAGGTTTGGGTAAGGACGCTCTTGTGCGTAGCGGTATCGAGAAGGCGGTACGCGACGCGAAAATGAACATGACGCATATTAAGCGCGGGTGTGGTTCTTGGGAGTGCAACTGTGGGGGGACACATTCGATCCCTTTTAAGGTTGTAGGAAAAGCCGGAAGTGTGGAGATAACCTTAAAACCTGCACCTAAAGGTATTGGACTGGCTACAGGTAATATACCCAAGCGGGTATTAGATTTTTCCGGTGTTAAGGATGTATGGGCCCAGACAAAAGGACAAACCAGAACTACATTTAACCAAGCGTTCGCAACATTCGATGCTTTACGTAAAATCGCTTTAGTGAAAACTTTGGATTGATGAAAAATGTACGCAATCATAAGGCTAAGGGGAAGTGTAAATATAAGGCCGGAGATAAAGCATACGTTAGAACTTCTCAGGTTACATAGAGTAAACCACTGTGTAGTCGTGGAAGAGAATGATTACAACAAGGGAATGCTAATTAAAGCGAAGGATTACGTGGCCTGGGGAGAGATATCTGAGGACAACCTTGAGACTTTATTTAAAAACAGAGGTAGATTAGAAGGGGGTGATATATTAACTGAAGAGTTTTTACACGAAAAAACCTCTTTTACTTCATTAAAAGATCTTGCTCATGCGTTGTTTGAGGGTGAAGTGAAGATGAAAGATTTGATGGGTTATAAAATCAAACCTGTATTCAGACTTCACCCCCCGAGAAAAGGCCATAAAGGAATTAAACGTGGCTTTAAAGTAGGCGGGGAACTCGGTTATCATGGCGATAAAATAACTGAGTTATTGCATAAGATGCGGTGAAAGGGTGAGATAAAAGTCAAAAACCAATTATCTGTCTATTTTCAGCAACCTTTTTTATTTTATTACACTGCTTTTATCGTAAAAAGAGATGAATCCACAGATACAACCTTGGAAAAACTGGAAACATGTCACAAAACTGGATCCTGATAAGTATATCTCTATCGAGGATTTGGAAACCATTGTGGGAAGTGGAACAGACGCCATTATGATCTCTGGTACTCAAAACATCACGAATACAAATGTAGGTCAGCTCATATCGCTTCTGAAGGACTTTAAAATACCAAAAATTTTGGAGCCTGCAACTCCTGATGCTGTCTTAGATGGGGCTGTGGATTATATTTTCGTGCCCTTAGTCCTCAATGCTGGTGATTTGAAGTGGATTGTGGGTAAGCATAAGGACTGGATACAGAAGCATAAAATAACGTGGGGAAAAGTTATACCTGAGGCGTATATAGTTATGAATCCAGAATCCGCCGTAGCTAAACTGACAAAAGCGAAGACAGACTTAACCCCAGATGAGGTCATCGCTTACGCGCAATATGCCGAAAAGTATCTTCGGCTACCTATCGTTTATATGGAATACAGCGGAACCTACGGAGATCCAATCCTGGTAAAGAGTCTAAGAGCATCGTTAACCGAAGCATCGTTGTTTTACGGAGGAGGAATTGAATCTCAGGTGACCACAGCCGAGATGCTGAGATATGCTGATGTTATTGTGGTTGGAAACGTGGTGTACACCGACATAGATAAGTTTATTGAGACCATTCCCTGAGGGATGCAGAAGTCGCCATCTCCAGTGGAAGTGTAGGGGTGTCTGGGTTAAAAAACACTCCCTGTTACAGCTTCCGTGCGAATCTTCAGCAAATAACCCTTAAACAAAGATTTTTTCAAATCACAAATTTCAGAGAGTTTCTTCTTACCAACTTCAACCTCTTTTATCCTTCCCACATCTTTTTCCTCTATGTTTATCCGTAAACCATCCAATTGGATAATAATCGGTAACTCCTCCCCCGCTTCTGGTGGTATCACCATCTCTATCATATCTTTTATAAACAAAGGAGAAGCAGCTAACGGGTCTTCCTCTATCTCTCGCCTCCTCTCATCTACGATCTTCCCCAATTCCGCGGTCATGTCATCTAAAATATCTATTTCACCTTTTCTCCTCATTCTATCCGTCTTCCTTCCTATTCCTCCTACATAATGTTCCACCTCGAGGTCAGGTGGCCCCCCAACCACCATATAAGGCACATCAAGCATAGCGCATAACCGCACCTTCTCCTCTATACACTCCTTAAAACAGCCAAATACAAATACCGCGGCATCAAATTCCTCTATTATCGCCCTCTCCTGTGCTGTCATCTGTGCTATCCTCTGTCCCACACCCCTCGCCAGACCCAGCATATTGGTGATCGCACCTTTTCTCCTGAAAAATTCCGCGATATCACAAACGGGATCAACAGCGTGGTGTTTGCCTAGAGAAGGGTCTATTATTACTATCTCCGCACCGGCTAAAGGCAGCTCTTTGAACTTACCACCCAGATCTTTTATTTTATCCCTGATTACCCGCTCTTCCTCCTCAGGGAATGCTAAATGCAGCATTGTCTCCGTCTGCATAACGGATTCTTGCAGTATAAACCCGCCTATATCCTCTATCAGCTCTTTCAACTCGTTAAACTTATACACACCACCCTCAAACATCATTATTTTATACATGTGCACTCACCAGCTCTTCCGCTTTTTTCTTCCATTCCTCCCCTATTGGATTCTCAGAGGCGATAATAGTCAATCTACCGGTAGAAGTGATTGTAGACCGGACTCTTGCACCTTCCGGGAATATCCTGTCCATACCATCCAAGAGTCTCGCTACTAAATCCTCTCTGGGGTCATAGACAACCAACTCCTTGAGTTCGTCTACTTCCTTCTCCTCTAATTTTAAACCTATCTCTAATCTGCTTATTTGCTGAACTCGCTCTCCATACATCTCCCAAAGCAGAGCAAGCAATTTAGGTGCATATGTCTCATTCGTTATCCTAAAATTCTCTCCTTCTCGGTGCGTTATGTCCCCTACCTTTATCGGACTTGCCACCCGCCCTATCTTAACCGAGACAATAAAAACGTGTTCCTTCGGGTTGCAATACATGTAAACGAGGTCTAAACTACTTCTCACTCCCACATCCCTAAGTGTACTCATACATATCTTCTCGTAAGAGGCATTAGCAAAATCATCCCCCCCTTCAACTTTTACCTCCATCTCAACATTCTCCCCTAACCGGTACTTACTATACTATATATATCCGCTAATTTAGGAAAAACACCGGCAAATTTATATATATTCCGATTGCTATTTTTTCTGCACATTTACCCGCTGGCCATACAAACATCCGCGACCCTGAACGCCTCCTATTGGATTCCCTACGGTTCCAAACTGGTGCATGCACTTCCCAAGGACAGCCGCACCTCTTGCCAGCGCATCGTCTGCAAATACCACCTCTTTATCCATATTTCTACCAAATAATGTGCTTAGCTTCTCCAACAAAAGTTCGGGCTTTTTCCCCGTTATTCCCGCTCTTCCGGTTATCCCTATCTTCGTGTTATGCAGGAGTAAACCCTCCTCATTCGCTATTCCCACCAACTCTTCCACTACACACGCCGACAACTCATCTATTACCGGGATGATATATTGCTCCCCCTCATCTTTCACGAGTTCGACACCGATATCCGCTATTTTAGGTAGATTTGAGAGGTTCTCTCCTGCATCGACTCCAATGAGCACTACGCCATTTTTCGCCGCGGCGTCTACATTCACCGGAATTCCACCCATTCTCGTGCTGCCATTTTTTACTTTTTCTATGCGTACAAGCTCTAAGATCTCCTCTACGTACCCTTTTACTACCTCCTTCCTTATTCTCTTCCCCCGGAGACTCGCTTTTGCTAAATCGAGTACTGAAGGGAAATTAACGTTCACCACCTTTGATACCACCGCATCAGGTATCGCACCGGCTAAGCCGCAAAAGCTTCCTATAACACGCGCGTATGGCAACCCACCATCGGTTATTCTACCTGCGAGGGTAGTGCCGAAATCTAAAGATAGAACAGGGCTACGATAATCAACATCCAACCATTTAGCCGCTTCTTTAAGTCCCGCAGTTACAAGCTCACCCTCCATCTCATTTCCCACTATCGACTCCCCCCCCGGTGGGAGGTCCCCGGTCACAGCGCCGTCGAAATAAGTCTTTTCCATCCGCGAAAAAGCCCTCAAATCAGGGGGGATGTTCTCTATCGTCATAGGAGAAATCATCTTCCGGGGCGGCACACCAGCAAGCATGCATCCTTTTGCTAAGGCTTTTATTACCCCCGCTACCTCATCTATTTTGTAGAAACACGCGGTGACACCGGTTGAGCGCACTACGAAATGCATATCAGTGATGGTTATTCCTGCGGACCGTGTACATTCCTGCAACGTCGCTTTCACCAGTTCCGCAATGGAATCCTCGGAAAGGTCAACCATACTAATCGTATGGCAGAAGGCCTCGCGAGGAGATATAGCCTCACGGGTCATTTTTACTGCCTTGTCAAGGATATAGGTCTGTCCACTTTTAAGATTTGTCGCGGTTAAGATAGCCTTAGTGGTGCTGTTCCCAAGTTCAACACTAGCCACGATAAAAATAGGTCGTAGTGAGAGGTCCCCGCGGGACAGTCGTAATCTATAATGCAACTCCGAATAATGAATCTTTTCCGTTTCCAATAATTTTGGCCGGTGCCTCTTTGTAAATAATCCCATTATTGGTTGTGCTCCCTTGCGCTCGCAGTGCACATGCTTAAGGTATAAACACAACGTCGTTTAATAAACATTTCGGTTTTTTGGTGAACAAGCCCATACATAGATATACGCTCTTACGTCAAAATATGGCTGCTATCTATAAAACCTCAGTACGTTCTCCGCGTTCAGCACACCGGCTTATGTTAGCCATTTCGGTTATATTTATAACCAAAAACAATAGCTATTTAAGCGTAAACTTAAATCATCTAAACCATTTTTTGTACCGGAAAAAATAGAAAGCTTTATATGGTGCCCCTGTCTATTTTTCGTTCATGCCAATAGAAGTAGTATTGCTTTTTGCATGGATGTTAGTGATAGCGTTCTTAGCGTTCATAGCATGTACGTTCGAGGACTTGGAGTCAGATATGGGATCTCAGAGCAATCCGAATTCGCAGGTGCAGTTAGCGGCGCAGGTGGGGCAGGTAAATCGGTTCTTTAACAAAGCGATTTCAGGCGAGCCATTATCGAATGCAATGTATTGCGTAACCGCGGGGACGATAGCATGGTTACTATTGCGGCAGTTTGAGCCTTTAGTTCCGGGTGAGGAATGGAAGGCGGCGGTACTGGCAATACCCATCGGGGTACTCGCGGCAACAATGATGAATGTGATATTTGCGACGACAGCGCATTGCGGCAGAGTAGCAGGACAGAAGCGTTTCGAGCAGCCAATCTATCTCGATGTGTTATACGGACATCTGATGCCGATTGGAGCGCACGCGTTTATGACGACGTTCTGTATCACCGTAATAGCATACATACAGAGCAACTTAGGGACTCTGTCAGGGAACACAGCATTGAACCATCCGTTCGCACTACCCCTGCTCGGTTTCATCTGGGGGATTACGGTGGGCGCGATAGGATCCTCTACCGGTGACGTCCATTATGGAACGGAGCGAGAGTTTCAAGACAGACCGTTTGGAGAAGGTAAGCGGGTAGTTTACCACGGTAAGATCACGCGATACGCAGAATGCGGTGTACGGACACAGAAGGACATTGCAGGGTTCTGTGCGAAATTCGGTGGACCGTGTACGGGACTGACCTTCGGACTCATCATTCTCTTTGAGAACTGGAGAAGTATGGTTGGGATGCAGCTCGGAGGCTTTTTACCAGCATTACCCGTCTTTACAGCGACCGGTGATATGGCAGCGATATTCGCTATCGTACTGGGACTCCTTATAGTAGCAGCGTTGATGGTGGGAAACCTGGTGTTCGTGAAATGGGTGAGAAAGAAATATGGGCCTTTTGTAGGAGTGTGATGTGATAAAATGGAACCAGTAATAATGATTTTGATAGTGGGATGTGTAGTAATAGGCGGGTTACTCGCAAGTTTAGGAGCTCATCTCCTACCAGTAGGAGGAGCACCAGCGGCAATGGGCACCGCAACAGGGATCGCAACGGGGACAGTCCAGATAATGCTCGGAGCGGTGCTGACGGGATTATTCACAGCGGCATCAGTGGCTACTTTCACAGACAATCTTCTTCTCGTATCGTTATCCGGTGCATTGGGTGCGACGGTGATGATCTGTGTGGTCATGTTCATGGCGAATGTCCTGTATGCCTTTGGCTGCGGTGTCGTTCCGGTATCAGGCAGAGTAGAGGTGGATCCGATAACCAAGGAACCACAGACTGCGTACAAGACACCTCAAACCGATGGTCATGGCGTGCCAAATGTGGTTTTTGTCTCAGGCACCATGGGTGGTTTCATAGGTGGATTTGGAGGTGCACTGATGTACTACGCGCTACTCAATTACGCGCACTTTTCAGCAGGAACGGCAGCGGTTGTAGCATTCTCCATCTTCGTAGCCAATGCGATACTTGCAGCGTACAACATACGAGGTACCATAGAGGGATTCCACGATCCGAAGTTCAAGAGACTGCCAAAAGCACTTGTTTCATCGTTAGCCGTCTCGCTGCTTTGCGGAATAGTGGTCGTGCTTGCAACAATAATATTAGGAGGGGCATTGTAAAATGACAGTAACACCAGCAGTAGTGGAAGAAGAAGAAGAAGCGCCGAAGAAGGGATTGTCGTTCAAGTTCCCGCCGGAAGAGACCGAGATGGGGCTTATCGCAGGCATAATTGCAGCGGTGATAGTCATATTTACGGGATTGCCAGCAGTGATCAAAGGAGTGGGGCTACTCTTAGCTTTTCTCTGGGGTATGGATTCAGTGCGAAAGACGTCTAAATATGGATTAGGGACGGGTGTTCCATCCATAGGCGTGCTGGCGACAGGTTATGGTGTTGTAGGTGCGCTGATGGGATTAGCCGTCGCGGAGTATGGTAGAGTGGGTCAGTTGTATCCAGCGGTGTTGGTTGGTGTCATCATCATGGGGATTATCGGCTACATATCAGGCATATTTGCGAACGGTGAGAAGTTCATAGCGATGAAAATCCCGAGATTAGAGAGAGCGATGATGGAGTTAGGAATGGCAGGGACACTTGCAATATTGCTCGAAAGTTCCATCTTGACCGGCTCGCTGAGCTTCGCTGCAGTGGTAGACAACGTAATGAATACAGGGCTTATAGCACTGCTGTTCATCTTCAATTGTTTTGCGATGCTTCACCCGTACAACGCATGTCTCGGACCAGATGAGCGAAGAGAGAGAACAAGGATGGTTGCAGTGGAGATTTCAGGGTTGATATGCGTCCTGTTGGGATTGGCGATGATCGGACTTGGTACTTCTCCGTATGGAATTTTAGACGGGGTGTCATTGATAGTCTTTGGAGTGATCGTTTGGGTAGTGTTCTTCAGGATGTTCATCAAGGCCTGCATGGATGAGTGCTATGCAACAGTGGGAACAGGAATGATCAAAACGATAGAATAAAGGAAGGAGGAAAAAAGAAAACATGATCGTAATCAATGAAAAGTTTGGTATTGTTTTGGATCCAGACACGCTTACCGTAGGAGTCAGCAGACCAGGGTTCTATAAAGTAAATCTTGCACCGATAGAAGAGCAAATAACGGTTCTGGAATCCGCAGTGGATGACCTGTTCAATTGCCTTGATCCGACCACCGGCTTCAACCTGTCACAGCCAAACAGAGAGGGAGCGTTGAGTAACGCGGGCTTCATGACCTTTTTCATGCTCGGAGTTACCTTTGCGGTGTTAGCGGTCGCAATAGTGTTCATAGCCTTAGGAGGCGGTGTGTGAAGATGGCAGAGAAGAAAGAAGTTCCAGATGGCTGGCCGCTGGTAACCGGCGACTATGAAGTTGGCGATCCGCAGAGTTGCGTGGCAATATCCTCAAATGGGTCGTATTTCCACATCGAGCACCTGAAAGGTATCGCAATACAGGGACCGGATAAAACAGAGAACATCGGGTTAGAGAAGATAATGACGAACGTTATCTCAAATCCAAACATACGATTCCTCATCGCAGCCGGTGCGGAAGTTCCAGGGCATATAAGCGGCGGTTCATTGATCGCACTGGTGGCGAACGGTGTTGACCCATCAAATCATAAGATAATCGGAACCACAGGAGCAATTCCATACATCGAGAATTTACCGGATGAAGCGGTTGCGCGATTCAGAGACCAGGTGGAAGTAATTGACATGCTCGGGGAGGAGGATTATGGTAAGATCAATGCAAAGGTCAAAGAGCTTACAGCGCGAGATCCGGGAGCGTATCCTGAAGACCCGATGGTTGTGAAACTGGGTGTCGAGGAAGCGGGTGCAGCAGTATTAGAAATGCCGTTAGCCATGCCTGCATCACCGTACATGGCCGTAATAAACCGTGCCACGGAGCAGATAACCTATAAGACAACGTTACTTGCGAGGGACCAGAAGTTAACCTCTGGGCTATCGAAAAACGGTCTTTTCGGACTCATGGCGGGGTTGATAAGCGCGTTCATCTTCCTTTTGCCACTAATATTGGGGGTGATATAAATGGCGCCACAGAAGGAGAAGGTAGTACAACAAACACCGGAAACGGCGGTTTTAACCGCGCGAATAGAGGATCTGAGACACTTTATAACAATGATCGGCCGTGATTCACGGTTCGCAGCGGGACTCTGGGCAGGATTCGTAAAAGGTCTGGCAATCGGGATTTTCGTGAGTACCCTTTTCGTCGGTCTTAAACTTTTGGTAATGGTGTAGGAGGATAAGAGGAGAAAAGAAGAATGGGAGAAGAAAAGAAGCCAGAAGAGGAGATGGAAAAGGCGATAGAGAAGGAAGTGGAAGCAGAGATTTTACAGAAACTGGAGGCGGAACTGGAGGAGAAAGCTGTTCCTGTCGCCACAACACCACCTGAGCACACAAAACTCCTGGCGCGAATAAATGACATGGATGAACGAGTGGAATTCGTCGCAGGAGAACTCTGGCAACGACAGGGCGAAAAAATAGGTTTCACAGTCGGTCTTTTATACGGCGTAATGATAGGAATAGTTACGTATGTGATATTCCTGATGGCATAAATAGGAGGAGACGGAAAAAAATGTTTTTGTTTGATAGAGAACAGGATGTATATGATATTGCGGGATTGAAGGTAGGAGGCCAGCCAGGAGAGCACGCAACTGTCCTTTGTGGCACGATATTCTACGCGAAGCATTATCTGGTCGAAGATGCGGATAAAGGGATATTTGACAAGAAAGCAGCGGAAGAGGTGTTGAAGAAGCAAGAGGAGTTCTCTGATTTGACCGGGAATCCATGCATAATGCAGATATTTTCGGAATCACCAGAGGCGATGGAGAAAGAGATCGCGTTCTGCACCGAGGTGAGTGACGTTCCTTTCTTGATCGACTCGACGGTGGCGGATGCAAAGGTTGCAGGGCTCAAGTACGCAGATGAAGTGGGACTGATAGAGAAGGCGGTGTATAACTCAATAAACGTTTCGTGTTCACCAGAGGAGTTAGAAGCGATCAAGAATTCCAGAATAGAAGCAGCGATTATACTGGCGTTCAATCCAAAAGATTCCACGGTAGCAGGGAAGATTGACCTGTTAGAGACAGGAGCAGGCACCTTTGAGAAAGGATTGGTCTACCTGGCGCGGGACCTGGGCGTAACGAAACAGATGTGTGATCCAGCTACACTGCCCATCGGCGCAGGGTGTGGTTCGGCCGTTGCTTCAGGCTTTGCGGTCAAATCGAAATTCGGTATTGCAGTAGGATTGGGTATCCACAATGCACCTTCCGCGTGGACCTGGCTGAAGACGTTCCGGAAGGAGCACGCGGAAAAAATAGCTGACCCTGAGAGACCGGGTAAAACTAAATGGGCTGGACTTGGCGCAGACGTGTTCCATACATGCGACATAGCCTCTAATATTATCCCGGTAATAGCGGGTCATGATTTCGTGCTTTACGGGCCAATAGAGAATGCACCGACGGTGTTCCCGCTGGTCGGCATGGCAGACATGATTGTCGCAGAAGCGAACAAAACAGAACACGAGATTGAACCAGTAGCACCGCATCCATCTATAAATATGGGCGCATAAGTTTTTGGGGGTGTTTTTTTATCAATCCCCTCTTTTTTCTTTTTTTATTTTTTATTCATGGCACGAATCTTTATAGGCTTGTAACAAATCCAGATGTAGCGGTAAAACTATGAATGAAACTATGAAGATGGAGCAACAAGAGACTGAAAGTGGGTATGTGACCGCAAGATGGCTGGAATGGGGGGAGATTTGATGTTAGCAGAACTCTTTATACTTTTTGCGTTAATTGTAATGGTAATCGTGGTGTACCTCGTGTTCAAGGTGGTTAAGCATCTCATTGTAAATTCGATCCTCGGGTTGCTCGTTCTTTTAGCTGCAAACCTCGTCCTTGGATTGAAGATCGCATACACCTGGGTGGTCCTCCTGATATGTGCGATCGGAGGCGTCATCGGTGCGGCCATTGTCATTCTTTTACATCTATTGAGGGGAATGTTCTGATAGATAGGGTTGTTTTAAGCTAAGCGTTTCTACACTGTGTCTCCTCTCTCGCATTGACTTTTCACACCTTCTGGCTTTATTACGCCGATGCCGTGGCACGGCATCCAAACACCAAAAGTAGAAAAGATTTAAATATTTGCGTGCTCTTGTAGTCACTATCAGGTGAGTATATTTGTTAGAAAGATTGGACTCCAGATTATATGAGGATGGTAGCTTTGAAATAAAGGAGGAACCATTTTACTTACCGCAAGGAAACGAAGTTGCACTATTTGAAGCCGCCTATGAGAACAAACTTCCAATTATGCTGAAGGGCCCTACAGGAAGTGGTAAAACACGATTAGTTGAGTACATGGCCTGGAAGTTAGGTCGGCCACTCTTTACCGTTGCCTGTCACGATGATTTAAGCGGGAATGACCTGACGGGAAGGTATATCATCAAAGGCGACGAAGTTGAGTGGATTGATGGTCCTCTTCTTATGGCGGTAAAAAATGGTGGGATCATTTATCTGGATGAAGTCGTGGAAGCACGAAAAGACACCACGGTCGTCATTCACCCCTTAACAGATTATAGAAGATCTTTGTTGATAGAGAAACTCGGTATGATATTCCACGCCCCGGATGAATTTATGCTGGTAATTAGTTACAATCCCGGTTACCAGAGCGTCTTGAAAGAATTGAAACAGAGCACAAGACAGAGGTTTGTAAGTATCAATCTTGGCTGGCCAAGTGAAGACTTAGAAACTCAAATTGTTCATCAGGAGACGGGCGTCGAAGAGGATACTGCAAGAAGGTTGGTAAAAGCCGCGAATAAAATACGAAATCTCATAAATCAAGGACTCGAAGAAGGCGTTTCTACCAGAGAGCTAGTTTATGCAGGCACTTTGCTCAAAAGTGGCGTGCCAATGAGAGACGCGCTCTATTCGACTATGACAGAGCCGTTAACGCACGATGCAGATCTCAAAAGAAGCATAGAAGAAATCCTTAAAAATTACTTTAACCTGTAGCTTGATGTCAGATTAACCACAAGTTCACGGAGAACGCAGAGGATGTAGGTTTAAAGGGTTAGGTTTTAGGGCGGCTACTAATACCTGACAACTAACCCCTAACCCGGCATCTAATTTCCTCTGTGAACTCAGCGTTCTCGGCGGTAAATTTTAAATGTGACAAAGTAAAGGTAACTATTGTGGTCTGCCAGAAGATGGTAAGGAATTCTATCAAACGTGCTCTTGGAGAGAGGAAAATAAAGAAACTGCTTGAGGCGTATTACGAAGGTGAAGTACTTGAGAAACTGGTTAGCGAATTATATCCGTTGCTCGATAGAGTTGGTTATGACGGTTTAGAGCAGGTTGCAGGTCTCAGTACCCAGGTCGCCAGGTATAGTGGAGGAACCGCGGTTAGGTTGCTGGATAAGAGTCCGGGTCTCATTGATACTTTGCTGGAATACGGCGATAAAGAATTGGTGATGAAGGTCTATGGCCTTTGCCGTCAGGTCGCCCGGGATACTATTCTTGCTGCTGCGCGGTTGCTTGATGAGAGTCCAGAGATTATTGATCGGTTGCTGAAGCACGGCGATAAAGAATTGGTCAAGGAGGTTTACGGTCTCAGTGGTCGAGTCGCAAAGTATAATTGGAGAACTGCGGTTAGGTTGCTTGGGATGAGTCCAGAGCTTATTGATCGAGTAGGTTATGAAGGTTTGGAGAAGGTTGCAGGCCTTAGCAGTCAGGTAGCCAAGGATCATAGTGATGTTGCGGTTAGGCTGCTGGAGATGAGTCCAGAGCTTATTGATCGAGTAGGTTATGAAGGTGTAGAGCGGATTGCAGGTCTTAGCAGTCAGGTAGCCAAGGCCCATAGAGAGATTGCGGTTAGGCTGCTGGAGATGAGCCCGGAACTAATTGACCGCGCGGGGTACGAAGGTGTAGAGCGGATTGCGAGTATCAGTACTCAGGTCGCCAAGTACAGTTGGCGAACCGCGGTTAGCGTGTTGGGGATGAGCCCAGAGTTCATTGATCGAGTAGGGTACGACGGATTAGAGGAAGTTGCGGCTTTCTGCAGTCAGATTGCCAAAAAGGATAGTTTTGTTGCTGCTCGGTTGCTGGAGATGAGTCCGGAACTCGTTAATCGAGTGAGTAATGATTGCTTGGAGAAGATTGCTGATCTTTGTCGTCAGGTCAACAAGGATGATGGTTTTGTTGCTGCTAAATTACTTGATGAGTGTCCTGATTTCATTGTGGAATTGCTCAAATATGGTGATAAAGAGTTCGTTACGGGTGTGTATGGTCTCAGTTGTCAGATAGCGGAGGATTATAATTGGAGAACTGCTGTTCGATTGCTTAACGAATGTCCTGATCTCTTTAAGCAATTGCACAAATACGGGGATAAAGGGTTGGTGAACGATGTTTACGCTCTTTGTACTCAGGTCGCTGAGTATAGTGGGAGTACCGCCGTTAGTTTGCTGGAGGTGAGCCCCGATCTCATTGATAGGGTTGGTTATGACGGGTTCGAGAAGGTTGCCGCCCACGCGGCTGAGTTGGCGAAGATAGGAGAAGGGAGAGCAGCCTCGTTTGTGCGTGGCGAGTCTTCTGAATATGCTGCTTTTATTGATGCACTCACCCAAGGTCTTGCGCTGAAGAAAGTAAAACCCGTTCTTGCAAATTATCTTAATGCCCTGTTAGGCTACCGAATCGAGATTGTGGAAGCACGGGGAGCCTCAACCGACGGTGCGAGGATCTATCTTCCAGAGCGAGTTCAGGAGTTTCAAGAAGAAGATAGGAATTTCACGATGTACAAAGTTATGGCGACCCATGAAGAAGCTCATTTAGAATACGGTAGTTTCGATTTTGAGCTGATGAGAGTGCAGGATGTCGCCAGTAGATTAAGGGCGAAATATGGGGGTGAGGGAACATGAATGGAACGAGCGAGATGGGGAACTTTTATGAACTCTTCCCTGAGCCGGTGTTAGCGAAGGATCTCACGACCATACTTGAAGATTATAGGATCAATACACGGCTGCAAGCAGAATATCCCGTTCTCGGTGAACAAATATCAGAAATGAGCGTTCACATGGTATCTAAAAGGCCTTCGCTTGAGGAATTAGCCACTGATAAACAAAGAGCAGTGGAGCTTATAGCGCAAAAGTTAATGGCTGGGAGAACAAAAGAGCAAGTTCCAGAAGAAATAGAACAAATACTTGACAAAGCGTTATCACTAAGCCAGAAGTTATCATTTCCTGATGCTGACGTCCACGAAACTGCACGAGTGGCTGCCGAATTATATTTTTTGATAGATGACCATTTTCACGAACCCTATCAACCAGTGCCTCCCTTTTCAGCACCGTTAGACCAATCTCAAGTTGATCAAACGATAGGCAATTTTGGGAGGACGGCGCGAAAAATAACCGGGAAGATAGAGCGCGAACAAGCCAAAAGCACTCCGAGCGGTGATAAAAAGGATTCAGTAAATTATGCTTCAGAGGATACAGTAAGAGAGCTGTTACGCGCTTTGTACAAAAAGAAAGGAGTCAAACCCAAGGATGTTGAGTCACGAGTTGATGCGCTTGAGCCGAACAATGTGGAGGATTATTTAAGCGACCTTGAAACTTCAGTGCGAGATGAAAATGAACTTCAGCGCGAGCAAGGTGCGTATTTATATCCCGAATGGGGTAGTGATATCGGCGATTATCGCGTAAATTGGACGCGGGTTAGAGAACGAGTCTTAGAGGGTGAGTCAAACAAATTCTATTTTGAGACTATTGAGAAGTATAAGGGATTGGTAAAGACCATTCGGAGGGAATTCCAGATGCTCAGACCGGAGGGGTTAGTAAAATTTAAGAGGCAATTTGATGGCGATGATATTGACTTTGATGCAGCAGTGCAATATTTTATTGATAAGAGACTGAGACTCTCACCTTCTGAAAGGAACTATGTACGA
>DATKWH010000132.1:0-6873 GCA_035529655.1 Bathyarchaeia archaeon
CGCTCAAGCCTCCGCTTGATCGCTTTCCGGATCTCCTCGACTACAAAAATGAGGATGGCAAACGGTACAAAGAAGAGCCAGTGCTTCAGCTCAAGTGGGCCGGTACCAAGGAACCGCTGGAAGAAGAGGAGATACGAAAACCCGAGTATGAGCAGCAGTTCTGTGGCAATCCCCAGGAAAATATACTTGTTCTTGAAGAATCCGATCTTGAAGATCGAGTTCCTCATGCTCCTGCATTGGAGACCGTTGGCTATCTGGCAGATAATAATAGCAGCAAGACACATGGTGGTTGCCTTTATATAAAGAGGATCTAAGGGTGGGAGATCCATACCCCTTACCCATCCTCCCTCAATTAAGACCACCCAGAATCCAAGAATACCTGCCGCTGCTTCAATAGGTCCGATAAACCCATATGACCTTAGGAGGGTGGGGAGATTCAGCATCCTCTCCTTACGCGACCGCGGCGGTCGCTCCATAACGTCCACCTCTGGCGGTTCCGCCCCAAGGGCAATTGCAGGCACCATATCTGTTCCGAGGTCAATAGCAAGTATCTGGATTACGGTTAATGGTAAGGGAACGCTGAAGAGTACGTAAATTAAGAAGGGCACTATTTCAGGAATGTTACTGGTGAGGATATAGGTGACGAACTTCTTGATATTGTCAAAGACCGTCCGCCCTTCCATTACTGCATCCACAATGCTCTTGAAATTATCGTCAATCAGGATGACATCTGAAGCTTCTTTGGCCACGTCAGTTCCGGCGCCCATAGCAATGCCAATGTCAGCCTCCTTGAGGGCCGGGGCATCGTTGACTCCGTCGCCCGTAACGGCCACCACCTCACCCATCTCTTTTAATGCCATGACGATGTCCATCTTGTGTTTCGGCGCAGTCCGTGCAAAGATAATCTCCTGATTCTTCAAAATCTCTTTCAATTCCGCACGGTCCATTTTATTAAGGTCGGGACCTTCTATGACCACCGGTTCACCTTCTACAACGCCCGCAGCTCGCGCTATCGCCTCTGCGGTAAGCTTGTTATCACCCGTAATAAGAACGATCTTTATTCCCGCCCGTTTACAGTTCATCACCGCTTCTCTGACCTCGGTACGGGGCGGATCGATCATCCCTGCGAACCCGAGAAATATAAGGTCCTGCTCTACTTCTTCTGCGGTAAAGCACTCCTGCAGCGGGACTGCTTTATACGCAAGGGCGATGGTCCTCAAAGCTTCCTTCTCAAAGCCCTCGGCCACCGCCTCGAGCCGTTTTCGCTCCGCCTCTGATAACGGCTCTTCACGCCCATCAATAAGAATCGTACTCGACCGGAGAAGTATGGACTCGGGCGCGCCTTTCACGTAGGCTACCGTCTTCTCACCGCCCTTGTAGATGGTGCTCATCATCTGCCGCTCGGAGGTAAAGGGAAGTTCAAAGATTCGCTCTTCGGCACTCAGCAGCTTTTGGGTATCCATGACCTTCTTTGAAAGCACAAGAAGAGCTCCATCGGTTGGATCGCCTATGATCTCATGCTTACCCTCTTTCACGGTGAGTTCTGAATCATTGCATAGGAATGCCGTCTTCAAAAAGGGTTCGATGGCTCTTATATCTCCCTCTGACACCTCTTTCTTATTATCGAGGAGTTCACCTTCAGGCTTATAGCCAGAACCTGTAACTTCCATCTCCCTGTTATTAACGAAAATCCTCGTTACAGTCATCTCGTTCTGGGTCAGGGTTCCGGTTTTATCAGTGCAGATAACCGTTGTTGAGCCCAGGGTCTCAACCGAGTTGAGACTCTTTATAAGCGCATTTCTCTTTGCCATCCGCTGAGAGGCTATGGAGAGGGTAAGCGTCACCGTAGGAAGGAGACCCTCAGGTACATTGGCAATTATTATCCCGATGGCAAAAATAAAGTTCGCAGTAAAATCCCTTCCTATCACCCATCCGGTAAAGAAGAACACGATACCGAGCAGGACCGCAATAGCGGATATTACTCTTATAAAGTGGGCGAGTTCCTTCTGTAACGGGCTCTTTTCCTCCTTTATCTCTTGCGTTAAACCTGCAATCTTCCCAAACTCTGTACCCATGCCGGTGGCGAATACGACCGCTCTCCCTGCACCTGAAACGACGGTCGTGCCGGAAAATACGGCGTTCTTTGCCTCTAACAGCTCTCCCTTTTCTGGCGCTGTGCTTCTCGTCTGCGGTAACGACTCACCGGTCAGGGGCGCATTGTTCACCTTAAGTTCATACTGCTCCGTAAGCCTACCATCCGCGGGGACTCGGTCCCCTTCGGATAGCAGAATGATATCGCCGACTACCACCTCGCGTGCGGGTATCAGAAGCTCCTTCTTACTCCTTATAACCCTGGCTTCAGGAGCAAGCATCATTTTAAGAGCCTCTGCCGCTCGTTCCGCCTTGTACTCTTGATAGAAGGTGAAGACAGCATTGATGAAGATCACACCGATAATGGCGATACCGAGGTTCAAGTTCCCCTCGCCAGGGGAAAGATATTCACCAAGAAAGGCAAGGCCTCCCGCAATCCAGAGCAGGATGGCAAAGAAATTGAAAAACTGTTTCAGGAACTTTATGTAGAGCGGAGTTTTCCTCTTTTCTTGTATTTCGTTCGCGCCAAAGGAGAGAAACCGTTTCTTAACCTCTGCTTCGGGTAACCCTTCGGGTGATGATCTCAAAGCTTTGAGGACATCCGCAATCTCCGTCTCATGCACGTCGGTACGCTCTTCTTCCATCGCACTCAATCCCTCGACTTCCACAGCAGGAGGTTTGCAGGGGTTCTTCTTATGATCTCCTCCATCTCGTTACTCCCTAAAAACTCCTTTACTACATTTCGTTTGAGTGCGTGCACCAACAGGAGATCAAAGCGCCCGCTCATGGCCTCATCAAGTATACTATCCGTCGCGTTGTTCTCGCATACCTGCACCCGCACATCTGTAGCTACGCCGCTTCCGTGGAGGTCATCTTTAAAGGGCGATAAATATTCCTCGCTTTCCTTGAAGATATCTTCCATCTCATCCCTGTCAAACGACCGCCCCCCCGATTTTATGCATCGGAAGAGTGAAACGTTGAGGTTCAAGCTTTTAGCGAGGTTATCAATAAGAAATAGCCGCTCTTTGAAGTGATATTCCCTGTTGGATACCGGTACAAGCAGTTTCCGGTGATGCGTTATTGGTCGCGCCTTGACGATTCTTACACCGATGACCGAGGCCTGTGCATGCTTCATCAGCCGCTGAGCAAGGGTGCCAATAAAGAACCGGCCATCACGTTCGCCTTTCAAAACAACAACGATGAGATCCATCTGTTTGTCCCGTACCAGTTTATTAACGTCTCTCACCACACTCTCCTTGATAGAGAGCTGTTCTGTTTCTATCCCTTCCTTTTCTGCTCTGCTTCTTATTTCTTCTAAGTTGGCAAGGACCTCGCCATCTCGAAATGCGGGGACGAGATATAATTTCGCACGGGAAACTCTCGCGATTAAAAGCGCATAACTTGAGCCGAATTTCGTTTCTATACCGGAATCAACGATCATGACGATCCGCTTATACATTTTTAAAAGAAACTTAGGCTCGGAGTTTAAATAAGTTTTTCCTCCTTCCATTTACTGTCTCATACATACTAAAATTATTTTTCTGTCCTCTTCCGCATGCCGCACTTTTCCTTTACTATGGAACTCATCATCCTTTCCCGCGGCAAGTTTTCTCCATAATGCCGAAACCGGCATTTCTAGCTCTTTGCAGTTGCGACATACACGCAGGCATTTTATCGGAACGATAGCGATGTTGTCCGTTAGTTAATATCATTTCGATGATCGCGGCATCAATGGAGATGGACGGGTGAAGCAAAATAGTATCATAAAATAGTCTTAAATATCAAACCCCTTTCTCAGTACTATTTCCTTTATCGCGTCTCTTTTGACCAGAGTAGTTCATTCCTCTCTGAATAGACTCTTCAAGACCTCAAGAGGGCCCTACACCACAAGTCTGTCACCCTCTTTTATGATGGTCTCTTTCGCTTTTGGAATGGGGATCCACGCTTTGCCCTGCTCAATGTCCAAGACCATCTATTCTTTCTCGGTTAATTTAGATTTTGCAATAGAACTGCCAACTAAAGACGAGTCCTCTGCTATAATTGCTCGCACGAGCCCATAGATAGCCTTCAAAGAGATGAAGAAGGTCCTCGGTTGGACCCTCCTAAAAGGCTGTGGATTTTCTCATCCATCCCGGTCATCATCAAAGCGATTGCGGCTGCTCTTACTATAAGAAAAGACACAAAGATCACAATCAAAGTGGACAAGAGAAAATACAATCCATCCCTGTTAGCTACCTCTTATAACCATTTCTTCTTCCTGAAATAAATCACCATTCCAATACCTATAATCACCATTACACATAAAACAGCGAAATATCCCTGATACCACTCAAGTTCAGGCATATACTTGAAGTTCATTCCGTAAACCCCTGCAAGGAAAGTCAGGGGAATAAAAATGGTTGCTATAATAGTAAGCACCTTCATTACCTCGTTCATCTTGTTGCTTATGCTGGAAAGGTAGACATCAAGCATTCCCGAAATCATATCCCTGAACGTCTCCACGGTATCAATGACCTGAATTGAGTGGTCGTAGACATCCCTGAGATAAATTACCGTGGTTTCTTTGATGAGCGGTGATTCTCCTCTCTCCAATTCACTAATAACCTCTCTGAGAGGCCATACAGATTTACGCAAAAATATCATCCCGCTCTTTAAACTGTGTATCTCCTGAAGTGTTTGAGTTGATGGATTTTCTACCAATTCCTCTTCCAAGGACTCTATCCGCTCCCCTATCTTCTCAAGAATCGTGAAATAATTATCCACGATAGAATCCAATAGTGCGTAGGCTAAATAATCCGCACCCATTTTCCTTATACGCCCCCTATTCTTCCTGATCCTTTCCCTGACGGGCTCAAAAACATCTCCTTCCTTCTCTTGAAATGAAATAACGAAATTTTGTCCAATGATGATGCTCACTTGCTCTGCATCAATCTCATCATCTTCCTCGTTATAGTTGAGCATTTTCAAGACGATAAAGAGATAATCATCCATGTCATCCATCTTCGGACGATGCCCAGTGTTAAGAATGTCTTCAATTGCAAGGGGATGGATGCCAAAATGATTGCCGATTTTTTCCATAATCTCCACCTGATGGATGCCAGCTATGTTTATCCAGCTAACGGTCGGCGTGTCTTTGTATGGAAAACACTCCTCAACGGATTTTAATTCCTTCTCCTCATATCGCTCGCGATCATAATCAAAAAGGGTAATTACGACTTCTTCAACCTTCTGTTCTCCTATGTAAACGAGGGCCCCCGGAGGGAGACCGCCCTTCTCTGACATCTTTTTAAAGATTCTTGGCACTATTTATCACCTCTCGAAGGTGTTTAAATAATTTAAATCACATAATATTATGATGAATGACAAAATTAATAAGACTGAAGCGGTCTCGCGGTATCCAGTTCTAAAAAATTTTATTCGCATAAAACCACCACATTTTAAATGCAGGATCTACCTATAGAAACAGAAAAGAGTTAGGTGGAACGAATCAATTCAGAACTAAAACTGGTAGGTAGAGCAAAAATAACAAGTCAGCGCACGAGAAATCTTAGAGAATGGTAAACGAGGTTACGAAATGGATAATGCTGAGAAACAAATCTCGGATGAACTAATAGGATTTAAAGAGGAAATCGAGAGTATTCAGAAAGCCATAAACGATTTTGAATCAGGGCGAAAATCAGATATAGCAATTATTGCAGAGCCCTTTGCTGGAAGAACCACGCTTGTCAATGCGATAGAGAAGATGACCGCTCGTAAGGTAACGAAATTGCTATTTTCATCACTTATCAAGAATAAAGATGCGGTACGGTTACCAGAACAGCCAAAAGGCATCGTGATCGTTGATCATTGCCATTTCCTTTTTACGCGCGCGATCGGTGGTTTTGGCATTCTCGATGAGTTCTTGAAATCCGTATTATCCTCGGATAACCTGTTCATAACGACCTGGAACCTCTATGCCTGGAACTATCTTGACGAGGTGATCAATGTCGGCCAGTTTTTCCCCGTCCAGTTGAAGCTTCCGAAATTCACTACACAGGAAACGAAAGAGCTGATCTTATCACGCTATAAGGAGGACGAGATACAATTCGTCGATGACGTTAAGTCCGAGAATCAAACGTTCATTACGTTCAGCAGAGTCCCGGTCACGGTAAAACCGCTGGGGAAAACCGTTAACATTCCGTCTATAGCATTCAATTACAATCTGCTCAGATTCCGGTTATCAAGGAAGAAAGAGGTAAAAACGCCCCAGGACATCATTTTTGAGCTACTTAATTATTATTCAAATGGCAATCCTGGCGTTGCGGAAAAGATCTGGGAAAAGAGCCTTGAGTATCCCAAGATCAAACCAAGTTATGTGAAGGAGTGCTCTTTCAAGATCGAACTGGATTATACCGAATCCTTCATCCTGTATTGCATCCTGTCAATGGAATCGGTTACAAAGGAAGAATTGGCGGCAATGAGCGGCGATAGTAAGGTAGAGGAGGTACTTTCTCGATTAGTTCAGCAGGATTTAATCACCGTTGATAACGGGTATTATTCGGTCAATCCCGAAGCCTTGAAGTGCGTAGTAGGGCACCTGAAGAAAGCGGGGGTGATCTGGTAGCATGGTAGATACGACGTTGGTAGATGTGCCATTGAAGGCGATTAATTTCGGCACGATCCTGAGTGCGATTTTGATCCTTATCCTTGCGTATCTGATAACGCGCGTCATCGCGTATCTGCTCACCTGGTTATCGGAACGGGCAGGAGAGTACCGGATAACCGTGAAAATGGTGATACCGC
>DATKWH010000133.1:0-11002 GCA_035529655.1 Bathyarchaeia archaeon
ATTTGACCTCATACAGTGTGTAATTATCACCCGTTTCGAGCGGCGTCAACTGATAATCCGGCGTGCATGGAGGATATTCCAGCAATCCCTCATCGGTCACACGCCACTCCTGCTTTGTGCCCGAAAGCAATAGCACGCCGACAAGTGCCGCGATGACACATCCAATGGCAAGCAGTCGTATTACAGTGCGATAATCCACCATTTTGCGCTCCTTTGCTTTTTATACGGCAGAAGTATTAAAATAGTTTAAAACCAAAATAGTACTATGCTTTCAAAGATAAAGATCGAGAACTTCAAAAGTATCGAAAACTTGGAACTGGAGCTTGCTCCTCTTACTATCTTCGTAGGTCCAAATTCTTCGGGGAAGTCAAATGTGCTCGAAAGCATAGCAATTTTAGCACAAACTCCAAAGCTTAGAGAGAGAATTGTTAAATCGCTGCTCGGCAGCTTAGAATACGGTGAGTTTGTACAGTACCCTTCCAGTCGCGATTTCCCAATATTCGATTTTATAACCCATAAAAAAGATTGGAGCAAATTCATAACCTTTGAAATTCACGTGACGGATAAAGAAAATCATGAGATTGGCTATAGATATGCTTTTCAGCCAAAAGATGAACAAGTGCGTCTGGCGGTTTTTGAAAACGAGAAAAAGGTAGTTGAAGTAGAAAGATTTAAAATCCCTGAATGGGCAATGTATTCAGAATCGTCAAAAGATACAGGGCCAGATTAGGATACGGAATTTCACCATCCTGGCGAATTGGTAGAACACGTAGTGCCACATATGAGTGATATCTCAAATATATTGGATCCAACCAGTTTCGAATGCGTTTTCCCCACACCGCCAATTTCAGATAAAAATTTACAAAAAAATATCGAAGGGATTTCTTCTAAGGCGCAAAAGATTGTGAAGAAGATAGAGACAACAGTCAGAGATGTTTATCTCATCTCGGCTATACGGGGCGAAGTAAGACCCATGAGTGAAATCGTTGAAAGTGAGCCGAGATTAGGAACGCACGGGGAAGGGCTAATAGAAATTTTGTCATTGGTTTTTAGAAGACCCGAATATGAGAAATAGCGGAAAAAATAGTTAAATGGGCTTCAGAATTCGGTATGGATGAGATTAAAGCAGGTTGGTGGGGTAAAAAATACTTGAGTTCTGATTATATAGATCCTAAACTTCAAACTCGTCTTAATATGACTCTTGCAAGCCAAGGCTCCAGACAAATTTTGACCATCATTACTCAACTATTTTGGAGTAAGCCAGGAAGTGTCATTATGATAGAAAGAGCCTGAGATAAGCCTGCACATCGAATCGCAATTGGAATTGCCTAAAATGTTTTCCGATGCTATCAAGGATGGAAAGCAAGTTATTGTAACAACGCATAGCGAGCACTTGATCTTGGCGTTGAAGCCCCTTATTGTAAATGGCGAGTTGAAACCTGAGGATGTGGCTATTTGGCACTTCGAGAAGACAAGCAAGGGAACAAAAGCGGAGAAATTGAATCTCACGGACAAGGGCATTGTAGAGGGATGGATTCCAAGCTATTTGAAAGCAGAGAAAGAAATAATCGAAGAATGGATAAGCACCTTACCAGAGGCATGAAATGATTTTTAACAATCCTGTAGAGGTCGTGTTTGACACTAGTGCTCTTTTAGGGGCTGCTATTTTTGAAAAAGAAGGGAGAGAAAAAGGAGCACTGGAATATTTAAACGCTCAATGCCACAAGCTTGTACTTTCCAGAGAAATCGTTGAAGAGTCCACAGGCAGACTTTGGATAGAAGGCGCTCGAGGTTCACCTTATATTCGAAAACTTTTAGATTTGCTCGATGAATTGGAGAGGAAAGGAAAAGTCATTAAACTACCAAAAAAGATTAAAGTAGAAAGCATTGAACTTGAATTTCAAATTCCTGAGTGGCTTGAACATGATATACACATCCTGAAAACAGCCGTAGCGATAAAAAGAAAGGGGATGGACGTTTGCATAGTCCATAAAAATCCAGGACATTTTGAGCCCGTAAAAGACGAAATGCTAAAAAATCACGGCATCTTAGTCCGTACAGCCGAGGAATACGTCTACCCATAAATCGTAACCATCTTCATACATAGGATTCAAGCTCTTTTGGCGTATGCCATTGCCATGTTTCTGCAGTGGATTTCTTCACGAGTTTGTAAAAGCTCGTTTACCACTCTAATGAGTGCAAATTGGCAAATACGCGATCTTAATGGCGTGCAAAGCCACAGACGCTACCTTTAACGTTGACCAGCATCTGAAAGTCGAATTCAATTAATACTTTATGATTTGAGGTTATACTAATCCATATTGACTTGGTAGTAACAAGAGGCGATGAAAGATGGGGGAATTAATGCGTGTTCAGGGGATCTGTAAGCGGTATAAATTAGCGAACTTAGGTAAAGAGCTGGTAGCGCTGGATAATGTATCGTTCGAGATAGAAAAGGGTGAGACGCTGGGGATCATAGGAAGGAGTGGTGCGGGCAAGACAACGTTGCTTCGCATGCTTCGCGGTTACGAGCGATTTGACGATGGTTTCATAGAACTGGATGGTGCTCGGGTAACGCCAGATTCATCATATGGAGAGTTCAGAATTCTCCGTGAGAAGACTGCTTTCCACCTTCAGCGCTCTTTCGCACTCTATAATATCTCCGTGATTGACAATGTGATAAAACGGTTACGAGCAAAACAGGTGGGTTTTGAAGAAGTACCAGAGTTTGAGGATGAATACGAGGAGTTGAAGGAAGAGGCATTTAAAATACTTGACCTTGTGGGACTGCGCGACAAATGGAATCATCTTTTCACGATTTTGAGTGGTGGTGACAAACAGCGGGTTTTGCTTGCCAGACAACTTGCGAAAGAACCTTCTTTATTACTGCTTGATGAGCCCGGCACGATGTCAGACCCCCTAACGAGAAAATATCTGCTTGAGAGTTTGAAAAGGGTGAAAGATCGAACTGATTTGAGTATGTTGCTCGTCTCGCATATGCCAGACGTGCATAGATCTCTCAGTGATAGGTTGCTCATGATGGATAACGGGAGAATAGTAGAGGGAGGCGATACTGAGAGTGTGATCGAGAAGTTCTTAGCGCCACTTGAGCCCGTAAAACCGTTAGCACCGATAAAAGATGAAAAGCATACAATGGTCTGGATTGATGGCGCTTGGAAGAAATACGATCTCGTCACTTCCCGTACATTGATAAGGACGATTGAGATGCAAGACCTCAATATCAAGATCCCACGGGGTGATATACTTGGGATAATTGGTCCTTCCGCAATGGGTAAGACGGTATTGATGAGGTTATTGGGCGGTTTTGAGAAACCTGATAGGGGGCATATTCTAATTAGGATAGGAAGAGTGGACTTTGCTAATATTGCGGAATATGGTGAACGGTCAATAGAGGCGAGAAGCAAATTAGGCATTATTCATCAAGAGTTTGCACTTCCACCTTACCAGCTCATTCTGGACTTCATTTCTCAAAAGATAGGGTTGAAGAAGTTCGAGCTGGTAAAACAGGCGCAGGAAAGGGCGAGAGAATGTGGCATAAGTGACGTCACACTTGATGTTCTTTTACGGCTCGCGGACATGCCTGAGGATGAAGCGAAGGGGAGACTCAACGAGTTAGGGCTCGATCTGGATATATTGGATGAGTTGTTTCCTAAATTACCTGCGGTGGAAGCATTAAAAGCCGTTAAACCATACCTTAGTGCGGTGAATCTACCAGAAGATATATTTGGGCGTTATATCTCTGAAACGAGCATGGGAGAGGAGATACGACTTGCAATTGCTGCGCTCTTAGCTTCAAACTGTGAAATTCTGCTATTAGATGAGCCTTTTGGTGACATTGACCCGATTTCGCTGCGTATTGCAACAAATGCACTGAAAGATTTGAATCGTGAGTTCAACACTACCATTCTGGTTGTGAGTCATCAGCTTGACGTAATCCGAGAGCTTGCACACGAAGCGATCTTAATTGATGAGGGCAGAATTGTAATGCGAGGCAATCCCGATGAAGTCTGTGATGCATTCATCGATAAAAGCTTTAAAGAGCTGGAATAACACTTTCTTTCTGAAGAAAGTTTGATTGATGCTCCGCTGGTGTAGTTCGGCCAAGCATTTGGGCCTCTCGAGCCCACGACCGGGGTTCAAATCCCCGGCGGAGCATTGTTTTTCGCAATTTAAAACCATCTGGAGCTTATTTCAGTACCACCATTTTATGTTAACATTAGAATCACCAGATACGAAGACTTTTTGTTATATCAACGGAAGTTAAAGGCGTAAAGTAGTAAAGACAATTGTGGGACAGACAGACTCTGAAGCAGCAGGAAAATCCATCCTGAACACGGAGGAATTTTCTGTCGAGTTTCTATAAAGACTTGATCTCTCCCATGGGTGAGCGCTGACCTATACGAAACCTGGCGCTGACGAAAACAGTGACCAGCGTCGATAGCTCATGCATCTCTTCAGCTGCTGTATGGCTAGACCCACGGCTGCTTCCCGAGGCAGTATCCCTCTGGTCTCCATCTACTATAGCATTTGCTTGGTATTGCGACGCACCTTCTCCTCGATGGCCTGAAATACCGCCGACTGCCAGGCACCCTGGTACTCCATGGCCGCGCAGATCACTCCACCTGCATTGGCGATAAAATCGGGAACGCAAATCACATCTTTCTCGTGAAGGTATTTTTCAGCACCATAGGTGATGGGATTGTTGGCACCTTCGACCACCAGCTTAGTTTTCATATGGTTTACGTTGTCCTCATTTATAACATCGGGTTGCGCTGCAGGAATCCATATATCGCACTCGATTTCGATTACTGCGTCACGGTCGAACTTTTTTCCGTCCGGATAATCGGTTCACATCACACTCTTGCCCGCCTTCTTCAGCTCGATCAAGGCATCAACATCAAGCCTTAGTGACGGGTTCCCGCTCCTTATGCCCGATACAGAGCTTCTTAGAGATGTAAGATAAAATAGGGTCAGCAAGTCATCCTTTCTAACTATTATTTACTTATGTATACATGCCACATCTAAGTGTCAACTTCCCGCTAAGCGGGAGGCATCAAACCAGCCCTCGGATGAGCGTGGACGCTGATATAAGGAGATGAAGAAATGGGGAAAGAAATAGCCGCATTCGATTACGAAGAGGAAAGAAAGACGTTCAAATGGGATATTCCTGAAGACTACAATTTTGTTGAGGTTATCAGAAGATGGGCAGACGATAGAAAGAAGTTAATGGCTATTACTGAGCATCCAGACGGGAAGGTTGAGAAAGCAGGATACCGGGACGTATGGAACAGTGCTACGAGAATTGGAAACGTCTTGCGAGCCTCAGGCATACACAAAGGTGATCGGGTTTTGGTACTACTTCCGAGAGGAATGGACGTTTATACGGTAAGCATCGGTATTTGGGCAATAGGCGGCGTTGTTGTCCCGTGTACAATAATGCTCAGGAGAGCAGATATAGAATATAGAATTTTGGATGCCGGAGTCAAGGCGTTAATTTCAAGTGATGCAACTGTTGCTGATGAGGTCGATGCGATTAAAGGTAAAATTTCAATTGAAAACCTTTTCTTCTTAGGTCAGCGGGAAGGATGGCGGGACTTCCAGCAGGAGGTCAATTTGGTCTCGAACGATCTAAGGCTTGAAAAAATCAAAGCAAATGATTTTTTAGCCATCAACTACACCTCAGGGACTACGGGCGCACCAAAAGGAGTGCTACACACCCATTCATTGATGTACTGTTACGATAGGCTGAATAGATATTACTGGTGGAATACACAATCAGACGAGCTCTGCTGGGCAACAACAGAACCTGGCTGGGCTAAATGGTACTGGGCGCCCTTTGGGGCTATTTTAAATGCCGGCGCTACAAACTTCCATTACTCAGGCAGATTTGAACCTGAAAAATGCTTTGAGCTGCTTGATAAATGGCGGATAATAAGAGCCTGTATGACCGCAACGGAACTCAGGGCTATGGCAACAATTGATGACGCAAACGAGAGATACGATTTGACGGACTTGAAGGTCATTTTAACTGCGGGAGAGCCCTGTACACCAGGCATTATTAGATTCTTCGACGAAAAGTTCGGAATAGCTGTTAGGGAAGGGTATGGCCAGACGGAAACGTGTGTTATTGCCTGCAATGTACCGGGAATGGAGATAAAGCCCGGGTCGATGGGCAAGTTTACACCGGGGGTTGAGGGGGCAATTGTGGATACCGAGACAGGAGAACGAGTACCAACGGGCGAGAAGGGGATAATTGCGGTTGTTAAGGATCATCCGATGCTCTTCAAAGGATATTATAACAAACCAGAAAAAACCGCTGAATGCTTCGTTGGGAATTGGTATTTGACGGGAGACCTTGCAATGATGGATGAGGCGGGATACCTATGGTTTGATTCACGAGCTGATGACGTCTGTATAAGTTCAGGATACCGAATTGGTCCATTTGAGGTTGAGAGTGCCGTTGATTCGCATGAGGCTGTACTTGAATGTGCGATGATACCAAGCCCAGACCCTATAAGAGGAGAGATTGTGAAGGTTTTTGTCGTCATAAAGGAGGGATACGAACCATCAGGAGAACTTATCAACGATATTCAGCAGCATGTCAAACGGATAACTGCGCCCTATAAGTACCCGCGCGAGATCGAATTTGTTAAGGAGCTACCAAAAACGATTAGTGGTAAAATCAAGCGTAAAGAGCTCAGAATCATGGAGTTTGAGCGAAAGAGAGAGGTGATTGAAACGCTTAAAGAAAAAGGGTTATGGCAGAGGGTGGACTAGAACCTCAACCTACATCACCGCGGAATAAATTTCTATGCTTAATTTATATTTTTCCAAATAACGCTATCACATCAAATATTTTTTCGTGTAAAAATTGAAAAATTCTTATATGCCTTTATGCTTGATGTATAATTATATGCAAGAATATAAATTGTTTATAGCTGGAGAGTGGACCGATTCATCCACAGACAAAACTTTTTATGATATCAACCCTGCAACACGGGATAAGCTCGCATCAGTCCAGGTTGCGGGTAAGGATGATGTGGATCTGGCAGTGGAAGCGGCATGGGAAGCTTTCAAGACCTGGAGCGAGACACCGCCGCCCAAACGGGCCATGGTGCTATTTCGGGCCGCGCGGATATTAGAAGAGAGGAAAGAAGAACTGGCCGTTCTGATGACTCAGGAAATGGGTAAAGTGCTCCCCGAGACCAGAGGTGATGTCCAGGAAGCCATCGACATCACGTTGTATGCGGCCGGAGAAGGACGGCGGATGTTAGGGGAGACCACCACCTCGGAATTGAAGGACAAGTTCTGCATGACCGTGCTGCAGCCCATCGGTGTGGTCGGTATGATCACACCCTGGAACTTCCCCATGGCAATCCCCGCATGGAAACTCATGCCGGCCCTCGTCGCCGGCAATGGCATTGTCATGAAACCGGCTAGTGATACGCCGTTGTTGACCATCAAGTTGGTGGAGACGTTGATGGAAGCAGGTCTGCCCCCTGGTGTGATCAACTTGGTGTTCGGACCTGGCGAGACCGTAGGAGCGGCCGTTGTCCATCAGCCTGATATCAGGGCGATATCCTTTACCGGCAGCCTGGAGACCGGAAAATGGATCATGGGTGAATGTGCTAAAGCCGTGAAACGTGTGTCACTGGAATTGGGCGGCAAGAATCCGATTATCATAATGGACGATGCAGATATTGATCTCGCAGTGGACGGTGTGATATGGGGCGCCTTCGGCACCACGGGACAGCGCTGTACAGCAGCCAGCAGGGTCATCGTGCATGAGGCGGTGAAGGATGAGTTCACCCAAAAACTCCTGGCCAGGACACAGGCCCTCAGGCTTGGCAACGGGCTGGACCCGAAAACGGATGTCGGCCCGGTGATTAATGAGAGCCAGCTTAGGAAGATCGAGAAATATGTCCGTATAGGCCAGGATGAAGGGGCAAATCTGCTAACAGGGGGTAAAGTGACCATTCAGGGTCTTCCAGGCTTCTTCTTTGAACCCACCATCTTCACGGACGTTGGATCTGACATGCGGATAGCCCAGGAAGAGATATTCGGTCCAGTGGTTTCTCTGATCTCTATATCTGGATTGGATGAAGCCATCGAAGTGGCGAACAATACCAGCTACGGCCTCTCGTCCTCGATCTATACCAGGGATATAACCAGTGCATTTAGGGCCATTAACAAGATCGAAGCTGGTATCACCTATATCAATTCGTCCACCATTGGGGCTGAGGTCCATCTCTCGTTTGGCGGCGTGAAAGGTACGGGCAACGGTTTCAGAGAAGCCGGCACCGATGCCATAAAAGAGTTCACCGAAGTAAAGGCGGTGTATTTCGATTATAGCGGGAAGCTCCAGAAAGCGCAGATAGAATGAATAGGTGAGTGAGAAAAAAAGATGATAGAACCGCACGGCCCCCGAGCAGAGGAGATCGTTCAGCGTGACTGTAGCATCATTTCACCGTGTCTGTCGCGCCCGTATCCGCTGGTAATCGAGCGAGCCAGAGGAGCTACCATTACCGATGTGGAAGGGAAGACGTACATCGATTTTGGCGCGGGCACCGCGGTGATGAACGTGGGGTATTCAAATCCGGAGGTTTCGGCTGCCGTAACTGCGCAGCTGGAAAAGATAGCACACGGTGATTTCTCAACCTTCTTTGCCGACCCGCCGGTCAGACTTGCAGAAAAGCTCAAGCAGTTGACCGGCTATGACCGCGTGTTTTTATCTAACAGCGGTACCGAGTCGGTTGAGGCCGCCATCAAACTGGCAATGTGGAAACTCGACAGGCAGAGTTTGGTAGGCTTTTACGGAGCATTTCATGGCAGGACACTCGGGGCACTTTCCCTGACGTGCTCGAAGATCAAGCATAAGGAGCACTTTCCCACTCTACGGGTCGTACATGCCCATTACGGGTATTGCTATCGGTGTCCACTCCACCTGGAATATCCTGACTGCGGTATTAAATGTGCCAGACAGATCGAGACGGTGATTTTTAAGAAAGAATTAAGCCCGGAAGATACTGCCGCGATCTTCGTGGAACCGATACAGGGCGAGGGCGGCTATATTGTTCCGCCACCTGAATTCCACCAGGAGATCAGGCGGATATGTGACGATAATGGCGTTTTTATGGTGGCTGACGAGGTGCAGTCAGGCTGCTATCGGACCGGTACGTTCATGGCCATGGAGAACTTCGGCGTGCGGGCTGATATCGTCTGTATGGCGAAGGCTCTGGGGGCCGGTCTTCCCCTGGGGGCGACCCTTTCCAGTAGCTCTATCATGGACTGGCCGCCGGGCACCCATTCCAACACGTTCGGCGGCAACCTGCTCGCATCGGCTGCATCCCTTGCTGCTTTGAATTACATGGAGAGGGAAGAGCTTGGAACGAGGGCTCAACACCTGGGCGCTCATTTTATGACGCGGCTGCGAGAGCTGCAATCGCGGTACCCCACGATTGGTGATGTGCGGGGCTTGGGTTTGATGATAGGAGTTGAGATTGTAAAGCCTGATGGGTCCACAGACCCCGAGACGAGGGACAGGATCGTGGTTGCAGGGTTCAAGGCGGGTATCGTACTGCTGCCCTGCGGCGACTCGGTCATACGGTTCTGCCCGTCGCTCGTCATCACAAAGGAAGAGGCGGATACGGGTCTGGACAGGTTCGAAGCGGCATTAAAAAACCTTTCTTTTTAAAAGAAAGCTTTATCAAAGAAAGAATAATTGAACCGTCTTTATCTACAAAAAGAAGCCGTTTCCTGAGTTCTTAGAGGTTCGAATGATACTTGCGATCACCGACGTGGTTAGGGGGCTTTGCACCTACGTTATTTCACAGATTTTACAAGGAATTTTTGATTATTCTGCAGTTGACTTATGATTTTTTAGTTAACCTTATATCGCTTCACCGTTTCTTCCATAGCCGATTTGGGGTTTGGGTTAGGCGTTTTTCCAAGCGGGATTAACGAATATAAAATCCAAATGAAGTCTCACATAAATCTTTGAAAAAATAAAAGAGAAAGCTATAGGAACGCTATAGCTTTGGAAATGTTTATATAATAAGCGTAATGAACCTTCATTCCGCAACTACATCTGCAAATCCAACTCTTCTCGATACCTTATTTACCCGTATTTTCACACTATCATCTTTTTTCGCGTTGGGTACAAAAACAACAAATCCCTCAATTCGAGCTATTCCATCGCCTTCTCTACCTACTTCCTCTATCTTTACGTCGTAGGTCTTACCCACCTCTATAGGGGAATCAAATCCCCTTCTTTCTCCACTATATTCCATACTTTTACAAACCTCTTTTTCGTTTTTTAGTTCGTGATACAAAAGAAAAAAATCGCTTTCTTTATGAAAAAAAGTCGCTTATTTCTCGTTACCACACACTAACTACTATAGCCTTTCCTTATATATAGGTTACAACTCAAAAGCTGAAAACAGGCAATCATTTTTACCTGGGTCAAATCTCCCGCCCGTTCTTCCATAGCCGGTTCGAGGTATTGACAGCAGATCCAAAAGTAGAAAAATAATCTTAACCCTCTCTGATAGCCGACCGGATACTTAATGAGGCTATTCACTTCTTCAGATGAAACAGCCCCTTAATTTTTTATCAGAGAATGACAGAATTTAGCAGAGCTAATCAGAACAAAACAAGACGGTGAAGCCCAAAAGATTCTATTTACTGTACTGAAATTATTTGCGCTTTGGATAAGCCTTTAACTTAGAATTATTTGATTGTTTTCTTCCCGTCGCCCTTAACCCTTCCTTCTCGGTTTCTCCCGCTCTTTCTTCTATCTGCTCCTCTAACTCTTTTATTAGACCCCCTTTATCAAAATGTTCGAATTTTGATTCGCAGTCCTCACACCAGAAGTCCTGTTCCGCTGCTACTTCAAATAAGACACATTGACAGTGGCATTGGTAAAACTCCCCGCTTCTTTCGTATTCAAGTTTCTTTCTTAATATATTTAAATCGTCATCCG
>DATKWH010000134.1:0-10652 GCA_035529655.1 Bathyarchaeia archaeon
TCAGGAATTGGGAACCCCACCGGTTCACGTACTGCGCAAGTGCAAACCCGAAGGTGATCGGCTCGGCATGCTGGCCGTGCGTCCGCCCGATTTGCAGCGTGTTTTTTTCACGACGTGCCAGCTCCATCCATGTTCGCTCCAGCTTGAGCATATCAGGAATAATGACCTTCAGCACGGCATCTCGGTACCGGAGCGCATTTGCGGTATCCACCACGTCATAGGAGGTTGCACCGAGATGTACAAACGGTTTTGCCTCGTCGCTTACCCTGCTTCGGATGATATTAACCAGCGCCCGGATGTCGTGCTTTGTCTTCTGCTCCTCTTGGTACACCTCTTCTGCGGTGACTGTCGATGCTGCGGCTACGATCTCGTCGCACAAATCTTGCTTTAACAGGCCACGGGTCGCAAACACTTGTGCAAGTACCCCTTCTATCTTCGCTTTGTACGTAACGTAAGCTTCATCAGAGAGATACGCCCGTAATTCGTCCACGGCATACCGGTAATCAGTAGGAGAGAACGCAGAGAAGTCTATTGCTTCTTTCATTTTTTCACCTTTATGACTTAGTTACCCCTCACCATTTAAGAGTATCGCTAATATGTCTGATTAAACAAATATTCTTGCAATTTCTCTTCTCCTTCTGGCAAAAACACTTCTGCTGTTGATGTTATCTTTCCTCCTCCCTCAAAATGTTGCTAACAATTTCTAAAATTCTAAAGGCCTCACCCAACAATGAATGCGCTTCGGAAAGTGTTGGAAATGCTTTTATATCATGCTAGAAGACATTTCTTGCTAGTCTACCCGCTTTTAATATTGATACATGGGTGTCTTTTCTGCCTTTCTCTATAATTCCTTTCTCGCGCAAAAATTTTGCTTTTTCCTCGTCAGATTTCCCGGGAATTTGATTCAGGGCATAAATTATAACCCGACTGGAAATCAATGCTGACGCAAAATAATCTCCTTTTTCGTATTCATCTATTGCCTCGCTTAAGTTCCTTTCATAATTTATATCTGGTAATATCTCCGATAGCTTTTCCAATTCCTCCCTGAGCGCCGTAAGTTTGTCTAATTCATCTTTAGGCAAAGGAGTGGCTATGCTTTCTAAAACACCAATGGCTTTATCGCATTCTATCTCTATCACCCTTAATACTACTATATTATTTGGAGCGCGCAACATTTCTATACTTTGAAGATATACCGCGAATTTATGTTTGTATCGTATCCTCTCAAAATGGGTTTTTGCATCCTTGAATTCTTCTATAAGACTACCTAATCCAGAGATTTCTAAAATGAGGCCATATTCAGGAGTTTCACGATTGAAGCCGCCTATTATAAACTGTCGAACTTGAATCGCCTGTTTCTTGATGGATTTAAATTGCCTTAAAACCCCCGCAACGTCCGGTTCCATTATTTGTCACCTCCGTCTCAACATCGCTTTCCACTCTATGTATAACTATCTTTCTTTAAGAATAATATACCTAACGAGAAGGTTCTTGGTTTAGCACATATTTTCTATGGTAAAAAGAAAAGTCTGTTTAGAGCTTTTCTTCTGTAATAAACCCCTGTCTCTTCAACCAAAGAATTGCGCGAAAGAACGCGTTAACGAGAATGTTGATATTATGAAACAGGCAAGCTCGTTCCTCTTTTTCGAGCAGAAGCTGCTTATCTCAGTTTCGGCTTTTCGTGACGCTATTTCGAGCGCTCAGTCATCTGGACTCAAGCCGGTTTTTGAGGCCGAATAAAAAGAGCACAGAGAATAGTCTTCGCGTTATCTCGTGCCCTGCGAGCGTAGAGGCTATTTTTCCTTCTCTACCCAAAACGCTTCTGCTTCTTGCTCCATCTTCTCTAACCGGTCATAATAATCCGGGAACTCATTGAGGTGCGCCAACGCAATCTTTCCCGTCGTCAAAAGGTCATCATTAGTAACATTTGTTGCGGGATCACGGGAGCCGTGCTCCAACTCGACATCCATACCCCGCCTGAATTGATCTACATCGAACGTATCCCACGTAATTCCTAATTTTTCACCAATTTCCTTCGCTTCTTCTACGCCAACGTGTTTTTTACTACCCATTTTTATCACCTATCTTGTTTTTATGTATCGTCTCCGAGGATATAAAAAGTTTACCCTTTACTTTTATCCGGAACCTCTGACTGAGAGTGGTGATAAAACTTAAGCCCAAGTCGGATATCGAAAAAATCTATAGATTAAGCTCGAAAAAGGTGCCAGAAGAGGAGATTAACCCCATTCATCCTTAATAGCCCTTTCTCTTTTCAACCACAGAATCGCACGAAAGAACGCCTCCTCTCTTTTACCCCCGGTAATAAAATCGTACATATCTTTCAGTCTTGGAATTGGGATAGAATCAAGAATGTTAATAGCTCGTTCAATAGCTTTTACACCCGCTTCTCCTGATTGTTCCCAGTAACCTTCTACCCAGAACATGCCAATTCGTCGAAAAAGCAGCTCCTCTAATTCGTTCTTGTTCAAGTTGCAAACTGAATCAGAGATCTCGCGAGCAAGATTTCTGTATTTCCTTGGTTCCCACCTGATCATTTTTGCTTTTTTAGAAGACGGGCAATGGTCTTCACCGAGCAGTAAGAGAATATCCCCTTTCTCTCGTTCTATAATCTCATCCAATTGTCTGCTGATTTCTGCATCCCTTATTTCCATCTCTTTCATCTGCAATTCCATTGCTTCTCTATACTTCTCTCCCGCTTTGGTATATCTTCTCTCAAAGAACAGATCCGCTTTTTCTTGTAATGCCTCACAGTGCCGTTCGTAAATTTCAGCAGCGATTTCAGGCATGTTTTCTAAGAATATCTTTTTTCTCGTATTGTGAATGAATGCCTCCACGGTTGTCCAAGAGAGTGCCGGTCTTAAGAAATCCAAGGCGTGGAAATAAGGTGATGCAAGCCCCTGAGCTAACTCATTAAAGTGCTTCTCCACATGTTCTCTTTTCCCATTCTCAAGAATAGTGGTGAATTCCAAGAATATTAGTTTCACCTTTGGCAAAAACGTTTCTATCTCCGCCCTCCATTCCCCCCATATTTCCTCCTGGTGTGGGATAGCTATATGATAAACTGTAGATACCGGTGCTTGCTCTTGTGTCTCGTCTTTGTTTCCTCCACTGTTTGTGTTCTGGCTTTTCATAAAAAAGTGCTCCTGGTAAACTATTCCCGATAAATCTTTTCTTTTACTCACACTTCTTTTAAAGAGAATTTTGAAAAACCCTGTGGATATAACCGTAAAGTAAGGGGTAGTCCAGGATGTGACTTTTATTACTTCTGATCTTGGACAGGGACTAAGGTCTCGTAAGAGATCTCGAAACACCACAGCATCGGTTCACGACTGTCAGGTAGATCTATCCAAAAACCATTGATCGAAATAAGCTGCCGAACATGAAAGCCACGCGAATACGAAATAAGCTGTTATAAGGGTGGAATTATTCATCTGAGACTACAGATCGTATCAAAACCCCCAAAAACAAACTAATAACTTACATACTACATAGTACAAAAGTTTATACTTGTGAAGTTAAAACTAACTACATTTAGCAGAAGATGATAGAAGCAGGAATAATAGGCGGAACGGGATACACTGGTCTTGAGTTAATACGATTGCTTGTGCGACATCCACAGGTGAACATATCTGTCGTAACGTCCAGAAGATACAAAGGGAAGAAGGTAAGCGATGTAAATCCGCACCTGTTCCCGTTTGTCGAACTCGATTATGAAGACGTTGATACCAAAGAGATAGCGGATAGAAGTGATATTGTCTTTGTTGCGGTTCCTCATGGCAGTGCCATGGAGTACGTGCCTGCGTTAAGGGAGCGAGGAGCGCGGGTAATAGACTTGAGCGCAGACTACCGACTGAAAAGAGCAGATTACGAACGGGTGTACAAGCGAGAACATAAGGACAAAGAAGAGCGAGACACGGTCTATGGGCTGACGGAATTGCATCCTGAAGTCGCAGATGCGACTTTAGTGGCAAATCCTGGATGCTATCCCACTGGAGCGATACTTGCGGTTGCACCGCTGGTGAAAGGAGGAATGGTGAAACAGGTGGTATTCGATTCGAAGTCAGGCATATCTGGAGCAGGAGCAGAGCCATCAGAGACATCTCATTTCCCTAACCTCGCCGAGAATATTATTCCGTACCAAGTAACCGCGCACAGGCACGTAGCTGAGATGAGAAGGGAGTTACTCGTGAACGTAAGCTTCACGCCGCATGTTATACCCACCATCCGAGGCATACTCACCACTGCGCACGTCTTCTTCAAGAACGAAAACATGTCAAAAACGCATGAAGAAATCGAAGCGATCTACACGCAGTTTTACGCGGGTAAGCGATTTATAAGACTCAGGAAAGGACTGCCATCGCTGGGCGCCGTGAGAGGCACTAACTTCTGCGATATAGGATTCGAAATAGAGGAAGAGAGCAACAGAATAGTGGTGATCTCAACCATTGACAACCTTGTTAAAGGTGGCTCCGGTCAAGCGATCCAGAATATGAATGTGATGTTCGGCTTAAATGAAAGAGACGGATTGTGGTTCCCTGGATTGGTACCATGATTTCTACCCGTAATATCTCCTCTATAAGCTAAGATAGCTCAATGTATTAATTATTAAAGAAAGAGGTCGATCAGCTTCGGATAATCTGCGCAGTCCTCTGAATCCTGCAAAACAACCATCAGCTTTAAGTCCCATAAATTCTACATATTCTTGAACTATGAACATAATTGGAAAGGCAATTAGGATGGAGCGAATCGTCGATCGTAGAACTCGCAGAACGGTCATCGTGCCTATGGATCACGGGATAACGGTAGGTCCAATTCCCGGGCTGATAGATCTACGCGAGGCTGTGGACAAAGTGGCTGAGGGGGGTGCAAATGCAGTTCTCGGCCATATGGGTCTGCCTCTCCACGGCCATCGTGGATACGGGAGAGATGTAGGTCTCATTATCCATTTATCGGCCAGCACCAGCCTCGGGCCTGACCCGAACCACAAGGTTCTGGTGACCACGGTTGAGGACGCGATCAAGATCGGAGCCGATGCAGTGAGCATCCACATCAACATCGGAGCAGAGGACGAGGCCGAAATGCTGGCAGACCTCGGCTGGGTGGCGAGAACGTGTGATAACTGGGGCATGCCTCTTCTGGCAATGATGTACCCTCGCGGTTCGAAGGTGAAGTCAGAGCACGATGTTGAGTACGTCAAGCATGCTGCACGAGTAGGAGCGGAGCTCGGCGTTGATGTCATCAAGACCAACTATACAGGCGCACCCGATACTTTCAAGGAAGTGGTAAAGGGATGCCAGATCCCTGTGGTGATAGCAGGAGGACCGAAGATGGGCACAGAGCACGAGTTATTCGAGATGGTCTACGATGCGATACAGGTTGGGGCCGGTGGCGTTTCCATCGGACGAAACATCTTCCAGGCGAAGAACCCAACGCTGCTTGTCAAAAAGATCTCGAAGATCGTGCACGAGGACTACACCGTGGAGGAGGCAGAGAAGATTGAGATTTGATGCTGATCTCCTCGTGCTACGTTATTTTTGATAGCCGTTTTAGTTGGTTGGGTAGGTAGACAGGACGAGTTGAGGAAAATGGCGAAGATTAAAGTTAGTGCACCTGCACGGATACATATGGGGATATTAAACCCCACACCGGGTATTGGAGACCGTTTATACGCCTCTGTGGGTGTTGGTATTGCGGAGCCGAGAACCGTTGTTGAAGTTGAACCTGCTGACGAGTTACGGGTGAGTGGTCCCTCTGCTGATGAGTGCAAGTCGTTCGTAACGAGGATACTTGACTATTACAAGTTGAACGGTGCAAAAATTGATGTCCGATTGGTTCCCCCACGCCACGCAGGTCTCGGCTCTACCACCCAGTTGTCGCTATCTATCGCTACTTGCATAACGAAAGCCCATGGCCTGGATGTGCGACCGGTAGAGTTGGCACGAGTATTAGGGCGTGGTAAACAGTCTGCTGTAGGTACCTACGCGTTCCAGCAAGGAGGGTTTATAGTTGAGGGTGGCTGGGGAGATAACACGACTTTTCCTCCGCTCTTGCTTCACTATGATTTCCCGGAGGATTGGAGCTTCCTCATAGTTATTCCTGAGAGTAGAAGCTTTGATGAAACACAGGAACTGGAAGTTTTCGAGAAGCTGCCGACTCCGCAGGAGAAGCTGGTTTACGAAGCGTGTTATAGGATTTTATTGGGTATGACTCCTGCAGTTGTGGAAAAGAACATCCGGGCATTTGGTGAGAACCTTACGAAACTTCAGGAAGTTGTTGGAGCTATGTTCTCACAGGCTCAAGGCGGGGTCTTCCAACCTCATTCAGCACCACTCATCGGGAAACTGAGAGAAATGGGAGCTATCGGTGTTGGTCAAAGCTCATGGGGTCCTGCGGTCTATGCACTCTTTGATCCAGAGAAAAGAGAAACTATAGAGCGTGTCTTAAAGGAAGAAATACTCTATGGCGACTCTATAACGGAACCGGGTGGCACGATGTATGGCGTTTCCGAATGGGGAGAAGTATACTTTACACAGGCAGATAATAAAGGAGCGGTGATAAAGACAGTAAAATAGGTGGGAGAAGTCGAGAGAAGCCCCGATGTAGTCACCTCAAAAGGTTAGTTAAAGCCCTTATTGTTTTTTCGCTACGCTCATGTACGGCATTCGCGTAGCTAGCCTACAAAGATCATTTCCTCTTTTTCAATAGAGACGAAAAGACCTCATAGTGAAATTAGTTTTTAATGCTTCTTATGCTTTTTAATTTTCTCGTATTCTTCCTCAACCAAAGCTCTAAGCTTTTCAACTTTCCTTAATCTAATTTGTAAATTATTGTCTATAGTAACCTTAACTCCGCATCACTTAGGGAATACATCAACCCCTAACAGTTTGTCAAGTTCAACAACTTTTCTCGGAATCTCTGAAATTACCTCCCGCTCGCCATCCGTGACGATATAAACTTAGCTTTGAAAACTCTTCCAGTAGATCCAGAGGGGGAGAACTTACGGAGAAGCCCTGAATATTTAAGCGCTGCCTCGAGCGTGTAGTAGCCGTAGAGGGTCAAGAAGGACGTGAATAGATGCCCGAAAACGCGGAATTCCCTTCTTGCTGCTGATAAAACCGCGCTCTTTATCGAGTTTCCCGAGATAGGTTAATCTCTTCCGTCACTTCTTTGATTCCCTATCCCAGAATGTGGTGGATCGGTAAACGTAGTACGAACTCCCGAATTGCTTTATCTCTATCCCTCGTTCGCCTTCGCTTCTCTGTGCCCTTACCCAAGCGCTTACCCATTTTTCCATATTATGCCCTATTAGGGTATAGGTATATAAAACCGGCTATGCTATCGTATACGCGCGCAATTGGTAAATACAGCGTGGAGAACTTCGTGTTTCGTGAAGTCATTCCCTAAAATCGTAAGAGTTAGGGTTCTAAACTAAACCCCCGATACTAACGTAGCCATACCCACCGCTCCGGCGTATTGTGAATACGGCGGCACGATAATCTCGACACCGAGCATGTCCTCAAATTCACGTTTTACGCCTTCTACCAATGAAACCCCACCAACGAAGATAACCGGGGGTCGTACTTCCATCTCCTGGATCATCGTCTCGTAGACTTGCTCAGCAACGGAACGACACGCAGCAGCCGCTACATCTTCTCGTTTTATTCCAGAGGCAAGTGCAACGACAAGGCTCTGTATCCCGAATACCATGCAGTAGCTCTGCAACTCAAATCGTTCCTCTCCCTTGATCTTCGACTGCATCGCAAGCTGCCCCAAATCAGAGATGTCCACATCCAATCGGTGCGATGCTACTTCCAGGAACCTCCCTGAAGAGCCACCACAGATACCGCCCAGGTTAAAGCTCGTTACGATCCCATCACGCATGAGCATCAGCTTGTTGTTCATCCCGCCGACGTCGATCACGGTTGCATCGCCTTTATGGCGCTCGGCAAGCAGAGCCGCTCCTTTTGAGACCACACTTACTTCCTCTAAATTGAGGTCTGCTTTTACATGCTCGCTGACAAGGTCACGGCCAGGTCCGGTTACACCAATCGCATCCACTTTCTTTAGCGAGAGCCCCGCCTCTTGTAACGCATTCTCCAGCGCCTCGTCCACGCTCTTTATCGGATCTGTAGTTGGCAGCCAGTCCTTCCCGACAATCTCGTTATCCTTTATCACCACTACTTTTGTCGTCGAGGAGCCGGAATCGATACCAACCGTGACGCCTTCCTGCTTCTCCCGCATCAAGAGCGCCTTCTGCGCTATTAACGTCTTCAACGCTTCCAGTCGCGAATAGAGTTCTATCTCCTTCGGCTTCTCCACGTTTGAATACACGATAATCGGTATATCGCTCCTCTCATGCAGAAACCGCCTCACCATGTCCTTTACAATCGTCCCTTCCGAGCATTTGAAGCACGTGAGCAGTATAGCGCCTTTTATCGTTGGATCGTTTAACAGAGAGACCGCGCGTGCGATCATCAGATTCAAGCTGGGGCTTTCTGCCTCGAAGCCCACTTCGTTACACGCCAAAGCCACCTTCGACAGTTCCATCTCCGGAAATACCAGTTCAATGTCTAATCGCTCGGCTATGTCGTTCACTAACCATTGAATACCACTGTATTCAGTCCCACACGATATCTGAGCAACTCTCACCAACGGCATTTTTATCTTACGCTTCTTTTTCTTCTTTCTTCTCTTCTTTTGATAACCGCTCTAAAAAATCCATTATCGCTGATACCACCGGCTCCATCTGCTCTCCTTCTTTGTACTTCACCTCTAACGTGGGTATCCCCTGCTTCCTTATCAAAAACTTGAAGAATTCGTCAGCGACTGCACAGCCCATGCAACCAAAGGTGGGTGGCGCATCCGCCAATATTATTGCCGCTTCGGCTTTTTCCAACATCGGTGTAAGCAGCCCTACTCGCCCTTTTAGTCCCGCAGGTTCTTCCACTGATACATATCTCAGTGCCCTTTTCAAGTCCTCATCCGTGATATTCATTGGTGGTGCGTCTATTTCCGCATCTCTCACATGTTCGCCGACTTCCCTCATCAATACCACTGGCTCATGTCCACCCCTTTCCACCAAATCAGCCAATATCAAACTATTTGGCGGGTACACCAAAACTTTCATCTTATATCGTCCTTTCCATTGTTCGCTTTTTAGTTCTAACGTTTGCCTATTTATACTCTATCAAATTACATTATTTGTATTATAATCTGATGGTTCATCTCGGTCTATCCTCAACACCGTTACTCGTGATAAAAAACTCGCATGCAGTATCTTCCGGCATAGACCTATGCTTCTTTAAGGCAGCTATTCTTTTACCACGCCCTTCCACCGCTTTCTCAAGCTGCACGATTACCTTGGCAAGATACTCAAGAGTGAATTTTGCAACGGGGCGTAATTTACCATTCTCTATATCCGTGTATACTTGATTTGTTATTATAACCGCAAGGTCGTACCTGCGCGCGAGTTCTAAGAGATTCGCTATTTGATTTGCTAATCCCTTCAAATAAACACTCCTTTCTTCGTCCAACTCTAATCGGTAGAAAAGAGTAGCTGAGTCAAGGATTACGAGTGCAACTCCGCTTTTACCTTCCTTTTCTTTTATCACCGTCTCAATCTCGTTTATACAAGAGGTTTGCTGCTCGAAACTCTGTGGCTCGTAGATTATAATCCGTCGTGCTATGCTTTCTACTTCTGCACCCTCACTCCCACCCGTGCTCGAACTTGCACTGGCTATTTGTAAGAACCTTTCCGGAGAAAAACCTTCACTGTCTATAAAAATTACCGCCTTCCCTTTTCTCACGCATTCTATCGCCGCCTGAAGGCAGATGTTGGTCTTTCCACTCCCAGCTTCTCCATAGAGCTGGGTTACCGTGCCAGATTCAAAGCCGCCGCCTAACAGCTCATCTATGTTCTTACATCCAGTGCTATATTTCGTAGGAAGTTGCATTGAAACCCTTCTTTAAAAAAGAAAGCTTTACCAAAAGAAAAACTTTAATTCTTTCGCGACGCTGCGAAGCATTTTTGGTCAAACTTTTCTTAAAAGTTTTGTAAACGCTTTTTCTAAAAGGGTTGAAGTATAAACATCGCAAACAAAAGGCATAATACGCCTACTACGTCTGTTAAGCTGGTTATTAGCGGTATCGTATCGTTATCAGGGTCCATTCCGAACCTAAAGGATAAAATCGCGATGTAGTAGGAAGCGAAGTTGAGAAACGTTGTACATAAAATACCGCCTAAAAGGGAGATAGATAGCATTTCAAATACACTTGGTGTGGACACGTCAAGACAGATGCTCGCAACGTATGAGATCATCCCAACAAATAAAAATAAGAATACGGCAAAGATGTATATTACTGCGAAATTCGCAGAGACACGCTTATCTGGAAAGGGCTTTGGCTCCACCGTTCCAATGTGAAGCATGGAAGAAAGACGCGCACTTAATATGCCGCCTAACGCATTACTTTCTCCCAAAAAAGGGGGAATGATCACTAAAATGGCGGGAAGAGCGATTAAACTCTCCAACTGCATATTCAGTGCTATTCCCGCGATGGTGCCAAGTACACCGCAGATGAAAAGCATGGGGATGCTTTCTACAAGAATGCGCCTTACCGCTGCATCGTTTGAC
>DATKWH010000135.1:0-4841 GCA_035529655.1 Bathyarchaeia archaeon
TATCGAGTCCCACTGAAGGGATACCGCAAGTCATAGAGGCAAACATCGTTGTCCCCATTCCAGAGAAGGGATCAAACACATAATCGTCGGAATTTGCTTCAAACCGTCTCAAAAACTCCGTTACAAAATCGAAGGCAAAAGCTTCCTTATACCTATAAATTCTCAGGAATGGAATTTTTTTATTTCCTACGTAGGAAACATTAGAACCTAACTCTAACACTTCATGTATGTAATCTTTGAATTTATTCTCGATTTTTCCTCGTTCTGAGTCAAAGGGATAAAAGCCTTCAATCGTTGTTACCTCTTCAGTAAACAGCATCTGTTGAGGTCTGTTACCTGTTAATTCTTCCTGCCTTGTGATTTTTCTCAGACTCATGTTCGTTAGTCTTATTTACGCTACTATTTCATAAAACGTTTCCTCTGCCTCAAATATCCTGCGATCAACATATCCTCGGCACAGGGTCGCCAATGGGCGTCTCCACAATCCGCATGCCACCAACCCGTGTCTTCATCACCACGCCCTTTAGCTCTTTCGTCGCTGAACCAATGATCGCTGCATCTTTCCCCTGCTTAGTTCTCCGCAGAGCATCAAGCACGTCGTCCGCTTTTTCTTTTACGACACCCATAACCATCTTTCCTTCATTACCTACCTCTAACGGATCTATCCCTAACATCTCGCACGCACTCCGAACCGATTCTCTTACCGGAATCTTCTCCTCTTCTATCAGGATGCCAACGTTCGATTTCTCACTGAATTCGTTGAGTGAATTTGCAAGTCCGCCTCTCGTAGGATCTTTCATCGCAACTACACCGCCAACCTCTAATATTTCTTGAATAGGCTTATTCAACGGCGCTATATCTGATTTTAACTCGGTATCAAACTCGAAGCCTTCCCTGAACGAGAGTAACGCGACACCGTGATCGCCGATGTAACCCGAAACGATTATTTTATCGCCGTCTCGAAGATTAGAGTCCACTAGCCAATTCCCAGCTAATTCACGGTACTTTCTCACTTCCGCCATATTCTTATCTAAAGCCTCTGTTCGCCTTCCTATCGCAGAGGTATTCACCACGATCTTCTCCACGGCACCACGTTCAACAACTTTCGTATCACCGGTGACAATTGCAACCTCAGCCTCTTCGCACGTCTTCCTCATGCCCTCTAAAACCCGCTCAAAATCGTTTAACGAAAATCCTTCTTCTATTACAAATGCCACTGATAAGCACAGCGGTTCTGCACCCATAACCGCGATATCGTTAACTGTACCCGCGATTGCCAAGGTGCCAATATCACCGCCCGGGAAAAAAAGCGGCTTCACGGTATGCGAGTCGGTAGTGAAAACAATATTGTCAACAACTGCAGAGTCATCCAATGCCTGCAAAGGCACCTCTATTTCTGTTTTTGCTCCATCGTTACTCTTAACCTTCGTGAAATTGAAGTAGCTTAACACGAGCTTAAGTAACTCGTGCATCCCCTCGCCGCCTGCACCGTGCTCCAATTTTATGCTGTCTTCCATCACCATTCTACTTACGAAAAGCTATTCACCTTAATACCTTAATAAATTACTTTTAGGAGTAGTAAGTAGCGTAATGCACCATGGGCTCAAAAAGAGAACTGATATTCATCACCACAAATTCGCATAAAGTAAAAGAGATAAATGAGTTGGCTGATGCTGAGTCGCGGAATATAGCAATCATGCATAGAGATTATGACTATCCAGAATTACAGCTTGATGAGATAGAAGCGGTAGCGCAAGAAAGTGCGAATTATATACGGGAGAAGACAGGGATTGAAGATTCCTTCTTCATAGAGGACTCTGGGTTATTTATACCCGCTCTAAACGGCTTCCCTGGCCCTTTCTCCGCTTTTGTCTTCAGGACAATAGGTAATGAAGGAATCCTGAAATTGATGGCGGATAAAAAGGGCGAAGCACGAAAAGCTACTTTTAAGACTGTGGTCGCATTCTGCAAAGCTCCACAAAAAACACCTATTCTTTTTGTTGGCATTGCGGAAGGGAGAATAGCAGAGGAGATTCGAGGGAGTGGGGGCTTTGGCTACGACCCTATATTTGAATTCAAGGGAAAGACATTCGCAGAGATGAGCACCGAGGATAAAAACCACGTGTCGCATAGAAGCAGAGCTTTCGAGAAATTATTAGATTACCTCTCTTAGGTGTTTTAGGATTGGAGCTTAACTATATATTGCTCATTTTCTATATGTTAATTTAGAAAAGTTTAAATAGCCATTTCATTTTCTATGTGCAAGAGATGAAAAAAGGTAAGGCGCGGAAGCGGTTTGCCGCTACTATCAAGAGGGGGGAAGAGGGGCGAGTATTACTGGGATTGGCCCCCATTCCAAAAGTAATTTTATTCGGTGCTGTTTTACAGAGAATGTCTATGTTTTTGCCCCATGATAGGAAATTCTTTGACCTCTTTGAGGATCTTGCAGACAAAGCGGTGGAAGCATCGCAACTGCTGGTGGATTTAGGTGCTGAGTATCGCTCCTCCGCCCCCTTTTCATTGAACCCCGATTCTCGCAGCTCCAATCTCTCGCAAATCAGAGAAAAGCTTAAAGTACTGGAAGATAAAGGGGACTCGGTTGTTCATCAAATCATGCACGAACTGTTTTATGACCACACACGGGTCACGGAGGAAAAGGGAGACATACGTTATTTCGCTCATAATCTTGACAACGTAATAGATGGCGTGGAAAAAGCAGTAGCACGATTGGCATTTACTCAAAGACCTACCATTCCTGAACCGGTAAGTGAGTTTGCTCCGATTATTCTGGAAGCCGCACTGGAAGTGAGAAAAGCAGTAGGTTGTTTGCGCAATATAAAACACGAAGAAATAACGTTAGAAGAATCTTGCATCAGGATAAACGAATTAGAAAACGAAGCAGACATAATAAATCGGAAATGGCTGAAAATATTGATGACCACACCAACGGAAGATCCCAATGAAGTGCTTGAAAGACTGCTGCTTAAAGAGATAGTGGATATCTTAGAAGATACCACGGACCAGTGTGAGGACGTGGCTAATATCTTGGAGACCTTTAGATTAAAGGGCGGCATTTAATGGAGTCTGCATTGGTCTATGTTATTGTAATAATATTCCTCGCGTTACTCTATGATTTTTTGAATGGCGCAAATGACAGTGCGAATGCGATTGCCACGGTAATCGCGACCAAAGCGTTAACACCGCTAAAGGCATTAGGCTTGGCGAGTTTGTTCAACCTCGCTGGCGCTTTTGTTTTTACCGAAGTAGCAAAAACTGTTGGAAAAGGTATTGTTTCTGCTACAGACCTGACAGCCACCATTTTTCTCCTGGTCCTTATCAGTGGTTTGATTGGTGCGATACTGTGGACTTATCTTTGCACTACTATTGGCATTCCGATAAGTGTGACGCATTCATTAGTAGGTGCAATTATGGGTGCAGGACTCGTTGCAGGGGGTATGGACGTAATACAGTGGGATATCCTTACCAACAAAGTATTTATTGCCATTGCACTCGGCCCTTTTGTGGGTTTTATAGCCGGAGCTTTTATCTTTGCTCTCATCAGTTGGGCACTGTATCTCTTTTTAAAGAATATTCCTGCACCAGACACCGAGAGGTTTTTTAGGAAACTGCAGCCTATTTCCGCTTCTTTCCTGTCATTCAGTCACGGTATGAACGATACGCAAAATGCGATGGGTGTGATTACCGCAGCGTTAATAGCCGGCGGTTTTATCGCCACGTCGACTGGAGAACAATTTCCCGTTCCCTGGTGGGTAAAAATAATCTGTGGATCAATGATGGCGCTGGGCACGCTTCTGATGGGTTCGCAAGTAATAAGGACGATGGGGTTGAGATTAACGAAACTGGAACCAAAGCACGGGTTCTCAGCTGAAGCTGGTGCAGGTCTCGCACTGGTGGGAGTGAGCTTAGCCGGCATGCCCGTAAGCACCACGCACGTCATGGGTTCAGCAGTAATCGGCGGGACATTTTTTCAAAGCCTTCGCAGAATACGATGGTCAGAAGTGGGGAGAATGGTCACGGCATGGATAATAACCATTCCTATGGCAGCGGCAATTGGTGGAGCGGCGTATTGGATAGTGCAGTTTATTTAGCTTATCTTCTTCACTGCCAATCCAATCGCCCTCGTCACACTTGATATTGGTCTTATCGTTACAACCGGTATATTAACTATCTTTTCAACGGTTGGACTGGCGATTGGCGCACACACAAGTGCGGATGCCCCGTCCCGTTCCGCTTTTATAGCGGCTATTATCGCTTCTTCAATGCTCGTAACTGCATATTCTTTGATGTCAACGGCCTCTTTTCCTGCAATTATTGTTGGGTGTTCTATCTCATCTAAAACCCCCCTTGTGCCAACAATAGCGATAAAATTCTGCTTCTTGTTCGTTTCTGCGCCTTCTATCTCTTTTATCGTGGTTAGTATCCGTCTAAAGGTGCGCAAATTTGGGTCACGCTCACCAGAGAGAATTTTATAAAGCGTGCTTGCTGGTACGCCCGATTTCTCACTGAAATCTCCTATGCTCATCCCCAGCTTCTGCTTGATGGCTTTTGATAATATACCAGGGAGCGCTTTATCCTGCCCGAAAATTTCAGCCACGAGATCATCAGCGATGGACATGTCTTATAGAATAAAAGGCACTACGTAAATTTATATCCTTTTTGTAGATATTACGCAACGAGAGATTTTAATAGAAAGATTGAGTGCCGGGCGTGGATTACAGAAAGAACATTTATGTATAAAAAAATGCAGGATAAGATAGAGCATGTGGGGGCACTCATACAAGTGAGCTGAAGTGAGGAAAAGAAGGACCATTGCGGAGATA
>DATKWH010000136.1:0-6605 GCA_035529655.1 Bathyarchaeia archaeon
GGTGCATCATCTAAGAATCCCAACTCAAACGCACGCGTTACCAGCGCTTGTGTGATATCACGCAAGAAAATCGCATATTCAGAACGAAGCGCCTCGTAATGAATATCGTGCAGTCGCCAATACTGATGCGCGGCATGGGGCTGATCTCTCGTGTTCAGGATGCCTCTTCCAGTAGTGGTAGAAAGCGAAGATTTTTGCACAACAAACATCGCGCGTGGCGAAATAACGAACTTTATTCCCCCTTTACCAACGGTCTCTCCTGAAACAACATCTCCAGATCCGGTGAACAGTATTCTTGTAACGACCCAGGGTATGAGCGCTTTTTCTACACGATTCCAATCTTTGCAAGCTGCACGTTTGGTGATGATATTCCCGTGCGTAGCGTAGGTATTGGTCTTTATATTTCTCCCTTTCACCGTCCGCATACCAGTTTCAGGAGAAAGAGAAGAAGAAGTGAAAAAATTTGCAACATTATTCTTATGGATGACTATTTTCTCCTTTAACGCTAAACTCGCCTCTCGCGACCCCACAAAGGCGTATATCTCTGATGCTTTGTCGTATGCCACGGCGTCAAAAGGATTATTATAAGAAGGTGTTGCAATCTCAAGATGTCCCATATCGTTATAAATCCGAGAGCCGTTATCACCGTATGAAGACATTATTTTCGATTCATGCAGCTCTTGCGAGACTTCCGTAATAATGTCCCACGTTACATCTTTTGAAAAACCGCTCCTTTTTAAACCCTGAATCGCAGCGTTAACCAGCAATGACGGATTTAAGCGTGCTTTCGCACTCACGGGATATTCCTGCTCAATCCCCCTTATCTTACTTTCTGTCCCTACCCGTGGCACTGCCCTTTCCCCTTCATCTCATCATCCTTTATTTTTATTTTGACTTTTGCACCTTGCAATTTTCATTGGCTGACTGGCCTACTTGCTACACCTCTTTTCACTCTTCTTTCTCCTTCTACACTTCCTTGCTTATCTCTTCTATCTTCTTCTTTATTGATTCCTCATTCCAGCCATCCAGTTCATCGAACCGGAACGTTTTGTTATTGGCATACAACAGGTAATCTAAGTATGGGTTTCTGACGATTCTATCTCTTATTTCCCTGCTTATCTCGTCCTCCCAGCCCCTTATATCTCCCTCCTCCGCGAGCAATCGTACGAGAACCTGTCGTTCTCCTTCTCCTCTACTCCGCTCTCGGCAAAACACCACTACCGCGCTTGGCATTCTCGCGAGTTCTGGATAACGCTCAAACAGCCGTGCATATTCCTCACTGCTCGGCCTGCTCACATCTATCTTCACATTCTGCTCCTTGTTTATCGTTATCTTATTCCAGCTCAGCGTCGCATTCTCGAATGCAGCCGCAAGTCTAACCCGTAACTCGGCTCGTGAATTCTTCGGCGGAAAGAGTAACGCTTCTCCTACATCCTCTTCGGTTAATATTCGTTCCACCCCTATCTTATCCGCAACGCACTCGTATAAGTCATAATCACAGAGATTGGTGAAATCAAAAGATGCGGCTATCTTCTTCTCCATCCGATCTTCCATCATGTATATGCTCCGGTAATCAAACTTCCCTATCGGGATATAGTTGTATTCAAAATCGTTTATCTCGTTCTTTATCGCCCATAACTTCATTACCCATTCTATGCGACGAAAAACGTAAGGATCTTCAAGCAATCCCTGATCAAACTTGGCGCAAATCCTCTTAAAAGTATCCAGAGCATATTTATCCCAGTAAGAGACTTTTCGCTCCTCAAACAACTCCTCTATCGCTTCGAGATAGTAACTCGTAAGGTAATCAATGGCGGATTCCGTCCTCCCATTCATCAGCTTTATGCGCCAGTCCCCCTCGGTGTTCTCTGAAATATCTTTAAATGCCTGAAGTGGATTCCAGATCTCCTCCACATGCGTGATTTTTCCTGACTCTATCGCATCTATTACATACGATGTAATGGCATTGCAGAGCAATCTTGTGACCTCCGAACGAACTCCTTCGCCTGACGTAACATGCACACGATATGTATCCCTTGTGCTCAATGGTTCGTCCCGTGTGGATAGTATCGGCCATTGCGACGGTGATTCGGTGAAAACCCTTCGAGAAACCATCGCTTTTGGAGATATCACGTATTTTATTCCCGCCTTATCCGCTACATAGCCCCCAGCGCCAAAGAAGATCTTACGAAGTACCAGAAACGGGATGAGCAAATGCTCTTTGCCTACAAAACTCTTCCGGTCCACTGTATATGACTCGTGCGTGCCCCTGCTGTACCTCTTGTCTATCTCCACGTTTGCTTTCCAGCATTGGATAGAGGCTAAAGACCTCTTTCTCTTCTGCAATTTCTCTCGGTATCGTTCGTTTGCGTTCTCCACGCCTATCTGCATATACAACTCTGCTGCCTTGTCATATTTGAGCACCTCAAATGCATCTCTACATTCAGGCGTTGCTATCTCGAGATGCCCGCCTGTGCAGATGTAAATTCGCGATCCATTTCTCAAAAAGCCATCGTTCCTTCTACGCAGCTTCGAGCAGATCGCATTCGAGTCGTCAAAAAAAGTATAATTCTCGAGTGCGTGAATTACTTCATCCACATGATAAAATCTTGCATAACGGTACAATCCGGGTGATTCAGAACTTAGTCCCACTCTAAATTCGTGCTCGAGCCCTTGCCATCTGCTCAAATCATCCTTTTCCATTTCTCATGTCAGAGTTAAGTTAACCAAATTAAAAATGCATTCCTGTGTCTTCCTCTGGCATCTCTTCATATCCGGATACTAATATCTCCTCCGCTCTTCGCTGCACAAACTTATCAAATCCTTCTTTTAAGTGCCCCATATTCACACCTATCTCCTCTATGTGCTTATATCGCTTAAGCAAAGCCTCTACCTTCTTCCCCATGTCTAATATCTCCGAAAAACCTTCTTTATCCCATACGTCCTTCAGCTCATCGTTGCGGATAGCACCTTTTTTCATCATCAGCATTGTTCGCTCTTCCAACGCCTTATCCCTTGCATAACCAAATATCTGCGCGATGAACCGCCCGGTTATTGCATCCTCTCGCTTTACCCGCCCTATTTCAGTCTCAACGTACGCATCAGCATACATGTAACGGACAATCTCTTCCACCAGATAGGCCCTCGCCTCTTCTTCTCCCCCTTTCTCCTTTATCAGGTGGCTGTCAAGCGGAACTTTTTTTGCGTAAATCTGTGCGATGGAATATGCTCCTTCGCTCTCAGGCTTTGGGACCTCGATTATCTTGTCAAATCGCGACCTAAATGCGGAATCTATAAGATGCAGCCGGTTTGTTGCACCTACTATAGTGAGGTGTGGATGCAGAGCGTAAAAACCATCTAAAATATCCAGTAGTTGTCCAGTAACTCTTTCCGGTGCACCGGACGACCCCGTGTACATACCTCTTTCTTGCGCTAAAGCATCTATCTCATCAAAGAAGATTACACCATAATCGTTCTCCCCCTCCTCTAATTTATCGTTCGCCGCCTTGAACACCATCCTTACATTCTTCTCTGACTCGCCAAGCCACATGCTGAAAAGCTCTCCGGCACCCACCTTTACAAATTCACAGTTGGGTAATGCAGATGCTAATGCTTTTGCGCACATCGTTTTCCCACATCCAGGCGGACCGTACATCAGTATCCGGCGGGAACTTTCGCCATATTTAGAGTAATCATCAGGATTTACCATCGGAAGAATAATACTCTTTATCAAGTCTTGTTTTACCTCCTTCAAGCCACCGATATTATTAAAACTCACTCCCGGGCTCTTTGTGACTTCATAGCGAGAGTACTCCTTTGCCTTATAACTTTTCTTTATATCAAGCGTACCGGGAAGGAGTCCTACCTTCATTCCCTCTCTTACCGTTTCCTTTTCTTCATCTCTCAGCCTTTTATATATCCTACCACGACCCTTCCCCGTGGATACTTCAACTATCCATCCATCACCATCATCTTCCTTTCTCAGCTCCTCTACCTCTCCAACCTCTAAATCAACCATCCGGTCATATATGTTGGTGATCCCTATGGTAAACCCACTTGGGTTATTCCTATCCGGGATACGACCTATAAAAACATACTTTCCCTCTTGTAGCTCCTCTATCTCCTTATCAGTAAGTGTCCCGTAAGGTAAAGATTTTAACGCCCCGTTTAAATTCACGATAGCACCGTCGTTAAATTTCTCAACCACGAATCCGCAGTCTAATGGCGGCGCCCTCGATTTTGAAACAAGCTTCTCTAAATCCTCTTTATGTGCTTCTGTCTCCTCGTATTTCCTTCTTAACCTTCGATAATCGCTCTCTAACCGTTCATACTCGTATCTTGGAATATAATCCTCTTGTTCCATACTTCTCTATTAAAGTGTATGTACTTGATTTTATAAAAATCCATTGCCTCACACCCATTTGTATATATTAATCTTAGATATATATAGAGAATGAAAGAGGAGAAGAGAAAAATACAACTCACCGGTGGTTCGACTTTTACTATCTCGCTTCCTATAAAATGGGCACGAGAGGTGGGTGTAATGCAGGGAGATGAACTCTCGTTAATTCAACGCGGTGATAAATCTCTCGTTTTAACCCCGTTGAAGGAGAAGGGAGAGCAGATAAAATGCGCTGAACTAGTTCTCTCGGAAAAAGAGAGCTTTGAGGGCAACTTCAGGTACCTTATCGCTCATTACCTCGTTGGATATGATGTTGTAAAGCTGTTATCGCCGGGCGGTTTTGAAGCTGAGGAGAGAAAGAGGATAAAGGAGGAAGTGAGGAAGCGGCTGATAGGCATGGAGGTTGTTGGTGAATCGTCAAAGGAGATAGTGCTCAAAAGTTTTTTGAAATATGAGGACTTCACGCTCCAGGATGCGATACGGAGTATGTCCAAGATAATTTTATCAATGCAAGAAGATGCGGTTTATGCACTTGAGAAAAGCGATTATAACCGTGCAAAGGATGTTATAGAGCGGGATAACGAGATAGATAGATTTTATTTGCTCATTGTTCGGCAGCTTAAGGCGGTGATAAGAGATCCAGAGCTTGCGAAGAAAATAGGGGCGAGCAGACAGCGAGATAGCCTGGGCTACCGGATTATCGTGAAGAATATGGAGCGGATAGGCGATCATATCGAGAGCATCGCAAAGAATTCTATGATGATGAGCACACCGGTAGGGATTGAAAGCATAAAAGAGCTCGGCACTCGTACGAGAACTCTCTTTACCAAGACCTTAGCATCATTATCAAACAATGATATAGAAAAGGCGAATGAAGCGATAAGGGATGCAAATATTCTGGTTGCTATAGTTGAAGAGATAAATGAGCGAATCTTAGCAGAGGAATGGAGTGTTGCAGACAAGATACACGCCATTTCTATACTGGAGAGTTGGGGGCGAATAGCGAAGTACTGCGAGGATATAGCAGAGGTAACGATAAATCTTGGGATAGAGGGAATAGAGGAATCAGAGTTTTAAGGACGAATCAAGATAGCTTTCAGGTAATTATGTTAATGGCTGTAAGTATTATTTAGTTAGATAGAAGAGGAGCTTGAGGTGTAGGAGATAGATGTTAGGGAAGTTAAGCAGTTCGCTGAAGGAAACGATTCGGAAGATCGCAATGGCGAAGCGGATCGATAAACAGACGGTTGAGGAGTTAGTGCGCGATATACAGCGAGCTTTGATCCAGGCGGATGTCAAGATCGCACTGGTAAAGGAGCTTTCAGATCGCATACGAGAGCGGAGTTTAAAAGAGAAGGTGACGTTAAATCCGCGCGAACATGTGATTAAGGTGGTCTACGAGGAGTTGATAAACATAATAGGGAAGGGTGTTGAAGTTCCTTTAGCGTCACAGAAGATAATGATGGTCGGGTTGCACGGCACGGGAAAGACCTCGTCGTGTGCGAAACTTGCGCGGTATTTCCAGAAGAAAGGCTTAAAACCCGCGGTTATCTGCGCTGATGTTTATAGACCAGCAGCATCCGACCAGTTACGGCAATTGTGTAATCGCATAGGCGTTCCCTTTTATGATGGTGCAAATCTGCCAGCGGGAAAGGGCGTGATGGATATAGTAAAGGCAGGCGTACAAGGGTTTGAGAAGTACGATATTAAAATTATAGACACTGCAGGCCGGCATGCTCTGGAGGAGGAGATGATCGAGGAGATACGGAAAATAGAAGAGCTGATAAGGCCAGAGCAGCGGTTTCTTGTCCTGGATGCGAGCATAGGGCAGCAAGCATCGGTGCAAGCTCGTGCTTTTGACGATGCCGTTGGGATTACGGGCATTATTATCACCAAGATGGACGGAACGGCTAAAGGTGGGGGGGCGCTTTCTGCGGTATCGGAGACGAATTCCGGCGTTGCATTTATCGGTACTGGTGAAAAGGTAGATGACATCGAGAAGTTTGAAGCTGATCGGTTCATCTCACGGTTGCTCGGGATGGGCGACATCAAGTCATTGATAGAGATGGCTGAGGAGAGTTTAGAGGAGGAGGACGTGGATGCAGACATCTTGAAGGGTAAATTCACGTTAAACGATTTGTATAAGCAGTTAGAAGCGGTGAAGAAGATGGGGCCGTTTAAAAAGATAATGCAAATGATGCCG
>DATKWH010000137.1:0-6971 GCA_035529655.1 Bathyarchaeia archaeon
GGCTGTAGTGTAGCGTATTTAGATCACCTCCCGAAGATCTTATTACCGCGCGCGGACACCGTGCTGTCCCCGGTTCAAATCCGGGAGGCGGGATTTTTTCAAAATGGCTGAACTAAAAGAACTGCTGAAGAAATTGGCCGAGGCACATGGCATTTCAGGCTACGAGGGAGCGATAAGGAACATACTCGAGGCAGAGTTGGAGGGGCATGTAGACGAAATAAAAATTGATCGGTTGGGGAATCTGATAGCTACGAAGCGCGGTAAAAAGCCTTCTGTTATGATTGCTGCGCACATCGATGAGATAGGGCTTATGGTGAAGCATATAAATGACGAGGGATTCCTCACCTTCTCAACCATAGGTGGCTGGTTCGAGCAAACGCTGCTCAATCAACGGGTGATTGTGCACGCGGAGGGGGGCGGTTTGTACGGTGTTATCGGCTCCAAACCACCTCATATAATGAAGAAGGAAGAGCGAGAGAAGGTAATCAAAACTGAAGATATGTTCGTAGATGTAGGCGCTCGTAGCAAAGAAGAAGTAGAGCAGATGGGTATTTCCATCGGAACACCAGTCACTATAGACCGGCACTTTGTAGACCTCGAAAACGACAGAGTTACCTGTAAAGCGTTTGACAACCGCTCAGGCGTTGCAATGATGATAGAAGCACTAAAAAGGGCAAATACCGAATTTGAAGTGTATGCAGTGGGAACAGTGCAGGAGGAGGTAGGGCTGAAAGGAGCGAGAACTACCGCTTATGCGCTCAGTCCAGACGTTGCAATCGCGACTGATGTTGACGTAGCAGGAGACCATCCAGGAATAGAGAAGAAGGATAGTCCGGTAGAAGTAGAAAAAGGCCCGGTAATTACTGTTTCCGATGCTTCAGGTCGTGGTATTATAACGCCTCCTTCAGTATTAAAATGGCTTAAAGAGACCGCATCTCAGTATAATATAGAATACCAACTCAGCGTAGCAGATGGCGGCAATACTGACGCGAGTATAATACATCTCACGAAAAGCGGCATACCTACTGGCGTCATCAGCATTCCTACACGGTATATTCACACGCCTGTGGAGTTGCTAAGCTTACGAGATCTTGATAAATGCGCTGAACTCGTTGCACGGGCGATCGAGCGAGTGGGCGATTACTTTTAAACCCTTTTTATTTGGTTTTTGTGTTTTATAGGGTGACCATGGCACAGACAAAAATAAACCTTGGTAGCATCGTTCCCTTTTCCACCATTGACTGGCGGGGAAAAGCAGCAATGGTGATATTTCTTAGAGGATGTCCGCTCCGATGCATCTATTGCCATAATCAAGACCTCTTAGAGGGCTCGAACTACGTTGAGATGGAAGAAATAGAAGCAGACATAATAAAGAACGAAGATTTCATAGATGCTGTGGTGCTCACCGGAGGTGAACCTTTCATGCAACCCCACGCAATAGAAGCAATTGCACGATTTGCAAAGAAGCACTCGCTATCCGTTGCCGTGCAGACAAACGGGTTTTATCCCGCAGTTGTAGAACCTATGCTGAAAAATAATCTCATTGATAAAATCTTCCTTGACATTAAGGCACCACTATCAGATGGAACACTGTACGAGAAACTAACAAATGTCTCCGGGGTAGCAAGAAGAGTAAAAAAAACGCTCGAGGTTTGTGTTCATGCAAACATAGACCTTGAACTGATAACAACAGTATTCAAAAATATTGTTAGCGCAGAGGAAGTGAAGTGCATAGCAAAAGAAATTGAAGAAGCGGGTGCCGCAGACTGCCCGTATGTCATACAGCAAGGGAGAGCTGAACGCGTTCCCGACAGAGGAATAAAGGAGGATGAGGTGTTCAGCCGCGAGGAGCTGAACGAACTCGCAGCTTGTGCACACCACACCGCAGACCTAAAAGAAGTCAGACTCAGAACCAGGGAAGCGGGAGAGGAAGTAATTTATAGTGGGTAACTCAAAATGGTAAGCGTTTTTCTTGAGGCGGTTCCAGCAAACATGCTCGTTGCAAGAGCGGTTTGCAGAGATAACGAGGATAACAATGCAACTTTCGTCCACTTCGGAATGATGATTAGGATACGGGGGGATGAGAAACTTGTTCTGAATCGAGAGATTATCGAACAGGCGATTGGCAGGGGGTTGACCGAAAACGAATGGCAGAGCGTTATGTGGAATTACATCGGTGTAATATCTAAATCGGAACAAAAGGAGATTATATTCGAGGATTCCGAAGAATCAAAGGCTATGGACGAGTATTGGGACAAACAGTTGGAGAGCCTCAAAAAGAAAACTTAAAAAGTGTTATTTTATAGTATAATTCAATAACATGGCAAAGATAGACTGCATTTACTGGAAGGATAAAATCGGCGGCGAGACAGAGAGGCTGACAACAGAGGCGTTCAGCTATGGCTTCACCGTCGGTCCGCATGGCGAATGGGAAATGCTCATCGCAAATGAGGATAAAGAAGTGAAGAAAAACGAACTCGTGGACATAAAGATAAAAGAAATAGAGTTGCCTCCAAAGGCGATAGTCCTGCCCTGCAACATAATGCGACACGCACTTGGTATAGTTTCTTCCCTCTCAAGTGTAGGGGAGCCGAAGAATGTAGAGGAAAGAAGAGTTATTGATGAAGTCTTTTTTCACCCAATATTCGACGGCGTAGTGAATAGCGGGGACTTACTCGGTGTTGTAAACATATTTTATGCCTCGGTCGAGCGAAGACTTGCGCGAGGAGCTGCGGAAAAGTGGCTAAGCGAGAGATACAGATATTAGCATTTGTCGGCGCACCTGCAGCGGGAAAGACCGTTGCAGCAGCAGTCGCAAAGGAGATGGGCATTCCTATCATCACGATGGGAGACGTGATAAGAGGGGAGTTACAACGGCGAAAGCTATCGTTAAGTGATGCAAATGCAGGCAGAGTTGCAACTGAGCTGCGAGAGCGGGAAGGGATGGATGCAATTGCAAGGCGGTGCATCCCGCGTATAAAGGATATAACGGACAAAGAGGGTAAAAGAGCAAAAAAAACAGTTATCGTGATAGATGGAATAAGAGGCATAGCAGAAGTGGAAACGTTCGAGAAAGAATTTGGTACAGATTTCATTCTTGTGAGAATCGAGGCACCGCTTACCCTTAGGTATAATCGAATAAAAACCCGTGGTAGGGGAGATGATCTGTTAAATATCGAGGAATTTAAAGAGCGAGAGGAAAGAGAGAAAAGGTGGGGTATGGAGGAAGCGATGGATAAAGCCGATAAGGTTATAGCGAATGAGGGGTCTTTGGAGGAGTTTAAAGAAGAGATAAAAAGGATTTTAGATTTCTAAGACTGAATTTTTGACGGGTTACTATACTACAGCACTTGCTGCTTCTGTGCTCTCTCTGGCGATCGACAGATATTGCCTCATCGCTCTGCTCCCCTTTCTCTCTAAAATACCGTCAGAATACATGCTCGCCAGATACGTTGATATGGTGCTCAGTCGCACATTCCCCCCGAAAGTGTCTTCATATATTCTCTTTACCTGTGAAGAAGTGAACCAACCCTGCGGTGCTCGTTCGTCAAAGCGTAAAAAAGAAGCTAATCTTTCCTTTATCGTGAGATCTTCGCTTTGCGTGTCATAAGGAATATCAGCGGAAAGCAATGAACGTTTATTCACTAAAAAATTTGCTATGTCTTTTATTGTGAGGGGACCAAGCGCTTCGCCTATAGAATCAGCTAAGTCTTCCATAGCAGCGATTTTCTTATCGTCTTTAAATATCTCCACCCGCACCGTTATCACCATCTTCACTCTTCACCCTTTCAATGAACAAATGAATAAAAAGCAGAGGTTATATATAAAGGGATATGGTAACTACGCTTATTTCGTCTGGAGAGAATTGATGGATGAATGAACTATATGCGACGGTTAAAAACTTTATACCATAAAAGATAAAATCATTAGATAGCGGAGGAGACAGTCGGAATTGACAGAGAAGAGCGATTACTACACTGTTTTAGGTGTGGATAGAGAAGCATCGAAGGATGAAATAAAGCGTGCTTATCGGAGATTAGCGAAAAAACATCATCCTGATTTGAATAAAGACAATCCAAAAGAGGCAGAGGAGAAGTTTAAAGAAGTATCTGAAGCTTATGAGGTGTTATACGACCCGCAGAAGCGGGTGAATTACGATAGATTTGGACAGGCAGGGGTTAATTTCGGTCCGGGCGGATTTGACTGGTCGGATTTCACACGGTATAACGATATAGAGGATATCTTTGGCGACTTATTCAAGAGTTTTTTTGGTGGTAATTTCGGATTCGGTAAAACTAGAGGCGGTGGAATGGGCGCCCGCGTGGGCAGCTCCTTATTTGACGTATTCTTCGGCGGGGGAGAACCCGGCTATACAAGGGCAGAGGAAAGATACAGACCAGAAAGAGGAAGTGACATCAGGTACGACCTTGAGATAGACCTCGAGGATGCAGCGAAGGGAATGGAGAAAGAGATAAGTGTCGATAAGGAACAGCGCTGTTCTTCCTGTAATGGAACGGGTGCGAGTTCAGGCGGATTGGAGACCTGTTCTACGTGTGGAGGAGCAGGGCAAGTAAGAAAAGCGCAAAGTCAAGGTTTTGCTCAGTTTATTTCCATCTCTGCCTGCCCACATTGTGGCGGAAGTGGACAGGTGATAAAGACTCCTTGCAAAGAATGCGATGGTCAGGGAAAAATTAGAGTAACTAAACAAATATCGGTAAGGATACCGCCAGGGGTGGATACGGGGAGTAGATTAAGGGTTACAGGTGAAGGAGGCGCAGGGGAGAGAGGAGGACCGCCAGGCGATTTGTACGTGATAATGCATGTGAGAGAGCATGAATTCTTCAAAAGGGCGGGGGATAACCTATTTTGTGAAGTCCCGGTTCGCTTCGCACAAGCGGCATTTGGTGACGAGATAGAGGTAGGGACAATAGATGGCAGCAGTGCACGAATAAAAATGCCGGCGGGCACGCAATCCGGCACGAACTTCCGGTTGAAGAACAAGGGAATGCCAGATTTGAAGGGGTATGGCAGAGGGAACATGCTGGTGAGTGTGAAGGTAGTAACGCCAAAAAAACTGAGCAAAAAGCAGAAGGATTTACTGTATGAATTTGATAAAGAGGGGCAAGGGCAAGAGCGAGAAGAAGTGGGAGGAAAGCAGAAGAAAAGTTTCTCCTGGTGGAGTAAAAACAGAAGTAGAAGTGATTAGTGTATGAATGAAGAAGGTGAAGGGCATGAGCACAAAGAGCGGAATACGGACACCGATACTCTCAGTTGTGGGACATATAGACCATGGTAAGACCACGTTACTTGATTCACTACGGGGCACAGCAATAGCAGAGAAGGAGGCAGGTCGAGTTACGCAGCATATAGGTGCAACAGAGATCCCTATCAGTACAATAAAAACGATTTGTGAACCCTTGAAAAGGGATTGGACGGGAATAGACGTTCCCGGTTTGCTTGTAATTGATACTCCAGGTCATCATGCCTTTGCATCCTTGAGGAAAAGGGGAAGTGCGTTAGCTGACGTTGCGGTTATTGTAGTAGATATAATGGAGGGTTTTCAGCCTCAGACCTACGAATCGTTAAACATTTTACGATTATTAAAAACGCCTTTTGTTGTGGTATTGAACAAAATAGACCGTATAAAAGGGTGGAACTCAACGAATAAGCCGTTCCTTCTTAATTATAGCGATCAGCCGGAATACGCACGGAAGGAAGTGGATACGAGGATGTATAGGATTGTAGGCGATCTTTACGATAAAGGCTTCTCGGCGGATCGGTATGACCAGATAAAAGACTTCTCACGGAATGTGGGTATCGTACCGGTGAGTGCGAAGACCGGAGAGGGCATTGCGGATCTGCTTCTTGTGCTTATAGGCTTGTCGCAGAAGTACTTTGAGCGAACCTTGCAGCTTCATTTAGAGGAAGCGGGCGTTGGCACGATATTAGAGAAGAAGGAGGAGAAGGGTCTTGGAACCACGATTGACGTGATTTTATACGATGGCAAGCTCAGCGTGGGCGATACGATAGTTGTGGGCAGCGCGGAGGAGGAGCCGATAGTTACAAAAGTGAAGGCGTTGTTGAAGCCACGTGTTTTGCAGGAGATACGAACAGAGCAACGATTTGAGCGTGTGAAGACGGTGAATGCCGCTTCGGGTGTGAAAATAGTTTCCCCCGATTTAGATACAGCTCTTCCAGGTTCGCAGGTACGCGTGGTGAAAGAAGAAGCACTGCTTGAAAGCGTGATGAACGAGGTGAAGAGCGATATAGAAAAGCTGAAGATGGAGACGACTCCGGAAGGGATACTTATAAAGGCTGATACGATGGGGTCGCTGGAAGCACTTGCTCTGGAGCTGAAAGACGAAGGCATCGAGGAGATAAAACGGGCGGACGTCGGGAACATCTCCAAACGCGATGTGATCGAAGCTACTACGGTTAAGAACAGCTATTTCAGGGTTATTTTAGGCTTTAACGTGGGTATTCTTCCTGATGCAAAAGAAGCGGCGTTGCAAGCCGGAATACCGGTTTTTATAAACGACGTTATTTACCGCTTGATCGAAGATTACGAGAATTGGGTGAAGGTCAAGAAGGAGAAAGAGAAGCGGGAGCTTATGGAACGGGTGAGCACACCTGCGAAGATAAAGATACTGCCGGGATGCATTTTCAGGCAGAGTAAGCCGGCTGTTGTGGGTGTCGAAGTTCTGTCTGGGAAGATAAAAACTGGTGTGGAATTGATAAAAGTGGACGGGACGAATATAGGCGCGATAAACGAGATACAGGAGGATAAAGGGGAGAGTATAAAAAGTGCAGAGCAGGGGATGCAGGTGGCAATTGCACTGAAAAAACCAATCGTCGGGCGGCACATAAACGAGAATGATGTGTTGTATGTTAATATAAGTGAAGACGCAGCGAAAGAGCTAAAAAAACTAGGCGGAGTGCTGTCACCAGAGGAAGAGGAAGTGCTGGAGGAA
>DATKWH010000138.1:0-11069 GCA_035529655.1 Bathyarchaeia archaeon
TATATACCTATGTGGGTAATATGATTGTTGGCGGCGAGACTGCGCCGACACTCGTGGATGGTGAAGGATTCGTCAAGGATGAAGAGATGGTAAAGCTGGAGCTTTTAGATGTGGAAAAGATGGATGAGGGTGTTTTGCTGAAATGGAGTGTTCTTGACCATGAAGGTGATGCCAAGATATGAAACTACCTGAAGGGATAAAGGATTTTAATGAGCTTGCGTACATCACGAGCAGGAAATTGAAGAACGAGGACGGAGAGAATACCGGTACGGTCGTTATGTGGCGAAAGAAGGGCGATGAGGAATTTTGCTACAAGCTAACGTGCCCGTACTGTGCAACAGAGCAGGAATCGAGCGTTGTGTTCAATAAGAGACCGTACCGGGTGCGGTGCAGCAACTGCAACAAGAGTATTCTGATCGAGAAGCTTTCGGCGAAATAACATTTCATGCTTAGAATAAGAATATAAGATCAAAATGCCACATTACCTTATAGAATTTAGATTCCACGGATACGCCAAGAGATACCTTAAAAGGTTAATCTTCGAAGTTGCAAGAAGATTTCATGTTAAAGGTGTAACAAGAAAAAGACCTGTTCCACATATTACATTGGCAGGTCCCTTTGAAACGCGGGATATAAAAAGAGTGATTAGAGATGTGGAAAGTGTTGCTAAAAATTATAATCTTGTAAATTTTAAACTCAGAGGTTTTGGCTATTTCAATAACCTTGAAGGTAAAGTCATCTATGTTGATATTGAACCTTCAAAAGAACTCGAAGAACTGCGGTGGGAATTAGCAAAAAGATTAATGATGTATGTTGAACTCAAAGAAGGGGATAAGAATAAGAAATTCGCATTTCACGCAACAATTGCTTTTAAGGATATTGATAGGAAATTCTCTGACATTTGGAGATACCTGAAAAGCAAAGAAATACCCTACATCAACCAATATCTCTTGAGAATAACAATTCTGAGAAATGGTAAAATATTGCATGATTTTGACCTCATGCTCAAAAGGTTATTGAACCGAAGAGCAGCATTGAGCAACCGAATATGGAAGAAAACAATTTTAAGATTTAAAATGAAATTATTCTTTAGGAAAGCATTAGCTAAGGTTAAAAGGATATTCTGGTGGTCGTGATGATATATTAGCAATAAAATGGGAAAAATGTTAAAGAGGAGGTGACACAGGTTGTTTAAAAAGGTAAAAATAGAACATACACGTGGAGTAGTGGATTTGCGTGTAAGGAGATTAGATTCATAATGAGATTGAAAATTTATGGGGAACATTTCAAATTATTAGCTTGGTTTGGTATTAGCTTAATATTTGCAGGAACAGGCGGAGGAATCTGGCTAAATCCTTTATTATGGATACTTATTGTCTTTGGCTTATTTATTATTATTTTTTGTCTCGGAATAATATTACATGATATGAAAAAAGCTGAATGGGACAATTTTGGTAGAATAATAGTCAAATAAATGATAAAAACTCTATGCACTCCACTCCACATCCACTAGCCTTATCCGTTGTGATGAACACATTAAAATTTCAAACGCACATCATGACAATAAACATAATTACTCCTGCAAAAACTACATTCTTTATTCTTCTTCCCTTCCAACTCAGCACACCTGCGACTATACAAGCTCCAAGAAGCCCTATAAAGCTACACATATTAAACATACTTCCAGCAATCATTAATACAAATCCTGCGCCCACACCCACTCCTAAAGCCTTTATATCGGACTTCCACCTTTCCCTCCTTATGCTGAATACCTTCCTTTTCTTTAATTTATTACGGATTTGCTTGTGCTCTATGTAAGTCTTTTTCCTCTCCTCCTTTTGCAACATTGTTGGATATTCTAAATCTTCTGGGCTTTCTTTTATTATAATAACATCACTTCTCTTTGGTGGAGCCAATGGATATTTCCTTCTTATTTCTTCTTCTTCCTCTCTTTCTATTTGTTCTTGTAATCTTTTTAAAATCTCTTCAATCTTTTCTATTTCCTCTTTTGAACAGAGTCCTACTTTTTGATTGCTATCAATAACAACAACCCCGGGAGGGGGTATCCAACCAATCTGCTTGTTGATATTTTCCTCCTTAATAAAGTTTGAATCGTGATTCGGTTCTAAAATATGAGCAACTTCGTGAGCTACTACTTCTTCCAGATCGTCAAAATTAAGAGCAGTTAATTGTCTTTTAGAAATACAGATCATGTTAACATCTGAATGATAATGAGCTAATTGGTCTCCGTTCTCGGCAGGGCAACCATCAAAATTGACGTAGGGTATTGGAAGATTCCGATTCTCACATATTCGGCTAACGGCTTCGAGAAATTTCTTCTTTTTTAGTTCTAATAATTCTTTATCGAAGTTTTCCCGCATATTTCTTCAAGTAGTTTAAATAATGTTATTCTTTCATGAAATTTATTTTTCTATAAATGATTCTAACCGCCTCTTTTGGATAATTTTGGGTAAGGTTTCTTCACCTAACATACACCAATAGCATAACTTCCTAAACTATTCTTGAAAATCTTTCCTGCCTCTCTCTTCACCAGATGCTTCAACCTTAATTCCTAGATAATCGTTCTTAACAATGTATTCAACATCTATACCTAAATTTGAATGTTTTGTCACAGGCTTGAAAGATAACGGTACTATTTCTAACGGAATCCTAAATTTAATCTCTTCATTATTAATTCTTACAAGTATAGTTTCTACAGTCGCAATCATTTTATTCATCCTCTCTTTACCACTTTCAATTATAAAAGCTTCTATAGACAGTTCACCAACAAAAAGGTTGTTTATAAACTCCTCTTTACTAAAATCATCATCATGATTACCAACAAGAATATGAGCAGCTTCGTGAACCATAGTATCTCTTAATTCATCAAAACTGAGCTGATTGAGCTGTCCCTTAGAAATACAGATTCTATTATTATCTGGATGGTAATGAGCTAATTCTTCTTCTGCCTCTTCAGGACAACCATCAAAATTAAAAGAGGGAATAGGTAAATTCCTCGACTTGCATAGTACCTCAACTACATAACGAGCGTACTGCTTTTTGGTTTCTAAATGTTGATCATCTAAATATTCCATTTCTCTTTTTCTTTTGGATAATTCGCTTTAATTTATCTTTAATATCCAAAAAGAACCTTCTGATCTTGTAAATTCTGTATGAAGGCATCTTCCGATCTGTGTGAAAGTTCGTGGACCGCTTTTGATCTCTTCGGTCAACTTGATACTCTTTCCTCATGTAGTCACGATCGGCAAGTCCCATCGTTACCCATTATCAAGGCTGGGAGGTTATATAAACTTTCGCTTTTGGCTGATTTGTGCCTTGACGCTAATACTTCCACGTGAAAACTGAGGATGCTTCAAGTAGAACAAAAATATCGCAAAGCTTATACAGAAGGACGAATTTACCTGCTTTAGCTCAAGGCGTGTTTTTAGCACTTAAAAAGGGTTATGCTTTTATGCCGTGCTTATAATAAATTTCCACAAACCTTCTCAAATATCTCTTTCACCGCAACCACCGCTTTCGAATCCATAGGTAAATCTACTATTGGCTTCCCCACCAAATCATACGCGCGTATGTTCTCATCTTCCGGGACGGTTCCGATGAGCTTGAGCCCACTATTCTTTACCAGTTCAGGCAAAGCCCTTCTCACATCTTCATCCTCTGTTACCTTGTTCACCACAAGATATATTTGACGAACGTTAATCTGCAACTTCTCCGCAAGATTCTTTATAGCCGATGCAGTGTCAATGCCCCGTTTCGTAGGGTCGCTAACCACAAGCAGAGTATCAACGTCCCGTGTCGTTCTGCGGCTGAGATGCTCCAACCCCGCTTCACAGTCAATTAGAATCGTGGAAAATCGTGAGGCTAGCTTATCAATAAAATGCCGCAGCATATCGTTGATCAGGCAATAGCAACCCGGACCTTCTGAATGCCCCATCGCTAATATAGAGAACAGAGGTGTGTTTACCATTATATCCTCTATCTTATATTCGATCAGCATATCAGTGGGCATGTCTTCAGAGAAAAAGACCTGTGACGGCGATGCGATCTCCTCCCTCACGTCTCCTATCGTCTTCTGCACTGTCACGCCCAACGTGCTTGGCAGGCACGTTGCAGGGTCCGCATCTATCGCAAGCACTCTTCCTTTTCCGTTTTCTGTCAGGAATTTCAATAAGAGCGAAGCTATTACCGTTTTGCCCGTGCCTCCTTTGCCCGCTACTGCAATGATCGTTCCCCGCTTCGTCATTATTCTCACTGCACCCTTCTCCAGCCTTCTCCAAAAATCTTATTAGAGTATTTATTGTTACTCTTTGTACATGAAAAGACACATATCTGCACCGGTTTATCTCGAAACGTACGAAAGCGGTGAGCTTGAAGAACGGATAGATAAGCTCATGGCTATACTGAATGAGTGCAACCTGTGTCCAAGAGCATGTGGTGTTAACAGAAACAGAGGCGAGAAGGGCTATTGCAAATCAGATAAATATCTGATAGTGTCCAGTATGCAGCCGCATTATGGAGAAGAAGACGTGTTAGTTGGCACTTACGGCTCTGGAACAATATTTCTTACAAATTGCAACTTAGGCTGCTTATATTGTCAAAACTATGACCTCAGCCACCTTGGATACGGGCAAAGGATGACGGAGGAGGAACTCGCACTGAGCATGCTCAGTCTGCAAAAAAGGAACTGCCATAATATCAATTTCGTTACGCCTACGCATTATACACCGCAAATCGTGAAAGCGCTGAAAATAGCAATTGAAAACGGGCTTCACATTCCCATCGTTTACAATTGTGGGGGCTACGAATCGAAAAGCACTATAGAGTTACTGGACGGCATCGTGGACATCTACATGCCGGATATAAAATACAGCGATGCGGAACCTGCGGAGAAATACTCCAATGCGTCTGACTACTTCGAGGTGTGCAAGGAGGCAGTGAAGGAGATGCATCGTCAGGTTGGTGATTTAAAAGTGGATGATCGGGGGATAGCCGTGAAGGGTTTGCTGATACGGCATTTGGTGCTGCCGAATGGCTTGGCAGGCTCTGCGGAAGTTTTCAAGTTTATTGCTACTGAAATATCGGAAGAATCATACGTAAATATAATGCTGCAATATAGACCTATGTACAAGGCATACGAGTATAAGGAGCTGAACAGGGGGATAAAAATGAGCGAATATCGGGAAGCGCTCGATAGTGCAAAGGCGTGGGGGTTGCACAGAGGGTTTGAATACCGAAAATGGCAGGAAAAGAAAAAGCAGAGATAAACTTTTTGGGAACCGCAGGTGCGAGATTTGTCATGATAACGCAGTTTCGCTCGTCTGCTGGTACCGTTCTGAGCTTAAAAGATACAAATATCCTTATAGACCCTGGTCCCGGCACGCTGGTGAAATTTGCGTCAAGCAAGCCGAAGCTCAATCCAGCCAAGCTGCATGCTATTATTCTCACGCATAAGCATTTAGACCATTCTAATGACGTTAACGTAATGATAGAAGCAATGACCGAGGGCGGTTTCAAGCCCAGGGGAGTACTGCTCTGTCCAAACGATGCATTGACAAATGAGGGCGATGCTGTTGTTTTGAACTATTATAAAGGGCTTTTAGATCGAATAGAAGTGTTTGAAGAAGGTGGTAGCTATTCGGTTGGTAACCTCGTGATACAGACACCGAAACGGCATGTGCATGGTATCGTTGAAACGTATGGTCTGAACATAAAGGTACAAGGTGAAAATACAACGACCGTCTCTTTTATTGCTGATACGCTCTATTTCGATGGACTGGAGCAGTATTATGGTGGAGACGTGCTCGTGATGAACGTAGCGATGTATAACAAGCGAGAAGGAGTGGATCATCTGTGCGCGAAGGATGCAAAAAGGATTATAGAATTGAAGAGACCGACGGTTGCGATACTCACGCATTTCGGGATGACCATGCTCAGAAACAAGCCTTGGGAGATAGCAAAACAACTCAGCGAAGAGACCGGTGTAGAAGTGATAGCAGCACGAGACGGCATGAGATTTGACCTTAGTCCGTTTATTTAACGTTTCGTCTTCAAAAGAATCCACTTGCACCTTTAATAAAGAAGAAAACACCTAAAACGATCACGAAGAAGGTTATGACGAGCATTATTAATTCATATCGCTTACCAACAAAGAAATTCTTGCCCTTAGAGAACGAGTAGGAGATGAAAGAATACCAGGCCAAATCAGAAAGAAAATGCCCTATGGTAACTAAAACTATTCCGGTCAGGGCGAGCCACTCAAATCCTTGTAACACGAGCGGGTAGCCTATGGTCACCCACCAGGGAATAAAAGAGGGATTAAAAGCAGTGAATAGAACGCCGCCAAAAATTGAACTGTTATACGTATACTTCGCTCCTCGCAATCGCAATCCGTTATCCATCTCTTCCCGTTTTGACCATGATTTCCCCCCCTTTGCCCCCTTAATAATCAATAAAGACATTACAATGAGTGCAATGCCGCCTATTACATATATCAGAGATTTGAACTGGAGGAAATAGCTTGTCAATCCGAGTCCTAAAACGAAAGCTGCGATTAGTAGTATCTCCACTGAGATGTGACCAAGCACGGTAAGGGGGCCAGATAAAGCTCCTTTCTTTAAAGTATCTGATACGACGTAAGCAAGCATTGGTCCTGGTATCAAAGCTCCGCTCAGTCCTGTCAGAAACCCAATTCCTACCAAAGACGCCCCAATAATAAATGGTGAAGATATAACTTCCATTGATACTCAAGCTCCTTAAACCTGCGAAAACAATTGGTTATTTATTGTTCTCTTGTTGTACTTATATTAAATATCGTGGGAAAGCGGCGGGGCTCGTAGCTCAGTGGAAGAGTGCCTCCTTCGCGAGGAGGAAGCCACGGGTTCAAATCCCGTCGAGTCCATGGGTATGATAAGGAACAAAAAGGTGATATAAATGCAAATGATGCCACAAAATATGGGTTATGATAGGGCAATAACAGTCTTCAGTCCTGATGGAAGGCTATTTCAGGTAGAATATGCACGAGAGGCAGTGAAAAGAGGAACTACCGCTATAGGAATAAAAGCGCAAAATGGCATTGCGCTGTTGGTGGACAAGAGGTTAACTTCTCGGTTATTGGAAGGTGGCTCTGTGGAAAAGATTTTCCAAATAGATGATCATATTGGTGCTGCAACTTCAGGCTTGGTCGCAGATGCACGGATGCTGATAGATAGAGGCAGGGTAGAGGCACAAATAAACAAAGTTGTATATGACGAACCGATAGATGTGGAAACCTTAGCGAAGAAGATATGCGATTTTAAACAGGCATATACACAACTTGGCGGGCTTCGACCATTTGGCACTGCGTTGTTAATCGGAGGCGTGTATAATGGTGATAGTTATCTCTTTGAGACCGATCCAAGCGGTGCACTACTTGAATATAAAGCAACAGCAATAGGTTCTGGTAGGAGTGTGGTAACCGAGCTACTTGAGCAGGAGTATAAAGAGGATATCCTGCTTGAGGAGGCCATAGTGCTCGGCTTGGAAGCACTGTACAAAGTGACGGAAGGGAAGCTTGACATAACAACGGTTGATGCGGGTCTTGCCGAGTTGGAAAAGAAGAGTTTCAGGATTTTGAAGGCAGAAGAGCTGGAGCCATATATAACAAAGGTGCAGGAGAAGGCAGAGGGAGAGGGCGAGAGCGAAGGTGAGAGCGAGGCCAAGACCGAGGGTGAAGGATAAGCGAAATGGTAAGTCTAGACAAGGCAGTAGTAGCGCGATATAAGCACGGGAAGAAGATTTTTGAAATCCTTGTAGATCCTGAAGGGGCAGACCGGATCAGAAGCGGTGCTGAAGTGGAAATTGAAGATGTCTTAGCAGCAGATGAGATATTTGTAGATGCTGCGAAAGGCAAAAAAGCAACAGAAGAGGATTTGATGGAGGTCTTCGCTACCGCGGATGTAAGAGAAATAGCGAGGAGGATAATAAAAGAGGGCGAGTTGCAACTTACCACAGACCAGAGGCGAAAAAAGATCGAGGAGAAGAAGAAGATGGTCATAGAGCGGATTGCTCAGATATCTATTAATCCTCAGACAAATACTCCCCATCCACCCACAAGAATAGAGATCGCGATGAACGAGGCCAAGGTGCACATTGACCCATTTAAGAGCGTAGACGAGCTGGTAAGTGAGACCGTGAAGGCACTACGGCCGATCATTCCGATAAAGATCGAAGAGACGGAGATAGCGATAAAAATTCCCGCGATGTATACCGGGCAAGTATATGAGATGAAGCGGAATTTCGAGGTAATGAAAGAAGAGTGGCAAAAAGATGGTTCATTTATAGCAGTGGTGAAAGTACCAGCAGGGATGAGAGATGAACTCTTCTCCTTTTTGAACCACATAACAAAGGGAGAGGCAGAAACGAAGATAGTGAGGTGAGATACCATGTATAAAGTTGTTGTTCCGGGAGATTTTATTTCTGACGAGGTGAATCGTGCAGGCGAGGGGACGTACGTTGACGAGGGTAAGGTCTATGCGATGCACTATGGCATATTGAACGATAAAGGAGAGATAAAAGTGGTCGCGCTTTCGGGCAAGTATGTGCCAACGAATGGAGACATCTTGATCGGTAAAATAGTTGAGATTTCGTTTCCTTATTGGATTGTTGATATCGCTTCTCCTTACGAAGCTCGATTACACAACTCAGAATTTGCAGGGACGAGGAGGGAGAAGATAGAGTTTGGCGATATGAATAAATACCTGGATTTGGACGATTTGATTGTAGCGAAGGTGCTGAATGTGGACGCACTGATGCGAGTAGATTTGGCCATGAAAGACGAGTTTAAGATAGGGGATAGAGGGAGATTGATAGAAATATCGCATACTAAGGTGCCGCGTGTTATAGGTCGGAGTGGCTCGATGATAAAAATGCTGAAGGAGAAGTGCAATTGCTTTATATTTATCGCAAAGAACGGTCGTATATGGATAAAAGGCCGCGAAGCTGATATGGACCTCGCATTGCAAGTAGTGCTGATGATTTCAAATGAGGCTCATACGTCTGGGTTAACAGATAGAGTGGCGCATTTTTTGGATTCTTTTAAAAAGGGAAGATAAGGGGATAGAGAATAAGAATGAAAGAAGAAAAAATGGAACTTATAAAAGATGGGAAGAGATTAGATGGACGGGGTTTTGAAGACCTCAGACCCATAAAAATAGAGGTTGGTGTGTTAAAGAGGGCTGATGGGTCATGTTACTTCGAGTTAGGGAATAATAAAGCACTCGCTGCGGTATATGGGCCACGCGAGAAGCATCCGCGGCACTTGCAAGATGCAAAAACGGCGGTGGTTACCTACCGGTATAATATGGCGCCTTTTTCAGTGGATGACAGAAAACGACCAGGACCAGATAGAAGGAGCGTGGAGGTATCAAAGGTGAGTAGAGACGCCCTTGATCCAGTTATTTTTAAAGAGTATTACCCAAAGACGGCGATAGACGTCTATGTGGAATTACTCCAGTCGGATGCGGGGACGAGAACAGCGGGTATAAATGCCGCTTCTGTCGCTCTCGCAGCCGCTGGGATACCAATGCGAGATCTCGTTTCTTCAGTCGCTGTAGGTAAGATAGATGGGGAAGTGGTATTGGATTTGAATGCAGTGGAAGACAATCACGGCGAGGCTGATATGCCCGTGGCAATGGTTGCTAGAACGGATACAATCACCATGTTGCAGATGGACGGTCGTTTTACAAAAGACGAGTTTGAACGAGGGCTGAAGCTTGCAAAAAAAGCATGCCATGAGATATACGAGTTGCAAAGAGCGGCGTTAATAGAGAAATATAGTAAAAGTGTGGGTGAAGGTGAGGAATAGATATGGGTTTTGAAGTTATGGAGGATATACGGAAGGATTATGTGTACGATTTGATAGAAAGTGGAAAGAGGGTAGATGGTAGAGGATTTCGTGATTACCGTGAGGTAAGTGTGGAGCGTGATATAATAAATAAAGCAGAAGGTTCAGCACTTGTGAAGATAGGAGACACGGCGGTCTTAGTGGGTGTAAAGCTCGAACCAGGTACGCCCTTTTCTGATGCCCCTAACAAGGGGATACTAATGACAAATGCTGAACTCCGTCCGGGAGCATCACCTGATTTTGAGCTTGGACCACCGAATGAGAACAGTGTAGAACTGGCAAGAGTGGTTGATAGAGGAATTAGAGGCTCAGAAGCAATTGATTTAGAGAAGTTGTGCATAGAAGAAGGGGAGAAAGTCTGGATGACTTTTATCGATATACACGCATTGGACAACGATGGTAACCTGGTGGATGCAGCTGCATTAGGTGCTATTGCTTCTCTTTTGAATACCCGCATACCAAACGATAGATATGGATTAACTGGGGAAGATACCTTGTCAATACGGGATACGCCGGTGGCAGTAACAATTATAAAAATCGGGGAGAATATCTTAGTGGACCCGAACTTGTATGAGGAGAACGCAGCCACAAGCAAGTTAACGGTGATCTCGAATGCAGATGGCACTATATCCGGAATACAGAAGAGCGGGACTGACGGCCTAAAGGAAGAAGAGATAGCTGAGATGGTGGAGATAGGAATAGAAAAAGCTGGTGAAATACGGAAAAAGTATTTAGGCGATATAGAGACATAGAATACGAAAAGCACATTCCCGACACGGTACGGTACGGGCGGGTACTATGAAAACTTAACACTCTTGTAGGCAAAATAGTTTGTGTATGAGTAGTTAGTGGTCTCCACTTCAAATGAGAACGGTATTTTGCGAAAGTTTATTTTGTCTGAAGTTATAGACTATAATGGTGGAAAGCGATCATCATGTTGGAGACAGATAATCCCTTAGTAAGGGAATATTTTTGGCAGCTGCTAGGGGAAGATGGGCTGAAGATTATGGAGAACATACCAGATGGCGTGGGAGAGATAACCGATGAGACGATTGCAAAGCTCAGCGATACCAAACTCACTGCGGTAAGAAAGGTTCTGTACGTGTTTTATGAGAGCAGGATAGCGGAATACAGGACTGAACGTGATGACAATACCGGCTGGATTACC
>DATKWH010000139.1:0-32207 GCA_035529655.1 Bathyarchaeia archaeon
CACATTCACATCCGAACATTCCTTCTTGATCGTTTCTCTTATTCGCGCTTTGAGTACTACTTCATCTGTAATATCGCCTTCCACCGGCACGTAGAGCTCCAGAGCCGTTGTTATCATGTCTTCTACCGATATCCCGCGCTCTTCCAGCCTTTCGAGTATCGGTCTATCCATTTCCCACGTATTGTGATTAAAAAGAGCGTCTTTCACTCCTTCTCTTACAACTTCGTAGATTGTCCTTCCCAATTCTGTCGCTCTACCTGCAAATGGCACCTCATTCTCGTTTTCATGCCCGTAGCATGCGACAACCACGGAATCCGTAGCGTCACCAGTGAATAACTCCCCGTTTTGATAGCGCACATCGAGATCGAAGAACGCTGCTGTCTTCGCTTCCGTTGCCACTATTATCACATTCGCCATTGCGGATGGCGACAAGTTCTTACTTATCAACAGGATTATGTTCACGGTCGAACTTGAATGAGTCGGTGGCTTTTCGATGCCCGCAGTTATAATAGCAGTTACATCCTCTTTCTCTACGATCCTTGCATTCTCCATCTTGACGGCGGTCATCAAGCCAACGAGTTCGCCTAACCCTTCTTCCTTCGCAAAAGAATCGAAGAGTGCAATAGCATTTTCGTTAAAGTCATTGCTTACTGTAACATTGAGTATCGTTTTCGCCTTTACGAAACCCCCGTTATAAACTGCGGAACTCAGCACGTTGAAATCTCCGTGCACGGCGATATATTCTTGCGTTTTCTCTATTTCCATTTCCATGTTAGTTACTCAAAACGTTTTTGTACTTTTAAAAAGAAACCTTTGCTAAAGAAACAGTCTAAATGTCGGTATCCAGTCATAATAAACCCTCCCATTTGCATCTCTGAACTCAGTGCAGTTTATCCAGCCGTTTGATGTTAACAGTGCGGGTGTGTGGTGAATCTGCGGATAAGAGCCAGTGCGAATGGTGTAGTTGTATGTTTCGCCTTCAAAAAGAGTGAACGTTTTGTTAAAAGAGATGTTGTGCCAATCACCGTCGTAGCCGTTCCAGGTTGCAGTTGCGTTCAAGGTCAAGTTCCATATCCTTGCGTATTCAGTATGCCCACCAGTTCCAGAGCAGGGGAGAGTGTAAAGTTTAGACACACTAACAGATTCATTTAGCTTTATTGTTCCATTGTGTGTTCCGGAGATGCTTGGGTATGGATTAAGCGGTTTTCCAGTATCGAAGATCGCTTCAGGACCTTGACATTTACAAGTATAATCACAGTTTGAATCAGTGCCACTCTCTTCTCCCTGCTGTTTACCGTCACAATAAACATCAGCTTTACAAATAGAAGAGTTACAAATTCTGGTGTCAGAACAAGTGCCACCATAACATCTCTTCAAGGTATTGTTCACTGTGCATCCGCAGATCATACTTTCATTGGCAGGTCGATACTCGTATTCGCCGCTTGGTGTGCATGAGCCGCCAGAACACTTATGAATCTCCCTACGCTCCTGACACGGATTCGCAGGATCGTCTTCCCAGTTACCGTAACCGCAGATCGCACTTTCATTGGCAGGTCGATACTCGAATTCGCCCCTTGGTGTGCATGTTCCAGCTATGCATTTGTGTATCTCCCTACGCTCCTGACACGGATTCGCAGGATCGCCTTCCCAGTTGCCGTAACCGCAGATCGCACTTTCATTGGCAGGTCGATACTCGTATTCGCCGCTTGGTGTGCATGTTCCAGCTATGCATTTGTGTATCTCTCTACGCTCCTGACACGGATTCGCAGGATCGTCTTCCCATTCGCCGTAACCACAGATGGTGCCCTCTGGCTTGTTCTGGTACTCGAACTCGCCGGTGGAGGTGCAGGAGCCGTTGAAGCAGCGCAAAATTTCGTGTTGTAGTCTGCAGGGGTTTTCGGGATCATCTTCCCAGAGGGTATAGTTGCAGATAGTGCCGTCAGGCTTGTTACTCACATTCCCTGTGTCGATCCATCGTGTATCGGTTATGCTATACGTGCAGAAACCGTCAGAACAGGCGTAATCATGATATTCCTGCTCCTTCTGCTCTTTTACACCGCAGGGATTCTCAGAGTCTTCAACCCAGCTAATATTACCAGTTTCGACCCAGCCGTCGTTGGCGGAGCAGTTCTCAGAGGTTGTAACGATATATGAGCAACTGTCTCCCGAGCAATAATAATCTCTGTATTCCTTTATGTCATCATTGCAGTACCATCCATCATTGTCATCACAAGTCTCTATCATCACCTTGTAATGACCTGCCGGACCCCAATTATTATCATTATTCTTTGCTCTAACATGGAAGTACCAGAGGTCATACGCCAAATTTGTATAGGATTTGGAGTTTCCAGTGGTATCGCAAGTTTCATCAGGAGTTGTCGTAGACGAATGGTCTAATGTATAACTATAACAGTCGATTCCAGATGCGTCTGGAGGAGTTGTCCATGTAAATGCTGGGCTTCTGTTGCAATACCAGGTGTCCTCATCGGGATGTGTGGAAGAAGAAATATTAGGTGCTGATGGTGACGGACCAGATGTATTATCCACCACGAGTGCATAATCATATTGTTCTAAGACGCCGTACCTAACTTTAACATAACCTTCCTCTCCCCAACCTGAATCCTCACCCCAGCTGTTCTTGATTATCCAATACTCCCCGGTATCGTTATACCCAACCAGCACAACAGCATGGTTTGGTACTGCCCCCCAGCCTTCAGACAATACAGGTTCGTAGATCCCACCGGTATAATAGAAAAAGTCGTCAGTTGCGTGCAATACCACGATCATCGGACCAAAAGTTTCAAGCCCCCATTTATACGCCTCCTTCGTGTTGGGCACAATCCAATAGGCAGTTCCAATTGTCCATGCTCTATCCTGCCAATCTGTACATGGCGTACATGAACTATTTGATGCTTGATAAGGGAAGCACGCTTCATCTGGCACGCCGTTATTCATGATATAACTCAGAGCGGAATCAAGATATCCACCACCACAATTTCCACAATAAGGACAACAATCAGAGACAAGATGCTGCTCGGATAGGTCCAGGTCTATATCTGGATTATATCGTTCGATGTTGATTACCGCTTCTATAACTCCCAAATCGGCAAATGCCCAACAACTTCCACAATAACCTTGATTTTTAACAGAGGTCATCCAGTTCTGTCCGTCTTTATTCCGCCAGTCAAAGGTTCCGTATGGGATGGCTCTCATTCTTACGGGAGGGCTTATTACTGGAACATCCGCGGATATTGGACCAATATCTAAACCACAAAGCATCTCTTTTTCCTCTATTGAAAGTTCAGAAACAGATGTTTTGCCTGCAGTCCAATGAGCGCCTTTTTCTTTTATTGCATTTTGTATTACCACTAATTTTGCATCTTCTACTGTCGTGGCACTTGCAACCGCTGTAATAGCTAAAAAGAAGAGAAAAATAATGCTAAGCACTATGAAAATATGCTTGCCGTTTTCATGTGTCATAAGCCTTATACCCTTTCAATGGTGCTCTATACTTATATATGAGAATATATCCAAACGTTTACTTGTCTATAAGCGTAAAGGGTGCGTTATATAGTGAACGGAATAAAATATGTCTCAATTAAAGCAAGATTGATGAAACACAAGTATATATACAAACGGAGCTAGCAGTAGATAAAAAGTTGACTGATATCGGCTGTGTAATTTTTAACAATAACCCCTCTCAGTGCTCCTTCTTAAAAGAGGTGTACTCTTAACCACACCTATTGAGATCGTTTTTGAACGGAATGGGCAGCCAACAAAGCTTAGATAATCAATTACGAGACGCCGATAACCAAAAGGAAAATTCCTAAAAAGTATTTTGTAAACGCTTCTTTTAAAAAATAAAAATATTCCTTTCCGTAAGCGTTTTTTAAAAAAGAAAGGGTTTATTTAAGACGGTGAATACCAAATACACTGCAAACAGGGTGATGACAATCATGGAAATGAAAAAAACCATAGAAAAAATCGCAGCACTGGATGAAACAGCGATGAGAATCGCTAAAGAGAGGCAAGATAAACTCACAAAACCCACAAGCAGCTTGGGAACCTTAGAAGACATATCCGTACAAATTGCAGGAATGAGGGACAATCCCACGCCGAAGATAGAGGACAAAGTGATTATCACGATGGCCGGGGACCACGGCGTTACGGATGCAGGAGTGAGTGCGTATCCCAAGGAAATTACTGGTCAGATGATTTATAATTTCCTCAGCGGTGGTGCCGCAATAAATGTATTGGCAAGACACGTGGGTGCACGGGTTGTTGTCGTTGATATGGGCGTTGCTGTGGATATAGAAAGCGAAACGCTGGTTGATAAGAAAATCGGTTATGGTACCGCGAATATGATAAACGGACCTGCAATGACTTATGAGGATGCGGTGCGATCTATCGAAGCGGGCATAGAAGTCCTTGAGCTCGAAGCGGAAAAGGGCATGGATATTGTTGGCGTTGGAGATATGGGCATTGGAAATACAACGCCAAGCAGTGCTATTGCAGCGGTAATAACAGGAGCAGCTGTGAAAGAAGTAACAGGTAGAGGAACAGGCATTGACGATGAGACGCTTGAAGGAAAAATAAAGGTGATAGAGGGAGCAATAAGAGTTAATATCCCAAACAAAAAAGACCCGATAGATGTTCTCGCTAAAGTAGGTGGTTTTGAGATCGGAGGTATGGCTGGAGTTATGTTGGCAGCGGCATCGCGTAGAATTCCGGTTGTTATTGACGGTTTCGTATCCGGTGCCGCAGCGTTAATTGCTTATGAGATAGCACCCGCGGTGAAAGATTACATGATTGCCGCGCATCGGTCGGTAGAAAGAGGACATTCAGTGGTTTTCGATTACATCGGTTTAAAGCCGTTGCTTGACCTGGATATGCGGCTTGGCGAAGGAACTGGTGCGGCGTTAGGAATAAGCATTGTAGAAGCGGCGTGCAAAATACTGAACGAGATGGCGACTTTTGAAGAGGCTGGGGTTTCGGATAAAGCATAGCTCAACGACCTCCAACTGCTCCAACACCCTTCTTCTCGTCATAATACGTGTCACACAAGCATATCCGAGGCACATCTTTCGCAATAACGTCGTCAAACGCCTTTCATATCTTCATGTCGGTGGTTGAATCTGCACGCCTTTTACACTCTTTAGCTTGCCTATTTCTTCTATTAACTCTCCCGGTATGTTTTTATCAGTGATAATCGTGAGTTTAGGAGCGTCCACCAAATAGGGGTCATCACTAACCGCTTGTCTTATGCTCAATCCGCGCCTCGCCATAACCGTAGCAACCTCTCCAAGTATCCCTTTTGCTTTCGCATCCTTAGGATGGATTATAACCACACTGAGCCCCAATAAAGGAGCTACCTCAGCAAGAAACGCAATAGACCGAATGTTTTCAAATATCTTTTTCAACTCAGGCTCCGCTAAGATTCTTTTCACGGTCATATCAACTACCCGCCGATCTACACCTATCTCGTTTGCTATCTGCGTATGAGCTATCTCAATCCTACCTGAAGCTACTTTACCTTCAGGAGTCACTTGAAACCCTCGTTCCAGTAGGAGTTCTATAACCTTCTTTTGCGATGGAGAACCTTCAAACTTCTCCATTACTTCTTTCCACATCGCTTTCTTCTCTTCCGTAACCGCTTTTCTCTAATATTAAGAAAAGGCGTTAATCTGGATTTACGTGGTAGTGAGTGGTATTTGACAGAAGGGTTCTTCTTACCGATATCCCCTCTTCATTATATCCTCTCGTATTTCCTCTAATTTCCTCGTTGTAGTATCCACTTTGTCTCTCACTTCTTCCTCCACTGATTGCATACTCACTCGTAAAGACCGCTCCTTCTCACTTATATCCCGCTCTATTTTCCGTAATCGCTCATCTATACTTAAAAACAGAATAGCCATCATTCCTATCAGTATCACTGCAGACATTACGATCACCGGGTCCTCCTTAGCACTACCATACTCATATACTACCTTATACACCAGCACGAAGGCAGAGAAGACCATCACCACCGAAAATATTATATTTCTTGTTTCCATACTCTCACCCCTTTTTTCCCCCTTTTATTTTTACTTTCGCTGGAAATTCATAACCATAATTATCTAACTTTCCTTTCCTATTTAAATATAAAACCTTTTAGTTTCTGAACTGACGGAGATGCAAAAAACAGTGATCATCTTAGCAGGTGGAAAAGGTCAAAGATTCCAAGCTTCAGATAAATGCTTCATCACGTTAAACAACAAACCGCTCATACAGCATGCTATTGATAGCCTATCGAGCGTGGCAGACGAAATAATAGTGGCCGCACGAGACGAGCAGCAGGGGGAACAAATCAGAGATGCCATACCAAATAATACCGTTTTAGTTTTTGACACGTTGAAGGATTTTGGTCCGCTTGCAGGCGTCCTATCAGGTTTAGAAAGGGCTTCCTCTTCGTATTCCCTCGTCATCGGCTGCGACATGCCGTTTGTGAACAGATACGTGGTAGAATTCCTGTTTGAGGTGGCTGAGCGTGGTAACTACGATGCAGTCGTGCCGCGATGGGAAAGCGGAATGGTAGAGCAGTTGCATGCGGTTTATAAAAGAGAGCCGATGCTTGCAGCGATAAGGGATTCGATAAAAAAAGGTGATGCGAAGATATTTAATGTTTTATCGCGGCTCAAAAATGTCAATTACATTCCCATGAATACAATAAGAGGCATTGACACGGAGTTGATAACCTTTCGAAACATAAATACGCCTGAGGAGTTAGAAAAATTGCGCATCACTGGCTGAGACGGAAATGCCACAAGACGAGATGCGTAAATAAACCCGTCTTTTTAATGTTTCTTATTGCACAATTGAGAGAGATAAATCCAAAAAGGCGTCCTTTTACAACTCTTTATCCTTACCTTTCCCTTCTTTATCTTCTTCAAGATCGCTTCGTGTTCTGGCTTTTGCGCTACGTCAACCTCCACTTCAACCTCTACAGTCGCAAGGCCAACGCAGTTGGCGGAATGCGCATCGCTTCCTGCAACGGCTATAATGTTGTTGGTGGCTGCCGTTCTCCTCGCAAGTGCATTCGCAACGCCAGTAAAATATCTGGAATTGTAAATTTCTATTGCATCTATGCCTGGGTGTGTGCAGAAGTTACCAATACTATGGCGGAAAGGGTGGAAAGGGTGCGGCGCAATAATTACAACGGTGCCATTCTTCTCCTTCACTTTCTCTCTTTGCTTTGCTATTCTTATCGTTTCCTCTGGCGATAACCCTTTCTCTATCCCTTCTTCGACTCCAAGCACAATCAAATGACCTTCAGATGTTGATACTTCTATACCAGGGATAACTATCAAATCCAACTCGTTATCGGCTACGTATTTTCGCGCCGCAGAAGAACCGTCCATTGTGTTGTGGTCGCATATTGCGATACCATCAAGCTTTTCCGCTATCGCTCTTTCTATCATCTCCTCAATTGAAGTACGTCCATCATGCGAGTAATTCGTATGCACGTGCAGGTCGAGGGATAGTGTCCGAGTTAGAGGCATCATACGTCTACCAAAGTTATCTGAGTTTAATACATTAAGTTAGAATAGCGGTTGTAATTTTAATAATCAAGTAGGCGATTCTATATCTACATTGTTTTAAACTTTTAAGAAGAATTTGACCCAAAAAGCTTCGCAGAAAAGAAAAGGCTTGAAAGAACCAGTGCTAAGAAAGAAATTACAAATCGAAAACGTTATATATCTCCTGCTCGCTAACTTAGCAAAGGGGATAAAAGGAAAATGAAAGTGACTGAAAGATTTTCTTTGACCAAACGTCCCTCAATGAAAAGAAACTTTAATTACCTTACCCTAAGACATGACACCATGCAATAGCAGATACCTAAACCTCTTCGGCTTTTCTTAATGTTGCTTCTATCAGATCATTATCTAAATAATAACCGGCTTCTATTAGCTCATTTATACACCCTTTAACGCTTTTTAGGATTCCTTTCTTTTTGGCATCGACAAACAAACCGAGTGTACCACGGATTTCAAGTCCGAGGTTCTTTGCACCATTCCTACCTTTCCTTTCATCAATCAGTATTCGAGCATCTGATTCCAATGCCAGAGCAATTGCTTCTGCTTCTCCCCCATCAACCATAAGCATCAGTGCCCTGACCATTTCTCTGTTCTTAACCTCCACAACCTTTATCCACGGATTCTCACTGAAAATAATGTCTCCTTCAGGTTTCTTTTTTAACTCTCTTTCAACTGCTCCTGGAACTAAAACTTCCTGATAAACTTCTTTAAGAATAAAAAGCAGTCTTGCTCTGAACAGTACAATCAAAGGACCAGAATCAGAAACAATCATATTTCATCGAGTTCCTCTTTCAAATCATCCAGAGAAATGTTTGTATAGCTGATTTTTCTTTTCCCAAGCTCATAGAGGAAATCCCAGAGAGTCAGACCAGCAGTATCCGCAGCATGCTTCAAAGTTATTTTCCCCTCTCTGTAAAGCTCCGCAGCTAAAGCTATCCTCGCTTCCTTTTCATCAATCTCCCCAGCCAAAGGAACTTCCAGTTTTTTTATCTCCAGCATATTTTCTAAAAATATCAGTCACAGTTAAAAATCTTTTTTACCTTCTCAATCTTTGTTAGGCTTTCGAAAAGCGAGAGCAGGAAAACTTTCCGAAAGCTTTATATGTCACCTGCTTGCTATCTTAGCAAAGGGGATAAAAATGAAAAGTGAAATTAAGAAAGCGATTTCTTCAATAGAAATGACAGCGATTTTAGTGATTCTTGCTCTTGCGCTGACTTCCGGCATTGCATCGGCAACAACGCACGTAGTGAACCAAACCGCCCCTGCTTGCATATTGCCGGTGACGCCTACTACGCAACAATCCAAGCAGCTGTATTTGCAGCTGGTCCAGGCGATGAAATAATCGTTTGTCCAGAAGGAGGAAATCCATACACTGAAACCGTTGATATAAACGTGTCTAACATTATTATCAGAGCTTATGACAATACGAAACCTGTTGTGAGTGCATTGAACAATCCAAACGACCACGTCTTCAACATCACCGACCAGACGAACGTTACATTGCAGGGGTTTGAGATTAGAGATGCGTATGGGAGCCCCAACTCCGTCGCTGGAATATATATGTCCAACACAAACGATAGCAGGTTTATAAACAACGCCATAGTGAATATTTCGGGCACAGGGGGCACAAACAAAGAATATGGCATCGAGCTTATGCATTCGAATAATAACAGCTTCACAGATACGAACATAAGGGATATAGAAGGCGGCGATTTTGCGTATGGGATAAACCTTTATGAGTCAAACAACAACACGTTCAGCTCAAGCACCACCGTTTCTCAAATTACTGCAACTCTCTACGCCCGCGGCATCTATCTGTTGACTTCAAACGACAACAAGTTTAGTTCAAGCACCACCGTTTCTTACATTAATGCAACCAAGTGGGCCTACGGCATCTGGCTGCATTATTCATGCAACAACACATTTAGCTCAACCACCACCGTTTCTTACATTAATGCCTCAACCAACGACGCCTTCGGCATCTGGCTGGATTCAGACAACAACTCGTTCAGTTCAACCACCACCGTTTCTTACGTTAATGCAACCAACGGGAACGCCTACGGCATCTCGCTGTGGTATTCATCAAACAACAACACGTTTAACTCAAGCACTTCAATCTCCAACTTAGACGGCACGGACGTCTATGGCATATATCTTGACCCTTCAAACGACAATGACTTCAATTTCAGCACTGTCTATGGTTTGAACGCCAGCAACAACGCCTATGGTATCTATCTGCAGGCTTCCAGTGGCAACACGTTCGTCAATAGCACCGTCCGTAACTATTCAACAGTGCAAAACGAGAGCTACGGAGTCTACCTTAATTTCTCTGACAACAACGAGTTTATCAATAACACCATTTATGAGCTGGATACTTTAGTTAAAGAGGATTACGGCATTTATCTCAATGCTTCCAATTACAACAATTTTAGCAATACTAATATTCATGACTTGAAAGGGGAAGATGATGCGTACGGCATCGTGCTGTGGAGTTCAAACAACAACACGTTCAGCTCAAGCACTGCGGTTTCCAACATTAATGCAACCGCCGCCTACGGCATCGGGCTGTTGTATTCAAACAACAACACGTTCAGTTCAAGCACCACCGTTTCTTACGTTAATGCAACCGCCGCCTACGGCATCGGGCTGTCTAATTCAGACGACAACGAATTCTACGATTGCACAATTTCAGACTTAACCGCAGGTGGAGCACTTACTTCTTATGGCGTATATATGGTTTCCGGGAGCGATAACAACATAATATCCAGAGCTAAAATATTCAGAGGCGGAGGTCCCATTATTGATTACGGGGTTTATATGGATAACTGCACGTTGAATTCCATAGTGGACAGTGAAATAAGGGATAACGGTCATGGAATTTGGGTCAACCAATCCTCGAATAACACGATCGAAAGGAACATGATCGTGAACAACAAGGGAGGGAAGAAAACAGGAGTGCATATAACCGAAGGTTCGGATGCGAACGAGATACACGAGAATTGTTTCTATAATAACGAGCCGTATCAAGCATGGGATGACACTTTGGAGGAGGCAGTAATCATTGGGATCGTAACTTCTGGGATCCTCCGCCTGGAGGACCCGGCGACTACAGCATACCCGGAGGAAGTAGCAAAGATAACGCGCCATTGAAGCAATGTCCAATGTGTCCAGCTCAAGTTCCAGCGCTAACGCCACTCGGACTAATAGCACTGGTGGGATTGCTTTCGATTGTTGTAGCAATGAGCATACAGATAAGAAGGAAAAAATAAGGGCTTTAATTTACGCCCTTTTTCTTTATTTTATCTCACAAACTTTTGATCAGCGATACAATCTATTCGCTCCGTTGATTAATGCATACAACGATGCGATGACGATGTCTTCACTCACGCCACTCGCGGTCATCATCTTATCTCCCCGACTTATCTTTACTACAACGTTTACCAGCGCATCCGTTCCACCGGTGATGGCATCAACATGGTACTCCTCAAGGCGTAAATCGTTCATTGCCCTTCCCGTCAGTGCTTTCCTCAATGCATTTATCGCTGCATCCACCGGACCGATACCAACGTCTGCTTCCACTATATCCTCGCCATCTATCTTCAATCTTATTGACGCCGTTGGCTGAACGTTCTTCCCTGATACCACAGATAAGTCAATAAGTTTTATCTTCTCCTCTCGTTCTATGCTCAATACATCCTCGACTATCGCCTGGAAATCCGAGTCCGTAACTAATTTACCCTTATCACCAAGTTCCTTCACTTTCACCAATATCTTCGTCATCTGCTCCTCATCGGCTGCGATGTCCATCTCCTCCAACACCCGTTTCACTGACGCCTTGCCAGTATGCTTCCCGAATGCAAATCGTCTTGTTCTTCCTATTATCGCGGGATCCATTGGCTCATATAAGCTCTTATCCGCCAACGTCCCGTGGACATGCATTCCAGATTCGTGCGTGAAGGCGTTATCGCCCATAAGCGGCTTGTTCGGAGCAAGCGGCATCTTTGTCAAATTCCTGACAACTCGAGAAGTTTCATACAACTTCTCTTTTGTGATCTTCGTTTTCACGCCGTAAAGCAGTTCCAAAGCGGTTACCACCTCCTCTAAAGAAGCGTTACCCGCCCTTTCCCCCAAGCCATTCACGGTAACGTGCACACACTCCGCTCCTACCGATACCGCAGCTATTGAATTCGCAGTGGCTAACCCGAAATCATTGTGGCAATGCACGGAAACCGGAATGTTAAACGTGCAAAGAGGCGGAAATATCTCCTTCGTACGCTCTGGATACAGCACACCAACGGTGTCGCAGAAACATAAACGGTCAACAACCGTAGATAAATCGGAGAAGAAGGATTTCAAAAATGCCATATCAGCCCGGGATGCATCCTCTGAACTGATCTCTACCTTTAATCCATGCGCTTTCACATATTCCACCATCTCAATCGTCTTCGCTTTCAGCGTCTCCCGATCCATCTTCAGCTTCTTTTTTATGTGCGCGTCAGAAACAGGAGCAACCAGATTAACCACATCCACATCACATTTTAATGCAGCGTCAATGTCTCCCTTCAACAGTCGTGCAAAGGAGCAAATCTCAGCTTTTAAACCTTCTTTCGCTATTGCTTTTATCGCTCTTTGCTCACCTTCTGAAATAATAGCAGTGCCCGCTTCTATAATGTCAACTCCGAGTATATCAAGCTGTTTTGCGATCTGCAACTTCTGTTCTGGAGTCAATGATACCCCAGGGGTCTGCTCGCCATCACGAAGCGTTGTATCAAAGATTTTTACCGCTTTTACTTCCACCATACGCTATCATTCCCAAGTACTATAAGTGGGGGGCATATTTATATTACACGCTAAAAGATGATAGATCTAAAGATTTGATTAATGCAGTTTCAAACAGAAGATGCAATTTGACCGAAAGTCTTTTATGTTGCAACGTCTAATCGTTCCCATATGAACAAGCATAATGAAGGGGCACCCGGTAAAGCGGATTATGATATCTCAATAATACGGCCACAGATGCGGGTTGAAGACATCCAGATGAGAGGCCAGGGAATGTCGCCAGAACGGTTAAAAGGCATCAAACAGGGATTGATCACGTTACATACTGCGGAAACGATGGCAGTCAACGTCTACAAGTTTCAGATTACGAGCGAGGAGAGTGAACTCAATCGTCTGTTAATCGCGGCGATGGCTAATGAGATGACGCACCTCCAGGATTTTCAGATTAAACTTTTTGAATATGGGTGGAAACCGAGCAAACTGCGATGGATAAATTGGTTTGTCAGTGCTGCATTTGGGTTCTTTGCACGACTACGGGGTACGAAGGCGATTCTCGAAACCGGTATATGGGTGGAGACAAAAGCCATTCATCACTACGATGAGTTCCTTAAGACCATCGAGTGGGACGAAGATACTCGTAAGATGATTGAGAAGAACCGAGCTGACGAAGACGAGCATATCACCCGCTGGGAAAAGCTCCTCCAGTCAAACGAAGCATAGATAAGAAACATACCTAGTGATAAAAGCGGAATACGTTAATACTTTACTCGTCTCGGCATCACGGTAATACGGAAAAATTGCTCACGAAATGGCAACGGTTCTTAACGCACAATTAATAACCTTAACTCCGCATCACTTAGGGAATATGTTCAACTCAAGTCTCTCTTCTCTTCCAAGTCCCAGACCTTCTTTGAACCTCGGAGACCCTGCTATGCTCCCCCAGATCGACATGATATACCTTGCCGTATTTGAACAACAGATCAATCGGAGTGAGCTTACTTACGGTTGAGTTCCGCCTTCTTCAAGAGCTGCTCCAGTTTACAGTGGATATAGAGAGATAGGAACGATATAAATACATGTCCAAAGACACTTTCGTCATCCTGTAAGTATATTTTATCAGCATTGAGCACCGTTTTATACGTATCGAACATCTTCTCAACCGGTTCGCGTTTCTTATAGGGTCATATATCTCAGGTCCCTCAACATCCATATCCGAGAGAATGAGGATCGTTCCACCGAGATCAATCAAGATCGAGTTCGTTGAACGAGTGATACAGTGTTTTTATGTCCTCCAAGCTGCCAGGCAGGGAGCGAATCATCGATCACATCGCAAAGCTTATAACCGCGGAAATCAAACATGTTTCTGAATATGGGAGACAGCTTTAGGCGAGTCATTTTTGCCAAAAGAGATAGCTCTCACCGTAGTTATATCTTCCTATTCATCCCAAAGTTGGAGAAGAGCCATGAAAACTTTGAATTCACCACCATTCAGGCAAAAATTAAAAATTCTTGCCTTAATCCTGTTCCAAGCACCTTCTTTAATCTATGGAGAGACGATAAGTATCTCCTACTCAGCTCGAGCAATCAATTTGATGTAAAGAATCTTCAATGCTATCTATCCCAACAGCTTCAAAAGTAGCAGCGAAAGCAGTATCCGTTTTTTTCCTCTGGGTATGTTGATCAATGTAACGTTCAAGATCTTCTAACCGCTTGCTTGACTTATACTCAGTTATCCCCTTTAGTTCCCTCAAATTCTTTCGTAATTCCTGATTCTCGTTTCTTAAATTGCTGATCTCGAGACTGTCATATTCGCGAGCTCGATAATATAGGCAAATACAAACAACTAAACAAAAGAGCAGAATTAAAGCCACAATCCATCCAAGCATTCTAAGCGCCCCCTAACCTTATCATCTCCCGTAAGCACAGATTAACACGCTCTGTACTTAAACCTTACTCCTTCTTCCATACTCCCCTGAACTTTTCTATCACCTCAGGGTGCTCAGCCACGAGCTCCTTCACTCTAAAAAACGCAGACACATATTCGTGTTCATGAATCACAGTTTAGCACATAAGAGCTTTGAACTTTAAGTAAGAAGCCCCGGGAGGGATTTGAACCCTCGCCCTATTGATTACAAGTCAATCGCTCATCCAAGCTAAGCCACCGAGGCGATCTTTTTACTATTAATTTTCTGCCAGATATAAATAAAACTGTTCGTTAGAAGCGAAAGCGTTTTCGGAAATAGTGCAATAACTGGCTGCCATTTTCTCTTTTTAATTCGTTGAAATCCCTCTTTTGTTAAATGTTTCGGCCGTAATTTTCTTTTAGACATCAACTACTCTCCTTGTTTTAATACTTTTAGATAACCTCTGGCATGTATGAAGTTACGGGGGAGCGCGATGAGCACACAATGGAACTCGATAAGCGGATTAACGAGAAGCCCACCCCGGCTCTACCAATTCTCTTTCTTTAAAATCTTTAAGATCTTTGGTCCTTGGAAGATAGCAAGGAATATTATGCCTACAAGGAAGAATCCAAGTCCGATAAGCCACTCGTTGGCCACAAACATGATGAGTAAGCCTATTAAAACGAGATAAATCCCAAAGTTTTTCCAGTCTTTCATAGTAAATTCACTAAATGATTTTTCTTTCGCCATAGTTATCGAGTTACGTTGCTATCATATAAACTTTTCTATTAGGTGGGTTTTCGATTTACATTTAAAGTCCCCTGTATATACGGAGTTTCGGTGTAGTGGAATTTTGGATGGCCGAAGTAAGCTGTATCTACATTGTTATTTTTCCTTTAAACACAAAACTTCATAGAAAGAAGCTTAAAGGTATAGTAACAGTTTTTGCGAAGCTGAGAGGTTTTAGCCGAGGTTTTTTCTAAAGAACGAATGTGATTTTCCTGTATTCACAGTGCATTGAGCTAAAACATCCCGATTATCCCGGTTCCGATGAACTGTATTGCAATTGCGGCAACGATGATTCCTATAACACGACTTAACACTTCCGTTCCCACCTTACCCATTATATCGTATAACCGGTCTGATTGCCCTAATACGAGCCATGTCGCGATGATCGCGGAGAAGATGGAAAAAAGGACCACAAAAACGCCAGACGATTGTATTATCACCATTACCGCAGTTATAGCACCGGGCCCGGCGAGCATTGGCGTCCCTATCGGAACTGCTCCCACTCCTGCTCCTGATTCTTCCGTCACTCCGTATTTATGCTCACCTCGTAACAGATCAAAGGAGATGAGCAGAAGGAGAATACCGCCTGCGATCATAAAGCTATCTATACTTATGCCTAACACGTTCAGAATGATTTTGCCGAGAAATGCAAAGAGGAGAAGGAGAATTGTAGCAACGATAACCGCATGATTAAGTTCCGTTCTTCGCTCCTCTTTCCTCATACCTTTCGTTAGCGCTATGAATACCGGAATATTGGCTGGCGGGTCCATTACCACAAAGAGGATGATAAACGCCTTCACCAACAACAACCCAGAAATCGGATTTAAATCCATAGTACCTTTAGTATATATTGAAACATGAAAATGTAAATCTTATGAGGTATGTAGAGTGAATGATGCAGAGAGATGAGATATGGACTGAGAAATACCGGCCGAGGACGCTAAACGCGGTATCAGGACAAGAAGCTATAATAAAGAACCTCCAATCTTACGTAAGGAAAAGGAACTTACCGCATCTCATCTTTTCCGGACCTGCGGGTGTTGGTAAAACGGCAGCTGCTGTCGCTATGGCGCGGGAATTCTACGGTGATACATGGTCAGAGAACTTTACTGAGCTTAACGCAAGTGATGAGCGCGGCATCGATGTGGTCCGTAACAACATAAAGAACTTCGCACGAACCATGCCTATTGGCAATGCCTCATTCAAAATCATCTTCCTCGACGAGGCAGACGCGTTGACCGATGCAGCGCAGTCCGCGTTGAGAAGAACTATGGAACGATATTCCGGCACGTGCAGATTTATTCTCAGTTGTAACTACTCTTCCAAGATAATAGACCCAATACAGTCCAGATGCTCGGTGTACCGGTTCAAATCGCTTTCTTACGATGCAATCGCAGCTCGTATAAAATATATCGCAGATAAGGAGGGCTTGAAAGTCTCAGAAGAGGTTATTCGAGCTATAAACTACGTTTCGATGGGCGATATGCGGCGAGCAGTAAACGCATTGCAAAGTGCTGCGGTACTCAGTAGCGAAATAAAACCTGAGATGATCTACGAGATAACCGCAACGGCAAGACCCGATGAGATAAAAGAGGTGATAAACAAGGCATTGAACGGTAAATTCTTCGATGCGCTCGATACCCTGGGGGTGTTGATGGATAAAGGCATATCAGGCGACGAAATATTAGCGCAGATGCATCGGCTTGTGATAAATCTGGATATACCCGCTCGTAAGAAGGTGGAATTGATGGACCGAATTGGTGAAGCGGACTACCGAATTACCGAGGGGGCACATGAGAGAATTCAATTGGATGCGTTGATAGCTTCCTTTTGTCTCTCTTCGGATAAAGAATAATCAATCAATCACTCACGAGCCAACGCATCCGTAACTGCCTTTTCCATTACCTCTATCGGCGGCTCCTCTTTTGTCCATATCTTGAACGATGCGGCACCCTGATAGACGAGCATCTTCACACCACTCACTATCTTCTTCACGCCTGCACGCTTCGCTTCTTTCAGTAACCTCGTCTCCGGTGGATTGTACACGATATCGAATACCACAAGATCCTGATGCATCATATCTACATTTACTAACGTAGCATCCTCATGCGGATGCATTCCCACAGAAGTGGCATTTATCAAAATATCCGAAGCGCTGATCCGCGTTTTAAGCTCGGCGTCCAACCCAATAGCATCTGCATTACTGAGCTTAGCAGCCAACTGAGCAGCTCGTTCTTTCGTCCTGTTTGCGAGCGTTACCTTTGCACCTTCGAGGTCAAGGTAAAAAGCAATCGCCTTTGCAGCACCGCCAGCACCAATAATGAGCACTTTTTTGCCTTTTAGTTCGCCTACGGTCTCTTTCAGCACCTGCATTGAGCCAATTCCATCGGTGTTATAGCCAACCGGCGTGCCACTGCCAAAATCAATAGTATTTATTGCGCCTATCTTCTTCGCCACTTCTTCAGCATCTACGAAAAGGAGCGCTTTCTCTTTCAACGGTATCGTAACGTTAAGACCAGCGATGCCGAGACTTTTCGCGCCCCTTATCGCATCCTCAAGTTCGTCCTTTGAAACTCTGAATGCGAGATAAACGGCATCCATTCCGAGTTTCTCAAAGGCGGCATTGTGCATAACCGGAGAGAGACTATGTGCTACAGGATCGCCGAGAATGCCGTAGATCTTTTTCATCGTTACTTACATTTAGCAAAGTTTAAACGTAAAAAAGCAAAAAGCTTAAGTTAAGTATCGTGTGTAAAGTACGTATTGAGTAAATAATAAGAAGGAGTAAAAATGGTGGGAATGAACGTTAATCTGATAAGTGGGAGAACGGCGGTGCAGGGTCAAAATTTGGACAGTAAACTCACAGAGAAATACTTCGATGAAGTGGCAGTCTGCAATTTGAACGGAAGTGACATGGAGAAACTCGGGGTTACTCCTGACGACAATGTGAGAGTAACGACTGCGTACGGAGCAGTGGTGGTGAAAGCGAAGCAAGACGACGGGAATCCAGAGGGGGTTATTTTCATTCCTATGGGTCCCTGGGCAAACGTTTTGGTGAGCGGATATACGGAAGGTGCTGGTATGCCTCGATACAAAGGTATAGCTGCAGAGGTAGAGAAGACTGGGGAAGTAGTTTTGCCAGTAAAGGAACTGATGCGGACGTATATGGAATAAAAGGTGTAAAAAATGGTGGAGATAACAGATGTTGTATGCTCATTGTGTGGATGTGTATGCGACGATATCGTGTTAGAAGTTGAGAATAACGAAGTGGTGAAGGTGAAACGAGGCGCATGCTCAGTGGGTAAGAGCAAGTTGCTGGGACACGAGAGGATAAAGAGCCCGATGATAAGAGAGAACGGCGAACTCAAGGAGTGCTCTTACGATGAAGCGATAAAGAAAGCGGCGGAGATACTGTATAAGTCGAGGAGGCCTCTTTTATATGGCTGGAGTTCGACGGTCTGCGAAGCTGATAGTGCAGGAATAGAGCTTGCAGAGGATATAGGTGGCGTTGTGGACAATACTGCTACGGTATGTCACGGACCTTCAGTGCTGGCGATACAGGATGTCGGGATACCTTCTTGCACGCTTGGAGAGATAAAAAACCGGGCAGACCTCATTATATACTGGGGCGCGAATCCAGCGCAGGCGCATGCTAACCACATGAAGCGATATTCGTATGTCTCGAAGGGGTACTGGACGGCGGAAGGTAAGAAAGGCAAGAAACTGGTTGTGGTTGATGTAAGGAAGACGATGACATCAAAGATGGCGGACGTATTCGTACAGGTGGAGCAGGGGAAAGATTACCAGGTCTTCTCCGCGCTACGAGCCATCTTGCGGGGTCACGAGGATGTAGTGCCAGATAAAGTAGCCGGTGTGCCAAAGGCGCAACTGTTAGAGGTTGCGAATATGGTAAAAGAAGCCAAATTCGGGATCACATTCTTTGGTATGGGTGTGACACAATCCGGTGCAAGACATAACAATATAGTAAATGCAATACAGTTCACGCGTGCCGCACATCTGCATGGTAAATGGTCTATTATGCCGATGCGAGGACATTACAACGTCACGGGATTCAATCAGGTCTGCTGCTGGCAAACAGGTTTTCCATACTCTGTTGACCTGTCCAGAGGATATGCGTGGTACAATCCAGGAGAGACATCTTCTACCGACCTTTTATACAGGGAAGAATGTGATGCTGCGTTGATAATTGCTTCTGATCCCGGTGCACATTTCCCGGGTGCAGCGCTACGACACTTAGCTAAGATTCCAGTTATCCAGATAGACCCGTTTGCGAACCCGACGACTGAATTTGCAGATGTTGTCATTCCAGCGGCAATAAGCGGGATAGAATCAGAGGGGGGCGTTTACCGTATGGATAATATACCACTAAGACTGCGAAAGATACTGGAAACTGACTACTACGTACCAGATGAGGAGATCGTGGAGCGGATACATGCGGAAGTGAGAGCATTGAGAGAAAAGGAGGCCGAGTAAAATGGCTGATGGTGAATTATTGATAAGGAACGGTGTGGTTTACGATCCTATAAACGGTGTAAAAGGTGAGAAGAAGGATATTTGCATTCGAGACGGAAAGATAGTGGAATCGGTAACGAATCCGAAAGTGATAGATGCGGAAGGGCGAGTGGTAATGCCCGGTGGTGTGGACATTCACGCACACATTGCGGGCGGTAAAGTAAACGCAGGACGGATTATGCGACCTGAAGACGGGAGAAAAGGTGTAGAGGCGAAGACAAGCGTTTGCCGAGTGCAATCTGGATATTCGATCCCCAATACCTTTGCTACTGGCTACCGGTACGCGAAGATGGGCTACACCTTTGTGATGGAAGCGGCAATGCCACCGCTTGCAGCACGGCACACGCACGAGGAGTTGGTAGATATCCCGATCCTGGACAACGCAGCAATGCCGCTCATTGATAACAACTGGATGACGCTGGAGTACATAAAGAGCGGCGATACTGATTTGCTTGCTGCATACGTTGCATGGATAATAAAAGCAACCAAAGGATACGGCGTAAAAATAGTGAATCCGGGCGGAACTGAAGCGTGGGCGTGGGGAAAGAACTGTGACTTACATGATACAGTGCCGTACTTTGACGTTACCCCAGCGGAGATCGTAAAGGGCTTGGCAGAAGCGACAGAGAAGTATGAGATGCCACACAGCGTTCACGTGCACGGGAACATGCTTGGTCATCCAGGCAACTTCGAGGTAACAACCGACACGTATGATCTTGTGAAAGGAATAAAGCCGTATAGAGACCGTCCGGCGATGCACGCGACACACACGCAGTTCCATGCGTACGGCGGCACGAGTTGGGGAGATTTCGAGTCGCAGGCAACGCATATTGCGAATTATGTGAATGACAATGACCATGTGAGCATTGACATCGGCTCGATTATACTGGGCGATACCACGACGATGACCGCAGATGGGCCGATGGAATACAGCCTGTATCAGATAACGGGTCGCAAATGGACGAATCTCGATGTAGAGCTCGAAACAGGGTCAGGAATAACTCCGTTCATGTACTCGGGTAAATCCCCGGTGAATACCGTCCAATGGGCGATCGGACAGGAATTAGCATTGCTGATCAAGGACCCGTGGAAGGTTGCACTCACCACAGACCATCCGAATGCAGGGCCGTTCATCGGGTATCCAATTATCATCTCGATGTTAATGAGCAAGAAGAGGCGAGATGAGTCTGCAGAGGATATGCATAAAGTCATCTTCGATCGAACAGAATTGCCCTCAATAGACCGTGAGTACGATTTAAATGAGATCGCGATCATCACAAGAGGCATGACTGCGAAGACGTTAGGATTGGCAGAGCATGGCAAAGGACATCTCGGTGTCGGTGCTGACGCAGATATTGCGATCTACGATATGTCGCCGGAAGAGCGCGATGCAGGAAAGATACAGAAGGCGTTCTTGAATACGAAGTACACGATAAAAGCAGGCGAGGTCGTCGTAAAGGACGGCGAAGTCGTAGCAGCACCGCCAGGAAGGACGATCTTCGTCACGCCGGAATGTGAGCAGAGTTTGATGGATGAGATGCTCGTTACGCTGAAGGACAAATTCGACAAGTACTACTCAGTGACTTTCAATAACTATCCGGTTCAGGACGCATACTTGCCACATCCGTTTGAGATAAAGGCGCCAATGCGCGGGTGAGAGGAGAAAGGAGAAAAGAAAAAATGCAAACCATAACGTTAAAGTTGAAGGACGCGGTGATGAGTGGAATCGCTGCAGTACCTGTTGAGGCAGATTCATTAACCCCGGATCAGCTCTTTGGTAAGAGCGAAGCTGAGATAAAAGCTGTGAAGGTCTGGTGGGGCAATCGAGAAGAGAATACCGGCGATCTGTTCGATGTAAGCGTAGAGGGAGACGCGGCGAGTGCCGACGAAGTGAAGATCGTGATGGAAGGCGATTTGACACGCGTGAAGCGCATAGGAGCGGGCATGAAAGCAGGCGAGATCGAGGCACGTGGTGACGTGGACATGCATTGCGGCGCGCTGATGGAAGGCGGCCGGATAGTAGTGAAAGGAAATGCAAATTGCTGGGCAGGCAGAGAGATGCGCGGTGGCGAACTGATCATCGAGGGTGATGCGGGCGACAACCTCTGTGCGATGTATCGCGGAGAGATGAAGGGTATGACCGGCGGCAAAGTGACTGTGGGCGGTGATGTGGGTGAGTGCATTTGCCAGTACATGGCAGGTGGCGAGATACTGATAAAGGGTAACGCGAACAGACTCGCAGGCCTGAGCATGAGCGGCGGTAAGATAACGATCGAAGGCGAGACAGAACTATTCGGACCAGACATGACCGGCGGCGAGATCGTAATGAAGGGCAAAGTGCTGGAGATGATGCCTTCGTTCAAGTTCTTGGAGACGACAACCATTGACGGCGTGGAGTACAAGAAATACCTCGGGGATTTCGCAATGGGCGAGAGGAAAGCAAAAGGAACACTGTACGTGAAGTGAGGTGAGGTGATTTATTTTTTCACCTCTTTTTTCTTTATTTTTTGATTTGATTTTTTTCGCTGGTTGGTTTTTACACCCTAATTCCAAAGTTTTACCATATAAAAACTTTCCGCAGCGCAACCGAAAGTTTTATATAACCGCTCCTTCCTATGCTAAAATTAGTTTAGAGGGGGTGATGCTAACAACCACACCATTGGAAAGAAGAAGAAGCCTGGGAGAAAGATAGATAAAGGTCAAACTAACCAAAGCCATGACTTTTTTATCCTCCCAACAGGCAGGCTTCGTAAATATCGGCATGGTTTTTAGTTTAGTTTGTATTCGCTACGGTATTCAGTTTTGTCGTTTTTTTCAGACGATTATATCCTGCCTAACACTTCATCTACCTCTTTTTGCACCTCAATCGTCTGTTTTATAGCCGCTGCAACTTTCATATAATGCTCTTTTTCTTTCTTTGTTAACTCACGCCCTTTGCGGTCTTTCAAATACTTCGCCAGCACCTGATAACCACCAATTCGATATTCCACACCTCTTTAGAGATCCCCTCGTGATTTACTTGTTTCGGTTCCGCTTCACACGTACAAAAAGACTTAACTTGTCTGGTAAATTTACATTACACCTGGAAACTTATATTGTATAACACAAATGACAAAAATGCCCTCCCTCACTTTTTACGGCGGTGTGAACGAAATCGGTGGTAACAAGATCTTGTTAGAAGCTGATGGCACGCGAATATTTCTCGATTTCGGCATGAGCTTCAAGATTGCAAACCAGTACTTCGCAGAGTTCTTACAACCGCGGAAATGCACCGCGTTAGCTGACTTCTTCGAATTAGGACTTCTGCCTGATATCAAAGGCATTTACAGAGTAGATTACCTCACGCACATGGACCGTCCTTCGGAAGAGGAGCGAAGCGTAGATGCTGTTCTTCTTAGCCATGCTCATGCTGACCACGCGCAATATATCCATTTCTTGAGGACTGATATCCCGATTTACTGCACGAAAGCGACAAAAACCATTCTCCATGCAGTAGATGAAACGGGCAGCAATCCATTATCAGACTTAATTACCGCCTGCGACGCATTTACCTTTTACACCAACAAAAAAGGAAACTTGAGCAGAGTAACAAGAAGAAATACTGAGTTTGTACACGAGCGAATTTATCACGTGCTGGAGCCCGAGAATAGAGTTACAATTGGCTCGTTAGAGATCGAGATGGTCCCCGTGGATCATTCTTTACCTGGTGCATGCGGCTACATTATTCGTTCTGACGAAGGAAACTTAGTTTACACGGGAGATATTCGCTTTCATGGCTCCAATCAAGCGTTGAGTAAGAAATTCGTGGAGAAAGCGAAAGCCGCTAAGCCAAAATGGCTCGTATCCGAAGGAACTCGAATTGATAGCACGCAACAAGACAGTGAAGCAGGCGTAAAGGACGTAATCACGCAGTTGGTTGCCAAAGCAAAAGGCTTAATCTTTGTTGAACATCCAATCAGAGATCTGGATAGAGTAAATACTATCTTTGAAGCGGCTCAAGCGAATAAGCGAGAATTTGTCGTTACCTTTAAACTTGCATACCTCATTGAAGCGTTGGGAGCTTTAGCTCCTTTCGCTCTTGGTGACGTGAAGATTTTGGTCCCGAAGAAGAGCTGGGGATTGATTAGCAAGGACGGAATTGATCGTAAGTTAGTCGAGCAGGATTATGCGAATTGGGAGAAAGCATTTATCAATAGAGCGAATTCAATAACCTGCAACGAGTTGCAGCAAAAACCAGAGCACTACGTGGTCTCCATGAGCCTCTGGGAGATAAATCAACTCACGGATATCCAGCCAGAAGCGGCTAGCTGGATAAAATCGTCCTGTGAACCATTCAGTGACGAGATGGTATTAGATGAAGAACGCAAGAGGAACTGGTTAGCACATTTTGGAATTAAAGAATATTTTGCTCATGCTTCCGGTCATGCTTCTGGCGCTGAAATAAAGGCAATTATCACAGAGATAAATCCAGATCGGCTGTATCCTGTGCATACGGAGCACCAGGAGATGTTCCAGGAGTTCTTTAGGAACGTGGAGATGGTGGAACTGGGGAAGAGGTACACCTTGTGATGGACGTTACCAGAGCAGTACCTTACAGATGATAACGGTTTTTTATGGTTGCGTTTCTGCATGAAACCGCACTAAGAGCAGGCGTGGAAAAACTTATAACTTCTCATGCTATTACATACTTACGATGTCTTCTACTTCGCTCTACCACAAAACGTTAAAAGACAAATTAGCGAAGGAGCTGAAAATAGCGAAAGAGGCAAGGAAAAAGAGATTGGATCCAGCACCAGCTCCTGAAATCAAGATTACGAAAGACCTTGCAGAACGCGTGGAGGCACTCATCGGCATAAAAGGCTTGAGCACGAGGATACGCGAATTAGAGCGCGAGGGGCTGGGTAGAGAGGAGATGGCGTTACGAATAGGCTCTGACTTCGCGGACGGTAAATTTGGTACGTATAAAAGGCTTGAGATCATAGAGAACGCAGTGCGAACAGGTGTGGCGATACTCACAGAAGGTGTGGTTGCAGCGCCTATTGAAGGAATAGCGCGTGTTGAGTCAGATAGAAACGATGACGGAAGCGAGTACATAAAAATATTTTATTCCGGCCCGATAAGAAGTGCAGGCGGGACTGCACAGGCGCTCTCTGTATTAGTCGCAGATTATATAAGGCGGAGAGTGGGATTTGCGGCGTATCGTCCGAGAGAAGAGGAAGTAGGACGGTACGTTCTGGAAGTTTCGGTCTATGAGCGGATAAGTGGCTTGCAATACACTCCGAGCGATGAAGAGATAAAGGAAATCGTGAGAAGTTGCCCCATTTGTATTGACGGTGATCCTACCGAAGATATAGAAGTGGGGGGCTATAAGGATCTCGGACGGGTCGCAACAGATAAAGTACGGGGTGGAATGGTGCTTGTACTCACTGAAGGGGTAGCAATGAAGGCACCAAAGATCAAGCGACATGTTGATAGACTCGGGCTCGAGGGTTGGGACTGGGTGACGAAGCTGGTAAAATCGAAGGGCGAGAAACGAAAGAAGAGTTTCTTAGCGGATTTAATCGCGGGAAGACCTGTATTTGGACGTCCATCGGCAAAGGGTTCGTTCAGCCTTCGATACGGACGCGCACGCAATACAGGGCTTGAGGCGGTCGGGTTAAACCCTGTTACAATGTCTTTGCTTGGATTTACCGCGGCAGGGACGCAGATAAAGCCAGAACTGCCGGGTAAAGCGGGCTGTGTTGTCCCTGTTGACTCTATTGAGGGGCCGACGGTGAAATTGAAAGATGGCGCACTCGTCAGATTAGACGCTCAAACTTTAGATACGTTTGAAAAAGAAGTGGCAGAGATAGTAGATTTAGGGGAGATACTCATTGATTATGGCGATTTTTTGGAAACCGGGCATCGGTTAATGCCCGGAGCATACGCGCATGAATGGTGGTTAAAGGAGCTTGAAGCGATCGCAAAGGATGAGGCGGAGAGATGGCGTTTGAAAACACCAAGTCAAGCAGAAGCAATAGAAATCGCGTCTCGCTATGCGATGCCACTCCATCCTGCGTATACCTATCTGTGGGAGGACGTAACTGAAGAGGACAAGGACTATTTGGCGGATTGCATCTGCAAAGAAGGGAGTATGAACGAAAGAACTCTCTTTATTCCTGATGACAATGATGGTAGAGTAAAGCGTATTCTGGAGGATTTGCTTGTCTTGCATCAAACGTCAGTTAAAAAAGGCTTTTTAGCAATAGACGAGCCAAGTGCTTTGTTACGATGTTTAGGAATAAACGAGGATTTAAAAAGAGACGAATCAGTGCGGATAAAGACGAGGAATAAAGCACCGACACGAATCGGTATGAGGATGGGAAGACCAGAGAAATCGAAAGAAAGAAGAATGAAACCCGCTCCTCATTCGCTATTTCCACTTGGCGAATATGGCGGGAAGAGCAGGTCACTGAAGGAAGCATTAAAGAGTAAAGTAATAGAGGTGGAAATTCAAGCTTTAGGACGAGTTGACCACAGTATAAACAAAACCAGGGATAAGAACCGGGATACGAAAAAGAGCATTGATTTAGAGCGTTATTACCAGAAAACGATGAAAGGCATGGGTGAGGATTACACTAACTCTAATAAACTGGATGTGAAATGCGTAAAAGGACTTATTTCAAAGCAGAAAGTTGCTGAACACCTAGGAAAAGGGATATTACGGGCGAAGCATGATGTGTTCGTCTTTAAGGACGGTACGATACGCTACGACTTTACGAATTTGCCACTTACGCATTTCAAACCCGGAGAAATAGGCTTGAATATAGAAAAAGCGCGGGAGTTAGGATATTCGCAGGACATGAATGGCGAGGAGTTACAGACCGACACACAAATAGTAGAACTCAAGCAGCAAGATGTTATTATATCTGTTGATGCTGCATCATATTTACTGAGGGTATCGCAATTTGTGGATTCACTTCTCACCCAATTCTACGGCTTGGCGCCTTATTACGATGCATCATGCAAAGAGGACCTCATAGGGCAACTTGTGCTCGGATTGGCACCGCACACCTCTGCCGGAATATTGGGCCGGATAATCGGATTCACTACGGCTTCGGCTTGTTATGCGCATCCGTTTTTCCATGCTGCGAAACGCCGTAATTGTGACGGCGACGAGGACTCAGTCCTCCTTCTGCTGGATGCACTGCTCAATTTCTCTTTATTCTTCCTACCAGAGAAAAGGGGCGGCAAGATGGACGCTCCTCTTGTTCTCATTCCGTTCATCAATCCAAATGAGGTGGACAAGGAAGCACATAACGTTTCAACAGCGCGCGAATATCCACTGGAGTTCTACGAAGCGACTTGCTCGGGTAAGCATCCAAAAGAGGTGGAGATAGAGACGGCGTCAAGTAAAATAGTAAAACCGAAGGATGCGTATGGATTTGGTTATACGCATGAGACCACCGATATCGCTGCAGGTCCTTCAAATTCGTTGTATAAGCAACTGGGTACAATGGTAGAGAAAATGGAGGCACAACTACGATTAGCAAGGATGATACGAGCTGTGGATGAGTGTGAAGTCGCAGAAACCGTTATAAAAAACCATTTCCTGCGTGATATAAAAGGAAACTTCCGCGCGTTCGGCTCACAGAAGATGCGGTGCAGCAAATGTAATGCAAAATACCGAAGGATACCGTTGGGTGGCATATGCAAGAAGTGCGGCAGTAAAATACTTCCTACCGTGCATGCAGCGAGTATAAAAAAGTATCTTGCTGTCTCATTACGTATAGCAAACGAGTACCACGTATCAGATTACACGAGACAACGGCTGGAGCTGTTAGATAATGATATACAAGCGCTCTTTCCCGTCGCACCGGAGAAGCAGAAAGCTTTGAGTGATTTTATGTGAAAATAAGGGGCCAGACCAATAAGGAGCCCGGCACTCCTTATCAACATTCCCACCTCAATAATTTTGGATTGAACCTTTTTCTAAAAGGTTTGACTTATCAACCCTCCCAACCAAAAATTTTAGAAAGAAGAAAAAGTGCTAAAAACTTTCATAAGAGTAGTGATATATATATTTTAAGGAGGGCTTTCATAGATACGATACAGATGAACACTAAGCTTTTTCGGGGACTTCTACTTACCCTTCTTCTCCTGTCCATTGCAGGTGCTTTGCTTGTACCATCGGGTGGAGGAGCAGTTCAGGACGACGAGAAAGTAATTTACGTGCTGAGAATCGAAGGCACGATTACAGAAGGCACAGCCATATATGTGGTAGGAGGCTTACAAGAAGCTGAGGAAATGGGTGCTGAAGCGGTATTGATCGAGCTCGATACGCCCGGTGGACTCGTTGCTTCCACGCTGAAAATAACAGAGGCGATACTGAATTTAGACGTGCCGGTGATTACGTATGTGGCACCGAAAGGCGCGATAGCGGCATCTGCTGGCTCTTTTATCCTTATCTCAGGGAATATCGCTGCGATGGCACCTGGAACGACAACCGGTGCGGCAATGCCGGTCGAGATAGGTGTGGAAGGGAGAAAGGCAGCGGATAATAAGACCATAAACTTCTTCGCCGGGCATGTAGAGAGTATCGCTGCTTCGAGAGGAAGAAACGCAACGCAAGCCAAACGCTTCGTTACCGATAACGATGTGCTCAATGAAAATACCGCATTAGAACGGGGAATAATTGAACTCATTGCAGAGAATGAAAACGAGCTTTTAGACACAGTTGACGGCATGACCGTTAAAATAGGGAATGAAAAAAGGACGTTAGCAACAAAAAATGTTCCTTTATTCATAAAGCAAAAAACGGTGCGGTCTTCTTTATTAGAAACGCTGAGCGATCCTCAAATAGCGGTTATTCTTTTAATGGTTGGCATATATGGCATTATTTTTGGGTTCATGTCTCCGGGGACATACGTGCCGGAAATGATCGGTGCGATATGCCTGATTTTAGCGCTGTATGGAATGGGGCTTTTCGAGGTAAACGTGTTTGGCGTGCTTTTGATACTTATCGCGGTTATCCTATTCATTGCAGAGGCGCTTACGCCTACCTTCGGGATACTCACTACCGGAGGTGCTGTATGCTTGATAATAGGCGCTTTGATATTACCCAAAGAGCCTTTTCTCTTCAGCCCCCAGTCAGGATGGTTTGAAGGTTTCTTGCTGACTGTAATTGGCATTGCAGTGGCATCCGCAGCTTTTTTCTTCTTTGCTGTAGGTGCGGTATTGAAGACGAGAAAACGAAGAGCAGAAGTAGGTGGTGAAGTGCTTATCGGGAAAGTAACGAAGGCTGAGACTGAAATTAACGAGGATATGGGCACGATAAAACTGCGAGGTGAAATCTGGAATGCTCGAATCTTGACGGGAGAACAGATAACCAAGGGCGAAAAAGTGGAAGTAATAGACCGCGAGGGATTAACGCTGATCGTTAAAAGGAAAGAGCGAGACAATCAGGCAATAGGTAAATAGGGATTAGAGATTAGAAAACACGCAACTACGAATGATGCTATGCATTCTCAATCGGTATTGACTATTCATTCACTATCTGGCGGTAAAAGGGATCGTGAGGGAATAACAGATGGGCATTCTACTCGGTGCGCCGATATGGTATGGGAACAGACCCTTCAAGAAGACGATAGAAGAGCTTTACAAACTCGAACTGGACTATTTCGAGTTTTCTCTGGATTATCCATTACCTGATTGCATGGCTGAAGCAGAGAGAGAAGAGCTAAATAGGTTGTTAGAGGAGTTTAATTTAAAAGTCGGTTTTCATTCTCCGCTTGATACAGCCGTAGCGCATCCACGAGATGAGATAGCAGATGCGAGCATGCAGATTTTGAGATACTGCATGGAATTTTCCGCTGAGTTTCTACCGCTGACACTCTACTACAATTTCCATTTGCACCCGAGAGTCCCTACGTATAAGTTTGAGGACGTGAGGCAGCAGATGAAACTAAAAGGTCTCAAAAGATGCGAAGAGATAACGGAACTGGCTTCGGAATTCGGTATAACCGTCTGTGTGGAGAATGATTTAGTTCCTTTTGAATGGTCTGACCTGATACTTGAAGCTATATCTCGTTTCTATCCAAATTTACAGTTTACCTTCGATGTGGGGCATGCGATAAAGGCCGAAATGTGCCATTCAGGGATAAAAAAGAAAGACCGTAGTTATCTGGATCACCTTACGAGATGGATAGAGAAATGTGGTGCGAAGATACTGGTGACGCATGTGCACGATTGCTCCCTCACGGATAAGCGAGACCATTTATCACTCGGTAGCGGTGAGTTGGACTTCGATAGGATATTTGACCTTCTGAAATCAACCCCTTCTAAATATCTGTTGATAGAGACTTTTTGGAAGAATACAGCGAAGAAGAAGATGGATTATACAGAACTGGGAAGAAACGTGGAGTTGTGTAGAAGTTATCTCTAAACAGCCCTTCCTTTAAACAGAACGCTTTAACAAGGAAACAAAACGATCTTTTACCCCCAATTGAAAGAGAATGCGGAAAAAAGAATACCGTATACCTTATATACTATTTATAAACCTTGGTAGAAATGTAAAAAAACATTAAGGGTATATAGATATACCTGAGGCGGCGGATACAAGAGGGGAGAAGAAGAAATGGCAATCGAAAGAACGTTCTTGATGATAAAGCCGGGAAGCGTGGAGCGAGGGCTTGTAGGCGAGGTCATCGGAAGATTTGAGAAGAAGGGATTGAAAATAGTAGCGCTAAAGCTTGCACAGCCAACTAGAGCGCTGATGGAGAAGCACTATGAGGAACATCGGGAAAAGGATTTCTTTGAGGGGTTGATTTCCTATGCAACATCAGGACCAGCGTTATCTTTGGTGATCGAAGGAGAAGATGCAATCAAAGCAGCGCGGAAAATAGCGGGCGCAACTGATCCAAAAGAGGCAGAGTCCGGAACCATACGAGGCGATTATGCCTTAGATGTGCGGCGCAATGTAATCCATACATCAGATTCGAAAGAGGCTGCGGAGCGTGAAATAGCCCTTCATTTCGAGAATTCGTTTTTAACTAAACACGTTTCGCAAGAAGATAAATCGGCAGTTCTCGCATTGTAAATGGTGGTTTAACCTAAATACGTTTGCTTTTACCCCCCCTCCAACTTTGTTCGTGAATCCAAAAACTTTTGCTAAACTATACCTTGCTTGAAGTATAACCTATTTTGATCAAACTCTCTTTTTCAAATAAAGTTCGTTGAGGGTGGGATGAGTGAGGTAAGGTAAAATGGAAGAAGGGGAAGAAATAACGTTTGAAGACGCGATGAAGCGGTTAGAGGAGATAGTAGAAACGTTGGGAGAAGGCAACCTTTCGTTGGAAGATTCACTGAAGATGTTCCAGGAGGGTATGGAGTTGTGCAAAATTTGCAATAAGAAGTTAGACGAGGCGGAATATAAAGTGGAGAAGTTGATGGAGAAGGAAGGTGGAAAGCTAAGCGTCGAGGGGTTCGAGGTGAAGGAGTAAGTACGTTATTACTTCACTCTTTGGACACCATTACCTCTGTCGCTTTTATCACCGCTTCTACCTCATTGCCAATTTCCAATTCAAGATCATCCACGGCATTTCTTGTTATCAACGCAGTTATAACTACCGGCGTTTCGATCTCGATTCGTACAGAAGCAGCAACTTCTCCTTTCTCTATCCTTTTCACCACACCCTTAAGTTTATTCCGTGCGCTTATCTTCATATACAACGCCTCCCAAAATTCCTCATCTGCTGATAAACCCGCTAAATAGCGTTCATATCGTTCATATTCATGCAAAACGCGTGCTCCTTCTTCCGTCAGTTCGGCACCACCGCCACCCTTTGCACCGCCCCGATACGTCTTCACCACTGGAGTGCCTATTGCTTCCTCTATCTTCCGTATATGTTCCCATGCAGACCGATAAGGAATAGAAAGCTTTTCTGCAGCCCTCCGAATGGATGCCAATTCTTGAATCTCCCGGAGCAGTTTTGCCCGTCCTTCACCCAAGATTGCCTGTCCCCGATGCTCTATCCAGGGCTTGTACTTCGATTCGTATTTCCTTCTGGGTGCGTGCATGAATATTAAGGAAAAGTCTCGAAGTGTTAAATAGCTTTTTATATAATGTGCGGATCTATCTTAGCCAGCAATAAAAATATACGGTTCATGGGCTTAGAGTTGCGGGTAACCGAAGTTGGGTTCGGTTATTCACCGTTAAGTGAAATTAATTTTCTGGCACTTAGCAACTTTTAAATAGAATCAATAATTATATTACTATATGAATCTAGAAAAATTAGGTAATGACCTTGTAAAATGTAGTTTGAATTGTGAAGGAATTACAAATGATCCTACTCGTGGAATAATTCCTCGTTCTTTAATAAAACAAGAAAGAAATGGAAAAAATGCAGTAATTGTAGTAGGATTGAATCCAGGTAAATGTAATAAGCAGGAACAAGACTATTATTTGAAGAATGGATTTTCCTATAAATCACTTCAAAATTATTTTTTTGAAACCATAACTCTTCCGATTTTAGGGAATAACTACACGAAACGCGATATTCTCCATGCGATATTTACCAATTGCGCGCTTATACGATAGCATAGTAGGTTTTATATACTTATGCCCTAATAGGGTATAACATGGAAGAAT
>DATKWH010000140.1:0-3891 GCA_035529655.1 Bathyarchaeia archaeon
TTACAGGTGAGCTTGTGCAATGACGGCGCTTTCTTGATCATCTTCGCCTGCTCCTGGAGGTAGTATAGGCACGCACATGGCTCCTCTATCTTATTGTTTACTTCTCTTCCTGAAAGCCAGCCTTTTACATCCTCTTTCGAAAGGAACTCTACCTGTGCTTTTGAGCTCTCCGTCTATGAAGACCGCAGGTGTTGCCATAACGCCACGGTCTACAATTTCATTTATATCCGAGACCGCAACAACCTCTGCATCCGCCTGCAAATCCCGAACTACTCCCGTTACTAACTTCTTTGTTGCCCTGCATTTAGCACAGCCAACTCCCAAAACTTCTATCTTCATCCCACTATACCCCCATAAATCATCCCCATTGCTGTGGAGAAGAGCACGACCAAAGCTATATACACGGACGCCTTCTTCCAGCCGATTGTCCGCCATATCACGACCATGCACGGGAAGCTCAAGGAAGGTCCCGCGAGCAGAAGAGAGAGCGCTGGTCCCGCAGCCATCTGTCCGGTCGTGAAGCCGAAAAGGTCTCCGACAATCGGAACTTCCAATAACGTCGGCATATACAATATCGCACCGATTATGGACGATAAAAAGCAAGCTAAAAGGGAATTGTTCCCAAAGTAAGGTTTCATTAGCTCGCCCACTGCTATTTGAGGATCGTGAGAGGGAGCATAAATCGCTGCAAAACCGCCTATTAGCCCTATGACGAATACGCCTACCAAGAGAATAGGGAATATCCGCTTTGCGAGCCACCAAGTCTCACTCCCCCATTCTCGCACTTCGTCTTTCGAATAATAGCGAATCACCACGAGAACCAGTCCCAGTATCATAATAGCGAGTGCGATAAGTTTCGTGACCCATGAGATTAACCCAGAAGCGCCAACGAGCAGGATCGCCACGAGGAGGATAAAAAACAGCGCCACGACATACCAGGGGCGTTCTACCTCTGGGCTATCCAGCATAGAAGCTGCAGGAGCTGCATGTTTCTCAGCCTTCGTCTTCTCACCGCGTTCAAAGAGCGCTGCCATACTCATACCGATCACGACCGCCAGTAAAATCGCACTCAGCGCCCTTGCGATTCCGATCGAGAGTCCGAGAACGCGTGCGGTAAGAACAATGGCTAAGAGGTTTATCGCCGGTCCTGAGTATAAGAAAGCAGTAGCAGGCCCGATACCCGCACCCCTCCGGTATATGCCTGCGAACATCGGCAGTACCGTGCAACTGCAAACTGCGAGAATAGTTCCTGAGCAGGAAGCAACGCTGTAAGATAACCATTTCTTAGCTTCCGCACCGAAATATTTTAGTACCGCCTCCTTAGATAATAGAGCCGCAATTGCACCAGCGATGAAGAACGCAGGCACTAAACAGGTCATGACATGAAGTGAAAGATATTCCATCAGCGTATCCACGCCTGCTTCCAAGATTACAGTTACCGCGTCCATTATTTCAAATATATTTGAAATAGTTATTTAAAGGTTTTCGTTTTTCATTATGATATTTGCTTTTTGCGTTGAGTATGCTAACCGCCACTCACCCACGAAAGAATAATCACCTCATCATTCCCATGAACTTCGGTCTTTATACCCTGCAGGTTTTTGATATTCATCCCGTTAAGGTAAACGTTGAATGAACGTTTGATGTTTATGTCGCTGTCTCTATTGCTTCCATCTACGTCCAGTACCGTTTCCCTGAATTTGTCACCGTATTTATCTGTCAAGCTCTTCATCACTTCCTCTATGGTTGTCGAACCGTTAAGATCGAGTTCTGCCCATCTCGTTTTTGTCAATTCATGTAAAGAAAGCGGGAATTTTACCTTTACAGGCCACACGCCCTTCGCCTCTTCTTTTACCTCGGTTTGCTTCACCAGTGATTCTGAAATCCCTACCAGACTATGGCGCAGTGTGAAGTCCCACTCCTCCTTCTCCCAATCCTCCTTACTCTCACACGATCTTGTGTTGCTGAGCCACGATAGCCGATCCTGCATTTGGTCCTTCATACTTCTCCGCTTTGCCGTAAAATCGGGATACACGGTTATCCACGTCTTTTGCGGTGGTGGCGTGGGATACTCGCGATAGCAGCTTCGGCTTATAATCGCGTTCGGAAGATACTGCGATGCGAGTCCATACGCTCGCTCTATCTCCTCGAGCGTCGGACGCCTCGTTACCTTTTCATAAGCGAAGATAGGCACGAACGGATTGATCCGGTATCGTATATCCTTGTTTACCGACGCGAGGAACTGCGCTATTTGCTCTATTTCTGTAGCATCAACAATCCCGGGCATGTAAACCGTTTGCACCAGCAGCTCGATTCCCGACGCGTGCAACTTCTCGATCGCACGCAAAACCGGCTTGTTCGATTTACCCGTGTACGACTTGTGAACGTCCTCGGAATAGGCCTTCAAGTCCACGTGTGCCTCGGTCAAGCCTGCCTCTTCCAGTTCGTGGACATAGTCGTCACCATCGGCACCTAACGCATAACCGTTGGTCATCAACACGATCTTTTCAAAGCCCTTTTCCTTTAAGCCGTTGACCAAGGTCAAGAGATACTCCTTGTCGAGCGTAGGCTCACCACCGGTGATCATCGCCTCCACCGGAAGCTTTCCGTAGTAATCCAGACATGCGCGTTCCATTCGCTCCAGAGTCTCCTCAGCCGTGAGCTGCGTTCCTCCTCCGTCTCTCGCGGGTCTGAAACACCCTTTGCAGCTGAAATTGCAGCCTGTGAGCATGAACCAGACTCGGGGTTCGATCTCTGAAAGCGTGAAATATTGCAAACCTCTTTTAGTCATACTTTAAATTGTAGATATACCGATTGTTAATAAAATATTTATAACAGCTCAAGGAAGATATAAAAGATTGGTGAGATGAAAATGAAGAAGAGGACAACTCTGGTGGTTTTAACGGTGATATTGCTGCTTTCTGCTTTCGCAGGTGCCGGCGGGATGCAAAACGCATTTGCCTCCGATCCTTATGGTGATAATGGGATAAAAATAGTTTCTTTTAGCACTGATAAGGACGTATACAGTGCGAAGGAAGAGATGACTGTGTACTTATCAGTGTATTCTCCAGAGAACATCAGTAACGTTCTCATCAAAGTTTCAGGCGTGAAGAGCAAAAAGGGAGTCTATTACGTATCCTATTTGAGTGACCACAATTTAACTGCCGGGGAGAATAATGTGTCGTTCAACAAAACACTGCCATCCTGCTCCAGTTGTGCCGGGATAAGCCAGGGGACGTATGTTATTGATGCCACGGTAACGTATGACGATGAAGTCGTGACTGCAACGCACAGTATAGCTATCACTTCTAAGCCCGATCAAACAATCTCTGTAAACATCGATGTTGATGAGGCAAAGCGATTGATTGATTCCGAATCCGAAGATCTCATTGTACTGGACGTGCGAAATACGACTGAGTATGACTCAGCACATATTCCAGGTGCTCTCTCGATCCCACTTTCAGAATTAAGTAATAAGACGGAAGAGCTGAACACGAGCACAAAAATCGTCGTGTATAGCGCAAACGGGAGTAATAGCACAATAGCCTGCGATATACTCATAAAAAACGGGTATGAAAGGGTGTATAATGCGCTCGGAGGGTTTAACGCTTGGAAAGAGAGTGGATATGCTGTCGTCTCTACCGCACAGTCAAACTCCGATTTGCCAGGCTCTAACGCAACCTCAATCCTTGAAGAACCGGGTTTTGGAGCAGCTCTTGCAATTGCGGCATTGCTTGTCGTTGCTTATCAGGTAAGAAGGCGAAGTATTAGAGTATAATTCCCATTCATTGTACGCACCATCACGAGCTTTACCACAGGATTTTTCAGCATTACGGAAGAAGAGTAAGCTCGGATCGCGGTGCAAGAAAAAATCGAAAAATTTTTATGCTG
>DATKWH010000141.1:0-10744 GCA_035529655.1 Bathyarchaeia archaeon
CTGGAAGAGTTTTCCAAGGTTTATATCGTCACGGATGGCGAGCAGGAAGTAATTTCAGAGATTCCGAGAAAAGTGGCTGAACTCGACAAACTGTTAGGGATTGATGTATTCCCTAAAATGATGCGGAGTTAGGGTTTGAAACAAATTTACATAATATACCATATTTCCAAAAAACTCGTGATTTAATTACATCACTTGGTTTTGATGGCAACATTCTTTGGACAGATTTAGTAAAGTGTGAACGTTCTAGTAAAAATGGTGTTCTTCCTATTCAAACACTAAGAGTTTGTATTAATAAATACTTAAAAAATGAAATTGAACTGTTTAAAGCCCCTGTTATTTTTACTTTAGGCAACCTTGCTTTTGATTTTTGTGCATTAAGTTTTCCAAATCATTTTGTGGTTGGAATCCCACATCCAACAGGCCCCTTTATTAATAAAGTTTTTAGTGAATTAAAATCCAAGATTGAAAAAAACTCGGCTTTCTATAAAAAAGAATTGTTAAACAAAAGGGATTCTAATCAAAATATTAGAGCAATAAAATTATCAGAATTAATCGCTCCAGGAAATTAACTCTTTGCCAGCCCTCCGCTTCGCTACGGGACGTTGCACTCTGGCTCGGTGCTAACACACTCACTTAATACAGTGTATGCAGTTCGTTACACACACTCAAATTGCCTTCGGCAACTTCTTTTATCCGCAAAACGCCATATAAAATTCTAAACCATACATACTTTCCAAAATAAAAAATTATCCCAATTCAATTTGAAACACAAGAGGTGATTCAATCACGAAAAACGAAATGACAAAATGGGGAATCGGACCTAAATTTGCAGTTATATCTGTTATTTATTCTGTAGTAATTCTTATCGTGCATTATGTTTATCTTCCTTCGCTTACATTTGTAATAATGTCTAAATATGTAAATATAATATTGGGTATATCCCTTATTATTATAGGGAGCCCTATCTTATTGATTCCTGCATTTACAATTGATAAATACTTTAATGAGGGGAAACTGTGTACAAAATGGATCTATTCGTTTATTAGACATCCAATTTATGCATCATGGATTATATTTATCGTTCCGGGAATAATTATAATTTTTGGATATATTTTAGGAATTTCAATTCCTATCTTCATGTATATTATATTTAAGATCTTAATAATTGAGGAAGAACAATATCTAGAAAAAAATCTGGTGAAGAATATTTAGAATATAAAAAGAGAGTAAATGCAGTATTTCCAAAAATATGGGAATTATAATGATAATCTATCACTGGGATCCTCATAGCTTCTTCTTCATCTCGTACAACAAATTCAACGCATCTATCGGTGAAATCTGCTCCACATTTAATGTCTTCAACTCCTCTATCAGTGGGTGCTCCCGTACTTCCGTTTTCACGACCACTACTTTCTTTTCGCCGCTCTCTTTGTCACCGCGTTCTATTTCTATCTCGCTTTCCATCCGCTTCAAAACGGTTTTTGCAGATTCTATCACCTCTTCAGGCAAGCCAGCGAGTTTCGCCACCTGTATCCCATAGCTCTTTGAACCTCTGCCCTCCACAACCTTCCGTATAAAAAATATCTCATCTGCAACTTCTTTTATTGAAACATTGTAGCATTTTACACTATCAAGCATATCTGCGAGCTCCGTGAGTTCGTAAAAGTGCGTTGCGAACAGCGTTTTCGCTCTTATTCGCTCATTAATATATTCGCCTACAGACCATGCTATACTCACGCCATCCAGCGTGCTGGTGCCTCTTCCGATTTCATCAAGAATTATCAGGCTTCGTTCAGTCGCATTATTCAAGATATTCGCCGTTTCACTCATCTCTACCATGAATGAACTCTGACCCATGGATAGGTCGTCGTAAGCGCCGACCCGCGTAAAAATCCGGTCTATAACACCGATCTTCGCCTCCTTTGCAGGCACGAAAGAGCCGAGCTGCGCCATCAACACGATTAACGCAACCTGACGCATGAACGTGGACTTTCCACTCATATTGGGTCCAGTGATAATCATCAATCGGTTATTCGTGCCAATTCGGATGTCATTCGGCACAAATCCTGCCTTTACCTCCTTCTCCACGACCGGGTGTCTCCCGGCCGTTATAACAATTTCGTCACCTTCATTCACTTCCGGGCAGCAATATCCCCTTTCTGCCGCAACGTCTGCGAACGCCAAAAGCATATCCAATTCAGCAATCGAATTTGCGGCATCTTGAATCTCCTTCGCACGTTTTGCAACTTCCTTCCTTATTCGCTCGAATAACTCATACTCCAGTTCCTTTATCCGTTCTTCAGCACTTAATGCCTTCGCCTCGTAAGCCTTCAAATCCTCCGTTATATACCGTTCCGCTCCTGTAAGCGTCTGTTTCCTTATGTACGAATCCGGCACCTGCTCTATCCACATCTTCCGCACTTCGACGTAATACCCAAATACCTTGTTATAACCCACTTTGAGCGATTTTATTCCAGTACGAGCTTTTTCATGCTCCTCGAATTCTGCTAACCATTTCCTACCTTCATGCTTTATCGTTCTCAACTCGTCCAGTTCAGCGTTAAATCCTTTCTTTATCAACCCTCCGTCCTTTACCGTTATCGGTGGCTCTTCTAATATGCTTCGCTCTATCAGATCCACAACCTCTGAGAAGGTGTTTGACTTCAACGCACTGCGCGCGTTTTTTATCTTTTCTGCACGGCATTTCTTTAAAATCGCTCGTAACTCCTCTATCTGTAGTAAAGACCGCTTTAACGATACTAAGTCACGAGCGTTCGCATTCCCGTACGATACTCGACTTATTATCCGCTCTATGTCATAGGTCTCTCGGAAGACCACTTTTAACGATTCCCGCAAGAGTATATCCGCATGAAACTCTTTTACCGCCTCTTCCCTTCTCTTTATCTCGTGAACGTCGAGCAATGGAAACTGCAAATTCTTTTTTAGAAGTCGTGAACCCATGCCTGTAAGTGTTTTGTCCAGCACACTAATAAGCGTCCCTCTCAGCGTTCCATCCCGTATATTATTGAATAGTTCGAGGTTTCGCACGGTAACGCTGTCTAAGACCATGTAATCGGAAACGAAGAATGTCTTAAGCGGTTTGATGTGCGATAGCACTTTCTTCTGTGTATCCCGAAGATAAGAGATTGCAGCACCCGCTGTAGTTATTCCTGCTTTAAGCTCACCGCATCCAAAACCATCAAGCGAGATAACGCCAAAATGGTTTATCAGCGTGGTATAAGCAGTTTTATAATCAAAATAGTAATCGTCATAGCGGGAAATGGTGCAGGTATCCTGCGCAAGCTCGAGTTCAAGCGATTCTGGCAGTATTATTTCCGCTGGCTTTACCCGTTCAATTTCGTTTAACAGCGAAGCATGCGTTGTGTCATCTTCCAATTCGGTCAGTGAGAACTCGCCGGTTGAAACGTCAACGATTGCTATGCCCACCTTACCATCCATGAGATTTACGCACATCAGATAATTGCTGACCCGCTCTTCGAGATAGGAATCTTCGATTATCGTACCGGGCGTAATAAGCCGCACTACCTCCCGCCTTTCTATTTCCTTGCTTTCTTCATTCTCTATTTGTTCGCAGATAGCCACCTTATAGCCCTTCTTTATCAACTGTTTTATGTACGGTGTGACCGCATGGAACGGCACGCCAGCCATTGGAATTTTTCTCGCTGCTCCTTTGCCCCTACCCGTAGCGGTCAACGCAATGTTCAGCTCTTTAGATGCTACTTTTGCATCCTCACCGAAAGTTTCATAAAAGTCGCCAACACGAAAGAGCACAATGGCATCGCGGTATTTCTCTTTTATCTGGTAATACTGCTGCATCATGGGAGTTATCTCTGGCATCGGCATCTTTACCTCTATATTTTTAGATTCGCCTTTTTCTTCTGATAAAACTTCTCTTTTAGTTGTAGTTGCATATAGGTTATATATAGCGAAGAGCGAGCACGAGAAAGAGAAGCTATGGGTGGGCCCGTGGCTTAGCTAGGATAAAGCACCGGCCTTCTAAGCCGGGGATCGCGGGTTCGAATCCCGCCGGGTCCGTATGCTACAGCAGATGAAACCATTCGAAATAGCTTCTTTTTATACCTTTTACCAGTAACTTCGTAACCTAGCAACCACAGCTGCCGTTTTTTAAAAGCTACGCCCCAATCCGTGTTGCGGATCCGAGATAATATGAGGTTGGCTTAAATAGTTGCCCTGGATGGCTGTTGTGGTTTTGGTCTCTCAAATCTTCTCTATGAACTGTATCAGCAGCCGGATCAGCTCTGCTGTCAGCTGTTCAGGTATCTCCGGTTCTGTTGGATTCAAACCGCGCAAGGTGCCCACAGGCTCATCGTGCTCATCTTTGATCTTTGCGGTCCATTTAGCCTTTTCCTCCCAGATATTCTCAGTGCCTCTACGGTTGCAGTGGTAAAGGGTGAACTGACAAGTGAACTTGCCCCCTTCCAGATGTCCGACAATTGCAAGGTCCCGAGGGGTGGGCTCGTCTTGCAGCCTTTCCATAATTTGTTGTAAAAACGCGTGAGCCAGATGCGCAACGTGATCCTGCAGTTTCTCAGGCTGCGCTCTTCGGCGATGAGCCGTGACCGCTTTGTTGAGACCATCTACGACCGTGCCCTTCACTTGCCACTCGTTGCTTTCTTCGCCGGACGACGGGTCGTAGGCACGGAGATTGAAGTATACAATTTTGCGCAGAGCTGGTTTGGGTTCAAGCTTGATCTTACGGCAGTGGTGGGTACACGGCTCGCACGTCTCCCGTGGTTCTTCCTCTTCTGCCTTCTCCTGCCATTCCTTGCGGCTCCGAATCTCGATGATACGACGGATAGTAAGGGCAGTGCCACCTACAGCGCTGAGAACAATCACAATCAGAATAATGAGCTCATGATTCGGATGCTCGAGTTCCGCTGGTGGGGGCATCTCGAAGCCAGGCTCTTCAGGCTCCTCTGCCGGTTCTGGTGTTGGCGTTGGTGTGGTTGTTGATGGTGGCACCTCGATACCCGGCACCCAGATCCTGATGGTTTGCCGATTGTTTTCCTCATTTGACTCAACGAGCTCGTATTCCGAGTCGACGATCACATCAAAGCTATGCCACTGTTCCCGGAGTTCATCACGTATATTCAGATTGATCGTGACTTCAGCAATCTCGCCGACACCAAGTTCGGGGACTCCCGCATCACCAGACCAGCCCGGGGCTTCGGCGGTTACTATTATAAATCCTTCTTCGACAGGAGCTTCGCCTGCGTTCTCTACAGCGGCAACGATTATCAGGGTTTCTTCGACAATCTCACTGTTCACCATAGCCACGATTAAATCAGGGTATTCAGGCGTCACGGGTCGTTGACCGGTCACGACAATGTCGTCCACCTGGACAACTGTGCCCTCGAGGGTCTCAAAGGCGATGGTACCGCTGAGGAGTGGTTCAGGGTCGTTATAATTCAGTGCCTGAGTGCCATCCACAAAGACCTGAATACGTGAGCCCTCTACGACGATTTCAACACTGTGCCACTCATATTTGCTGTATTGCCAACTGGAACTGGAGAGGTTTTCATAGAAAGTTCCCCCGGGGGCTTCCTTTGACAGGTACAGCCCGTCAGCGTGAAAGCCGATGTAGTATCGTCCCTCATTGCTAACCCTGTAGTTGAGATGAATGCGTGATCCTTCCTCCACGATTCTTAGTTGAATTTGGACTCGAAAGTCCTGCCAGTCAACTTCTTTATAGCGAGCCCAGGAATGCCCTTCGCCTCTAAGTACGCCCTCCTCTGTTACAGTCCAGCCCGGTTCCAGCTGCCATTCCTGAGCTAGATTGTCATTAAAATTCTCCTCGTACAGTACCTCCTCTTCTAGGCTCTGGGCATGACCTGGCATGGGAGTCACAGCTAAGAACAGAACGGCCAGAAAGATTGCTAAGGGCAAGTATCGGACAAGCATCTCAATGTCTTGAAAGTGAGACATGCCATTTTGTCCCCCCTTTTCCTCTCTCCTATTAGTAAGTCCTACATGATTTCTGTATACTAATACATCTACCGCATAAACCATATATAATTAACTAGGAGGAATATTGTCAGAATTCGACAAATTCTATTTCCTATACTGTAAGGGATTAAGTTACTATAAGGATAGAAGATAATGAAGTTGCCCGAACAACTCTGGAAAGGTGGTATCCTTTTTTCTCAAAAAAGATTGTTATTTTGGGTAGAGTCTTGGTTATCCCTCGCTCAAAGCCATTCGAAATCATAGGGGGCTCTTCCATCCTTGTCTTGCCGATGGTATACCTGTGGGGACTTCGGTCTTCCTTCTCAATCCCAAAGATCTTTCCTTCACCTCTGAAATTTGTTTTGGCAAAAAGATTTATATTTGACAGGGATTTTTAATTCTTTAAAACAAAATGTTCAGTAGGTGGAGTGTTAGATATGAGCGAGATAGAATTCAAGGAAATAAAAAAGATTGTGGTCTTAGAAGAAGTTAGGTATTCATCGGAGGAAGAATTTTATGGAGTGGTAATCGAGGGCGTCTCACCAGATTTTCCTGTAATAGTATTATGGGCAGAAGGTGTTATTTTTAGACATATCCCTATACCAACAGATTTAGAGGAATTTGCTAAGAGATATGCGGATGAAGGTGTTATTTACTGGTCTAATGTAATGTATGCAAAGAAGGAGAAATACGAAAAAGAGAAAAGCGTGGGGATGCATACAATAAGGATAGTCAAAACGACAACTCCGGCACTTATTGATGCGGCAAAGGCATTAAAGAAGAGATTAGAAGGATTTAAATAAAACAACCAAAGGTGCTTCGATTAGAATCTTTTTCGGAGTGAAAGATACTGGCAATAACAATCAAAACACGCTTTCTAAGCCGGGGATTACGGGTTCTAATCCCGCCGGGTCCGCTTTACTACGCCGGACGAAATATTTATAGTATTAGTTACTTCTTAAGCTTTGGTGTTGACAATGCGATCAGACGTATTAAAGGAAAATATCGAGACCTTACCGCATCGGGCGTTATTAATGTCCGCAGGCCTAAAAGCAGAGGATTTGGATATGGATAAGCCGTTTATCGGCGTTGCGAACAGCTATAACGATATTATTCCAGGCCATATTCATCTGAATGACTTAACGCAAGAAGTGAAGCGAGGGATTCGCGATGCCGACGGCGTGCCGTTTGAATGGGGCGTGCCCGGCGTTTGTGATGGTATTGCAATGTTCGTGGAGATGCGGCTAAGCCTGCCAAGCCGCGAGCATATTGCGGATAATATAGAAATAATGACCTTATCGCATTCGTTGGACGGCTGGGTTGGCGTAACCAACTGTGATAAAATCACTCCAGGCATGTTAATGGCTGCCGGGCGTCTTAATTTACCTGCGATTATGCTCACCGGCGGTCCAATGAAAGCAAACGTCGTAGAGGGGAAGAAACACCATCCTATTGAAGGTTTTGGTCTTGTTGGTAAAGTTAAAGGCGGTAAGATGACCGCAGAAGAAGCTGAAGCGTTGTTACCGCATATGGCATGTGGTGCGGGTTCCTGTGTCGGTCTTTACACTGCAAATACTATGGCAACCGTTACCGAGGTATTAGGCATGTCAGTCACACGCTGTGCAACTACCTTAGCCATCGATCCAGAGAAGAAAGAGCAAGCGTATGAAACCGGTAAACGAATCGTGACGTTGGTAAAAGAGGGCGTTAAGCCACATGACATAATGACCAGAAATGCTTTTGAAAACGCTATTCGAGTAGATATGGCGATGGGCGGTTCGACAAATACTGTATTACACATTCCTGCGATAGCCAAAGAAGCGGGCGTTGATATCGATGTTGATATGTTTGATGTTATTTCGCGAGAAACGCCGAATTTATGTAAGATTATCCCTGCAGGTACACACGAGATGGCTGATATTGACCGGGCAGGCGGCATCCCCGCTGTTCTTAACCGATTGAAAGATATGCTCAAAGATTCTCCAACGGTAAACGGGAAATCAATAAAGGAGATAGCAGCAGAAGGAACTGTCCTGGATGACGAGGTTATTCGGGCGCTGGATAGCGCATACTTCTCTGAAGGCGGCATAGCGGTATTAAAAGGGAATATTGCACACAGCTCAGTAATAAAGCAAACTGCGGTTGAAGAAGAGATGATGGTTCATTCAGGTCCTGCTAAGGTGTTTTATACCGAAAAGGATTTGTTAGATGCAATAGAAGCGAAAAAGATTGTTGAAGGCGATGTGGTGGTCTTGCCATTCCAGGGTCCTGCGGGCGCACCGGGCATGCCAGAAATGCTTACGCCAACTGATGCCATAATGGGTGCAGGGTATCAAAAGGTAGCGTTGATCACCGATGGCCGATTCTCGGGTGGCACTTCAGGACCGTGCATTGGTCATATCGAGATGGAAGCGTATAATGGCGGAGCTCTCGGTGCCATACAGAATGGCGATATTGTTGAGATTGACATTCCTAACCGAACACTCAATGTGAAACTAAGCGATGCTGAGATTAAAGAGCGGCTGAAGACGGCTAAGGCACCAGAACGGAAACTGACGCCGTTATTAGCGTCGTACCGGAAGAAGTTTGCTGGCATTAATTGTTATGGTGAGTAAGTAAAAGGCAGCAAGTAACGCTTATTTCATAGTCGCTTCGATTTACCGCTTTGTCTTTTTTTGTCAAACTTTGGAAGCTCTATTGTAAAGGGAACGTTGTAACTTTTTCGTAATAAAACGTCATTTTTTGAAGAAAGGAGACAGAAAAAGCTCATTCTCGAATCTGCTATGATAAATTTTTATTTATTGGTCGGACAATCGAAAGCTTTATATAACCCTTCCTTCTTAAGAAGATAATTACAAGAGGTGATAAAAATGGCTGAACTAACAGTAGCACCTGTAAACAGGTTAGTTAGGAACGCAGGGGCAGAGGGAGTAAGCGAAAGTGCCATCAGCTCACATAACCCTATCCATTTATCGGATAGTTTAGCCTATCCTGTAACGTTTCCATTCGAGTGGCGCCATAGTGAAACCTTAATAGCTAAAATCGAAAAACTGTCTGAAGGTGAGATAAGCGAACTAGTAGAAAAGAACAATGGGACAAAGCATAAACCGATTTGTGTACTTTGTGGTGAACATAACGGACTGGAGTATCGAAAGGAATCCGGGAATGTTTCCCATCTCATCTGTGAGGATTGTGCCATTCGTTATGTGCGTAAAGTATGTGAGTTACAAAACCGATAAAAATTTAATTGCGCATGGACAGACAGGGCAGTGATTACGTTGATAGTCTCGCTAAGCTTGTTTCACATCCGCTCGCTTCGGTTTTTAGGGAGAAAGGAGGGGATAGGCCTAAAGAACAATCCTTAAAAGATGTGATAAATCTATCGGGATTTAAGAATCTCCTGTTTTTAGATCATCAAGCAACCTGCAAATTCCATCAAAGACCTCTGATATACCCGCTGCTCCATTTACCGTTAACATCATACCCTCTTTCGTGTAATAGTTTATCAACGGCTGTGTTTGATGCTTATAAACCTCTAATCTATTCATGATTGCTTCCTCCTTGTCATCATCCCGATGATAAAGCGTGTTACCGCAAAGATCACAGATTCCCTCTTGCTCTGGTGGGTTGAATAGGACGTGGTAGCTCGCCCCACAGGCGCACATCCTTCTTCCAGCAAGCCTTTTGATCAATTCATCATCGGGCACATCTATATTGAGCACAACATCCAGCTTCTTACCTATCTCATTCAAGATCGCGCTCAACGTATCCGCCTGTGGTAACGTTCTTGGATAACCATCTAGGAGAAAACCTGACGCACAATCAGACTGCGATAACCGGTCTTTAATGATCCCTATCAATACATCATCCGGCACTAATTCTCCTTTGTCCATGTATGATTTGGCTTCAAGTCCAAGTTTCGTCTGGTTCTTAAGATTATCCCGTAAGATGTCTCCTGTCGAGATATGTGGTATACCGTATTTCTCAGCCAACATTTTCGCCTGCGTTCCTTTTCCTGAGCCCGGTGGGCCAAACAAAACGATATTCATATTTATCTATCCAACCTCCATCTCAAAAGCGCAAACTCCAACGACTATATCTTTAATCAACGAGTGGTCTTAAAAAACTGTCGTTTCTTTGCGTTTAAAAAGGCGGTGATTTTAATCTTTTAGAATTCTTCAGGAGTAAAGACCTATTTATAGAATCACTTTTTATATTAGTTATAACTTGATTTTGGAGGGAGTTAGCTTAGCTAGCTAACGTGATGAGCATAACATGGCAGCAGAGCCTAAACCTAAAAGCAGATGGATGTATGTATCAATTGTGCTGATAGTGATTCTCATAGCCCAACTGGGTTTAATCTCCTACGTAATGATAGATCTTCAGCGAACAATTTCAGAACTTCAAAGTGAACAAGATTCAATTCACTCGGAATATGAAAGCCTTAACACATCTGTCGAAAGTATAAGGACTTATCTCGGTGAACTTCAGGGTTCGAGTGTAAGTCAGCCTTCAATTGGCATCACTCCGGTTCAGATTTACGATTTGTCACAAGATTCAGTTGTACTGATTACGGTTAAGTGGCAGACCCTATCGGGTTTGGAGCCTATTTCGAGCGGTTCTGGATTCATTTACGATGTAGAAGGGCACATCATCACTAACAATCATGTGGTTGAGGATGCGGATGCGATAGATGTTACTTTCAGCGATGGAACGACTGTGCAAGCTGAACTTGTAGGGGCTGACCCGTACA
>DATKWH010000142.1:0-5410 GCA_035529655.1 Bathyarchaeia archaeon
ATCTGATATTATAAAGGGAACGAAAGCATATTATTGCGTTGATTGTGGGAAGTGCACTTCCGCTTGCCCCCTATCCCGATTTGGTGACTATTCCCCAGACGGTTTGGTGGAAAGAGCATTGCTTGGCCTCCCGGTTCAACCTGATCTGAGAATATGGTCTTGCTTAACTTGTAACAGATGTAAAGAGGTATGCACCTACGGTGTGGAATATCCTGAGTTTATCCGGGGGATTAGAAGTGTTGCATTGGAGGAAAAAGAAAGTGGAGTATGTGCGCATGGTGAGCTGTTTTCATTAATGAAGCTTTTTACATTCACGCATGAGCGAGAACAAAAAAGGCTAAATTGGGTATCAGAAGACCTGAAGGTGTCAGAGAAAGGAGATATTCTCTATTTCACGGGTTGTCTCCCCTATTTTGACCTTGTGTTCAGAGACCTCGGGGTAAATACGGTTGAGATTGCGCGGAGCACGGTGAAGATTCTTAATAAACTTGGAATTGCCCCGGTTGTAATGAACAACGAGGTGTGTTGCGGGCATGACCTCTTTTGGAACGGGGATATCGAGACATTTAAGAAATTAGCATCCATCAATATCCAAAATATCAAGGATACAGGTGCCAAAAAAGTCATTTTCTCTTGCCCTGAGGGTTACAGGACTTTTAAGCTCGACTATCCGGATTTTTTTGATTTCGATTTCGAACTCGTTCATATCTCTGAACTCCTATCTGAGAAAATAGAAGAGGGTAAAATTGAACTCCATCAGATAGATGATAAAGTTACCTATCACGATTCATGCAGACTGGGGAGGCATCTTGGCGTATACGATGCTCCAAGGAAAGTCATCTCTGAAGTAGCGACGGATTTTGTGGAGATGGAGAGCAACAGAGAGAACTCATTATGTTGCGGCACTTCTGGATGGACAAATTGCGATGGTATTTCCGAAGAAATAAGAAAAGAAAGACTGAAAGAATGTACTGATGCGGGAGCAAAAATTATGGTTACGTCATGTCCAAAGTGTCTGATACATTTCAAATGCCATATGAATAATAGAAAGGGAGAATACGGCACAGAAATTGTTCCTTTCGAGGTCTTTGTCGCAAGGGCTATGGGGTTGGTATAAAAATGAATGATAAAGCAGTCCTTGTAATAGGCGGAGGGGTAGCAGGAATGCAAGCAGCTTTTGACCTTGCAGAAGCGGGGATAAAAGTTTGTTTAGTGGAGAGGACTCTTTCCGTCGGCGGTCGTATGGCACAGCTGGACAAAACCTTCCCAACCAATGATTGTGCCATCTGCATACTTGCGCCAAAGATGATGGATTGCTATCGGCATGAGAACATAGAAGTTCTCACTTTAAGCGAGGTGATTGCAATTGAAGGTGAAATTGGCTCTTTTAAGGTAAAGATCCTTAGAAAATCGAGGTTCATAGATGAGGATAAATGCAACGGATGCGGAGATTGCGCAAGAGTTTGCCCGATGGGTATCCTGAACAAATTTGATATGGACCTTAGAGTCAGGAGCGGGGCGTATATCCCATTCATGCAGGCTGTTCCGCTAATTTACGCTTTAGATAGGGATAAATGCATGAGATGCGGGCTTTGCGAAGTCATTTGCGGAAAGGAAGCGATACGATACGATCAAAAACCGGAAATAGTGGAGAGGAACGTGAGTGCAATAATCGTTGCTATCGGATTTGATCCTCTTGACCCTTCAGGACTAACAGAATATGGATATGGGAAATACGACGATGTGATAACGGCGTTAGAATTTGAGAGGTTGATCTGTGCCGCTGGTCCCACAGGTGGACATGTGATTAGAAGGGACGGTAAGGAGGTGAAGAGAATCGCGTGGATACAATGTGTGGGAGCTCGTGATACGAGAGAGAACCGACCTTATTGCTGTTCCGTATGCTGCATGCACGCCACCAAGGAGGCAATCCTTACAAAGGAGCACTATCCAGAGGTTGAGACATTCATATTGTATACAGATCTCAGATGTTTTGGAAAAGGATTTCAGGAATATGTAAATAGAGCAGAAGACGATTACGGGGTGAAATATATAAGAGGGAAACCAGGAGAGATACGGGAGAAAGAGAACAAGGATTTGGAGATATTCTACAGCCCTTCTTCGGATAAAGTTGAAAAAATGGCAGTGGACATGGTCGTTCTTAGCACTGCGCTAATACCAAGTGAAGGCGTAGAAGCGCTCGCTGAAATATTGGGAACAGAACTCGACGAGTATAAATTCTTTAAACTTAAAGACCCTTACAATCCTACCGAAACTACACGGGCGGGCATATTCGTGGCGGGGTATTGTCAAGCTCCAAGAGACATCCCTGAATGTATAGCACATGGGAGTGCAGCAGCATCCAGGGCGATGGAGGTTGTATTAGGAGGTTCTTATGACTGAAGAGCTTAGGATTGGCGTATTCATCTGCCATTGCGGAATAAACATTGGAGGAGTTGTGGATGTACCTGCGGTGGTGGAATATGCATCTACCTTAGAAAATGTATTACATACAGAACCAAATTTATATACTTGCTCATCAGAGGGATTAGAATCCATAAAATCTGCAATAAAAGAGCACGGACTTAACAGGGTTGTCGTTGCGAGTTGCACGCCAAGAACTCACGAACCTCTCTTTAGAGCGACCTGTGAAGAAGCTGGGTTGAACCCCTATCTCTTTGAGTTCGTTAACATCCGAGACCAATGCTCATGGGTTCACATGCACGAGCCTGAGCTTGCAACTGAGAAGGCGAAAGACCTTGTGAGAATGGGAGTTGCAAAGGCTGCTCGGTTGGAGCCACTTGAGGAATTAACCTCAGACGTTATACCTTCCGCAGTTGTAATTGGTGCTGGAATAAGCGGTATGACTGCTGCGCTTAGTATAGCAAAGAATGGATTTTACGTTCACCTCATCGAAAAGGGTAGTGAAATGGGGGGGCTGCTTCGTCACTTATACAAGCTTTACCCAACCGACGAGCTTGCGAAAGAGTTTTTAGAGCAAAGAATAAAAGCCGTAGAAGAACATGAAAGAGTCGAATTGCATCTCTCTTCATCCATTAAGGATGTAGAAGGTTATGTCGGAAAGTTTAAAGTAATTTTGGATGAGAACGGAGTGGAGAAATCCATTGACTGCGGAGTGATAATAGTAGCCACTGGAGCAAAAGAACTTGAACCAGAGGGTTTGTATGAATATGACGGAGAAAAAGTAATTACGCAATTACAGCTTGAGGAAAAGCTCAGGCGTGATGATTTGAACCTGGAAGGCATCGAAAATGTGGTGATGATTCAATGTGCGGGTGCAAGAGGGGAATTAGTCGAGTATTGTTCTAAGATATGCTGTATGAATGCGATAAAAAATGCAAAACTGATAAAAGAGGCTAATCCCGATATTAACGTTCTCATAGCTCATAACGAACTCCAGGCGTACGGAGAGGAGTATGAATTGTATTACAGAGACGCGAAAAAGACAGGGGTCAGATTCCTGAGGTTCCCATTGGAGAAGAGACCGAAGGTGATAAAGAGCGATGGGAAACTTGATGTAGATGTTTTTCATGAGAGGCTACAAATGGATCTTCCACTTGAAGCGGACCTGGTGGTTTTATCCGCCCCTCTCGTGCAGAATCCCGATGCAGAAAAGCTATCAAAGATGCTTAAGGTCCCTCTGGGTCAAGACAGGTTCTTCTTTGAGGCACATGTTAAATTACGTCCTGTTGACTTCGCCACCGATGGAATATTCCTGTGCGGGACTGCTCAAGGTCCAAAAGATATCGAAGAGAGCATTTCACAGGGCTATGCCGCAGCGAGTAGGGCGACAATTCCTCTCGCAAAGGGATACGTGAGTTCTGAAGCTATAATATCCTCAGTGGACGAAGCGGTATGCGTGGGCTGTGGTATATGCGAATCTGTATGCTCCTATGGGGCAATAGAAGTGGAAGAGACGGAAGAAGGTAGAAGAGCAAAGGTTACTGGTGTGAAATGCAAGGGTTGCGGCACCTGTGGGTCGAGTTGCATAAAAAGAGCGATTAAAATGCAGCACTTCACCGATGATCAATTGATAGCACAAGAAAGAGCTGCTTTTGTGACGGAGACAGAGACGGAGGTGGTATCCTGATGAAAGAGGAAGAGATAAAAATAGTAGGATTTCTGTGCAATTGGTGCTGTTATGCAGGTGCGGATTTGGCAGGTGTCTCTCGCTTTCAATATCCTCCGAATATGCGGATAATAAGAGTAATGTGCAGTGGAAGAGTTGATCCTGTGATCATATTAGATACCTTCCTACACGGAGCGGATGGCGTATTTATAGGTGGCTGTCATCTTGGAGATTGTCATTACCTGCAGGGGAATTATTATGCGGAAAAGAAGATAGAGATGGCGAAGCGGTTGTTAAAGGAAGCCGGAGTCGAGCCTGAACGGTTGCGATTGGAATGGGTAAGTGCAAGTGAGGGAGAAAGATTCGCAGGAGTTATGAAGGAGTTTACGGCAGAGATAAAAGAGTTAGGCCAGATTAAATTTGAAAAGGAGGAAATGGAAGCGGCGTGCATAGCTGCTGCTGATTACAGCTTGAGAATATTGGCGACAAAGGAAAAAGAACTGCTGGAAGAGGGTAACAAGTACGGAGAAGTTTTTACGAGGCATGAGATGGATAGATTGCTGGATGATATGGTAAGAGAGGAATACGAAGCGAAAAAGATACTTTTGAAGTTAAAGAAGCCGATGTCAGTGAAAGAAATAGCATCTGAGCTAAATTTGAAGCCAAACGTGGTGTTCAGGCACATTCTGGATTTGAAAAGGTATGAATTGATTGAAATTCATGAGATACGGGATAATACGCCAACTTATATTGCAAGGGAGCTAAGTGAAGGAGGAATAACGGAATGAAAAATCCCAACGCCTATCGGCGTAATTTCAAAAATCCAATAAATACTAAATCCCAAAAGTTAGGTAGTATTGGTAGTTATTTGAATTTCGGATTTCCTAAGAGCTATGCAAATACAGGGGGCGGGTGGTGAATGAGTGTTCTGGTTATAGGCGGCGGATACGGAGGATTAAAGGCGGCTTTAGACTGCGCAGCCACCAATGACGACGAAGTCTTTTTTGTTTTGAGGACGCCGAATATTGGCGGGCTTTTTTCTAAGCTCCATTTAGTAGAGGGCAAACATCCTTCCGATATCTTATCTCCGCTTATAGAACAGATAAAAGAGAACGAGAAAATCCACGTCGTGACAAATGCAGTGGTTGAAAGAGTGGAAGAGGAAAATCACGGCTTCAAGGTAAGTATCCTACGGAAACCAATTAGAGTTGATGAAACAAAATGTGATTCATGCGGTGAGTGTTGGAAAATATGCCCGGTCAGACCTCCTGATAGGTGCAACGAATGGCTAATCAACAGGAATGCAATCTACACACCCGA
>DATKWH010000143.1:0-7318 GCA_035529655.1 Bathyarchaeia archaeon
GAATACCAGTCTTTATGCTTTAATAGGATTGCAAATAGCATTTGGTGTTGCCATGGCCCCTGCTTGGATTGCCGGTGAGGCGTTTATTAAAGATATTTCCCCGGTGGGTAGGAGAGGCGAGTTCAGGTCTGTTTTCGGCACCTTTGCAAGTGCAGGTTGGCTTACAGGTCCTTTAATCGGGGGGTTTCTGGCAGAGCAATTTGGATTGAGAACCCCTTATTTTTTTGCCGCTATTCTGTTCTTCGTACCTGTGATTCTGGCACTCGAATTGAAAGATGATCACTGGAATGAAAATAGAAATCCTGAGAGAGAAGTAGCAGTGGAGGAGAACGAATTTTTTGCATTAGTGACAGAGTTCTTGCGGCAGAGAGAACTTAAAGTTTTGGCGCTCGGCACCCTCTCGCTTTACTTCTGGTATGCTGTGAAATGGATTTTCGGTCCGTTGTTCCTTCACTACCTGGGCTACAGCCCCTTCATAATAGGGCTCTGGCTAGCTATCTCTTCCGCTCCTTACCTGATTTTCCAAATACCGCTTGGTAAGTTAGGTGATAAGATTGGTAAAACCAAATTGATCTGTCTTGGTTTCGTAATTTCCACTATCTTTATCATACCCTTAGGATTTCTGGAGTCACTTTCAAGCCTCTTAGCAACGATATTTATTATATCGCTTGGCACCACCCTCGTAGATCCGTTAATAGAGGCACGAATCACGGATATTGTGCCGCGGGAAAGATATGGCGCTTATTCCGGCATATTTGAATTTGCAAAGACCTTAGGATTAATGTTAGGGCCTGTCGGTTCGGCACTCGTTGTTTACCTATTTGACACCTCATATTCCTTCATACCCACTGCCATCTTCTTTATCCTGACCTTAGCACTTTTTCTGTACACGCGCCAATCGTTATGTAGGATATAATCAAATCATGTCACGGAGAACGCCTTAAGTAAGCTATGGAGGGTATAGCTGTGAACCTCAGAGTAGGAATAACCGGGAAGCCGAGGATAGGGAAGTCAACGATTATAAAGGAAGTGATAAGGGGATTGAAAGCTGAAGGAATGGCTGTGGGTGGTATGCTCACGTCCGACATACACGAAAGAGGGCGAAGAATAGGGTTCTCCTTAGAGGATATAAGCACTGGCGAGAAGGGTATTTTGGCACACGTGCATCTCCAACAGAGCGGCCCAAAAGTGGGGAAATATACTGTTAATCTAACCGATTTGGATGCCATAGGTGCGCACTCGATAATTAATGCACTCACACGTTCCGAACCGCGTATAATCATCGTAGATGAAATCGGACCGATGGAGTTGAAGTCCAGGAGATTCATAGAAGCGGTAGAAAAAGTAATGAAGAGTGATAAGCAGCTAATTGTCTCAGTTCATCAGCGGTCAGCACACGAGTTGGTAAGGCAAATAAAGAGCACGTTCGAGATACTGGAAGTTGTAGAAGAGAACAGAGATGAACTGGCCACGGTTATAATTGATAAACGGAGTGGAATGCATATCAAGTTAGACACATCGCACCAAAAATGATGCTAATCTCTAAATACAACATTTAAACAAATCATTCATTAGAAAAAAATTATCAGTTAACGGTTTTACTTTGAAAATTATCTTATTCTCTTACCTCTTTAAATCGTTCCAAAAATTTGTCATATACCACGATCTCAAATTCACTGAATGTGGGCTCACTCCCCCGCTCTCTTACGATCTCTTCCAAATCGAGATCAACGGAGGCAATCTCCTCCTCATTTTTACACGCATAGATGGTTTCTCCGCGTGGTGAAACGACCATACTTCTCCCGATATATCGCTCGTTGCCAATCTCTCCACATCTATTGACGCCAACTACAAAGAGTTGATTATCAATAGCCCGCGCTTTCAGTCTCGCTTCCCACAAGTAATCAGCCTCTTCTGGCGCGCTTGATGGAACAAATATGAGCGAGGCACCTTTAAGTGCGATTATCCGTGTAAGTTCTGGAAACGCAATTTCAAAACATATCAGTACTCCAAAAGTGGTATCATCGAATTCAAATACCGGGAACTCATTGCCTGATTGAATAAATGGCTTTTCCATCGGATGTATGACCACTCTTCTGTAGGTGCCGATTACGTCGCCGTTGTGAATCACATAGACCGTGTTATAAAATCTATTCCGCATAACTGGGTGCCATTCGATTAACGGCAGTATAACAGTTTTCCCTATCTTTTTAATGGCCTCTACAATGCTTTTCGTTTCATCACTCACCTTATTTAAATACTGCAAAGTTTCGACACCGCTTCTTCCAAGTGCAAAACACTCTGGGAAGCAGGTTATCCCTCCTCCCACATCGTTTAATATTTCTGTAAGCCGTTCTATGTCCGTAGGATCATAGTTTGTCTGCACGATGTTTATTCTCATTTTTCCCCTCAAAAATTATGCTTATAAAGAGCTATTTCAATGGTGGTACGTAATTCCCTTTCTTCTAACGGTTTTAGAAGATAGCCAAAGGGCTCGGTTACTTTTGCTCGCTCTACCGTTTGATCATCCACATAAGTAGTAAGATAGACAATGGGATTATATATCCCTGGCGACAACGACCTCATCTTCCACTATCAATATCTCCTCTTTCGCCATATTTTTATATCCGTTCGTATATCACGTTTGTTTTCTGAACCAAGCAAGGCATTAATTTACCTTTGTTATCTCATGCATATATGCCCACATCTCCGGTGTTCCATAATCATCATCCAGGTATCGGTAGTTCGAGCCCTTATCTACAAGCACAACCTCTTTAACCGTTTTCCCCTCAAAGTAGTCCTCAGCAACCTTTTTTACCAGACTATGCACACCCGACCCTGACTGCGCCATGTCCTTCTCTCGATATGCGGTATAGTACGGCACACCAATCCTCGCTGCAACTCTTCGGTGAACCCATTTCCGGGTCGAATCCTCGCCATCCTTTATCTTAAGTCTCGGCGAAATTCTCATTGCACAGTGTACAACATTTCTATCTAAATAAGGAACCCGTAACTCAACGGAATTTGCCATTGAAACTTTATCTTCCCTTTCAAGCGTATCGTCATAGGCTAAATCAATGTCTTCCCATAACTTGTCGTGAAGTTTCAAGAAACCGTCCTCGCTTACAACATCCTTATACCACCAATAGCCTGCGAATAACTCATCCGCTCCCTGGCCATTGAAGATCACCTTTACACCGTCTTCAGATGCTGCCTTCGCGGCAAGGTACATTGGTACCGCGACCTCTACCTGAAGAAGACCGTTTATCTCGATGGTTTCGATGATCTCGGGGAGTATTGCCTCCACGGTCCGCTCATCTATATAAATTATGCGTAAATTCAATCCCAAATCATTAGCTACCTTTTCCGCGTTCTTTGTATCCTCTGAGCCTTCTTTACCCACGCAGTAGCATTTGAGATTCCATCCGAAATCCAATATGATCTTTGCAATCAGTACAGAATCTACACCACCAGAGAAGATCATCCCAACTTTATCTCTGCCTAAACCATGTAACATCCTCACAATCGCATCAGTTAAAGCCTCTTTATACAAGGTCTCCGCTTCATCAAAATCCGTAATATCTATCTGTGGTCGCTCAATTATCACGCCTTGATGTATGGAGATCCCATCTTTATTTATCCTCAATATCTTTCCGGGTGGTACACTTCCGATTTTACCTTCAATATCATAAAGCCCCTTCTTCTCAGAGCAAAAATAAACACTCCCTTCCCCTTCTACATAATATACCGGCTTTATACCGACCGGGTCTCTTGCGATTACGACCTCATCGCCATCGGTAACTGCAAAGACATACATACCGTTTAACATCTTTACTATCGACTGTACCGTTCTCAGCAAATCGCCATCGTATATCTCCTCTATTAGATGCAAGAGAATCATGCTATTGTTGTCGCCATCCTCTATTATATGGTCTTTACTCAACAGTCCCCGTAATTCTTGACTGTTGTATATCTCTCCATTGTGCACCAGCGATAAAGTACCATCAGAAGACCGGAATGGCTGTATCGCCTCTTCGTCTCCGCTAACAATACTCAATTCCGAATGCCCCAGACATATTCTTGCCTTTTCACTGCTTTCCAAATCACTTATCTCTCTACCCCTTTGAATCTCACCATCTGCATACAATCCATGCGCATCGGGACCTCGATGCTCTGTCTTCTGGAGCATATCAGTAACGATACGCGTCGGCTTCTTCTGATAAGAATAAAAGCCGCATATCGAGCACATAACTAATCATTTCTTATACACTGCTAAATAGGTTATTTGAGGATAAATAGGAGAATAACCGATATTTCTGAAGAATCGGAAGCTTTAAATGGATGGCGTTATTATGTATAAATAATGGTGGGCAAAATAGATAATACGATACTCGAGATACTTCAAGGGGATGTAAGGACGCCGATATCTAAAATTGCAAAAGAGGTCGGTTTGAGTGAAAATGGTGTGAGATATAGGCTTGAAAAACTGGAGAAGGGGGGCTATATCAAGAGTTATACCATTTTGCTTAATCCTAAGAAATTTGGTAAGGAGATTTTGGCGATATTTAATCTTGAAATAGAACCTAAGATGATGAAGAGCACATTATCTAAATTGGAAGGGCTTGATGAGTTTATCAAAATATATCAGACCACAGGTCAGTTCTCGATTAATGCAATGGGTCTATTTGATAACGAAGAGAGTTTGACACGGTTTATAAATAATAAGCTTTTGTTTGAGTTTCCCATCCAAAATTATACTGTTGAGATAGTTATAAGGAAGGTTAAAGATACAGATTATGAAATATAAAGATTGGTATGTTTATACATCTTCTTTTGATATTTCATAACTCAAAATCATCTCATTTATAGTATTACCTTCGCGGACAACAAAACCTTCTGGGTCAATAATCAAGCTTCCACCCAAACTGATTTTTTCATTATTTAAGCCAACGGCATTGACTTTAAGTACAAATAGATTGTTTTCAACAGCTCTTGCAATCGGCAAAGCTCTATTTTTATTTAGTTTCTGTATCGCTTCGATTGGCTCATAAAAATGTGCCGATAAGATAAAGATAGCATCCGCCCCCAACGTTTTATATTTGGCGGCGAGCATCGGATCATTCTGATCCCTGCAAATCAAAACGCCACACTTAACATCACCCAACCGAAAAATTAATGGTTCTTTGCCTTTTTTAAAAAATGCTTCATCAGAAGAAGTGAGATTGATTTTATGATAAATATGCCTCTTCCCACTCGTTAGCAGGACTATTGCACTATTAAAGAGTGTTCCTCGTTCAAAATACGGTGCTCCCACAATAACGTTCACACCACTGTGTGTTACCTGTTCTTGAATAATATCCAACGTTTCTATTACCGCGTCTTGATCAACGGTATTAAAATCACGCACATAGCCAGTAATACTGCATTCTGGAAAGCACAAGATGTCTATATCTTCTTTCGATGCCAATGCGATATACTTAGAAATAGTCCGTACATTTGCATCAATGTCCTCGTAAAGCTTGATTTGTGCCACAGCAGCCTTCATGCTTCTAACCACCTCCATATGCTTATCATTAATTTTATTTTCAGAAAAGTACCTCTGTGAATAACAAAACTTTGTCTCGAAAATTCCCAGTAATCCTGACAATTTTTACCCACACCCATCTTAAAGTTTGTTATGACTGCTTAAACACCGGTATTGTTTCTCTTTTATGCTGCGACGCGGCCATCATCCGTTTCACTCGTTCCACTAATTCGGGATCGCAGCCGCCGAAATTACCACGTTCGAGTGCTAAGATGATTTTATCCAGCACATCATAACCCATTCCTATCTCGGCTTCGTCTGTTTGACCCTCCCACAGACCTGCACTTGGTACTTTCTCGATGATAACTCCGGGAATGACGAGTTCCTCCGCCAATCTCCGCTCTTCTGTCTTCAGCACGTCGCCAAGTGGAAGTATATCCGCAGCACCATCGCCGTATTTGGTAAAATATCCTATAGAGAGCTCGCTCTTGTTACCTGTACCTACTACCAGATAATTACGCTTGTTGGCGAAGTAATAAAGGCAAATCATCCTGAGACGCGGCTTGAGGTTAGCAACTGCAATATCTATATTTATATCTACCACTCCTTTCGCATCTCCATCGTTCTCGCGCTCTTCTACTTCTAATAGCTTTAATAAGACGGTGAAGATATGAGAAAGGTCTATCTCCTTCGTCTCTATTCCAAACTTCTTTGCAACTATTCTTGCATGCTCTACATCTTCTTTACGTGAACCGCACGGCATTATCAAACCAAGCGTGGTATCGGGGAACGCTTTTTTACATAACACTGCAGTGACGGATGAGTCAAGCCCGCCACTCATTCCCAGGACCACGCCTTGGGCGCCTGCCTCATTCACTCGTTCCCTTATCCATTCGCTTATTCTCGATGCCAGATCAGATGGATACATGCTTCTTCTCGTACTCTGCTTACATTTATATCAAGAAGTACAGTTAGTTATTGTTGTAGTGTGTACAAATTAAAAAGATGCGTGTTTTTTACCGCACGACCTCAGTTTTCTTGAATAAATAATAACCGAGGCTCAATATGCCAAATTTCCAAGTGTAGTAACAAAATACGCAATCAAAAAGCTCCTGAGTCCTTCGCGCGTAACCTCGACGAGCGCCTCAGGCATGAAATGCGCAGCTCTTAAATTCGCCCGCTGCAGCGGTGTGACGTATTCCTTCTGCTCCCACAGGAACAACGGGAAATTAAAGGGATAATATTCCTCTATATCAGCGAGGTAGGCAAAGTTATGCCCCATGATACCGCATTTTGCTAAAAAGGAGGGATAATAATCGAACTTTATATGAGCATTAGGCGTTGAAAATCTCATTACTCGTTCTTCTGGGTATGGTATATAAGCGCGGGATTTTTAAATTGATACCAGGTAGAAGGATCGTATTCAATCCTGAAGCTTTTGAAAACCTCGGTTTCATAGTATCTCAGCATCATTTTAAATGCCTTATCCCACTCCGTTTTGATCTTTGCTATCTGGTGAGACGGATCGGTTTCTTTCATTTTTACTACTATTTATTAGATCGTGGCGTTAAGTTTATCAGAGATTATTATGCCAAAGTGGGAAGTTCATGATAAATGGGCGGAGAAGATGAGACTATCCAAAGAGATTGTGAACTTTGTCAATCATTTAAGCGACTTTCCTGATAAAACTCGGGAGTTTATAGAGTTCTGTGAACGAGAAGGAGAAGAAATGATTTTGCAATTAGTACGGACTCACGATTTTAGCATGATAATGAAGATTCCTAAGTATCTTCA
>DATKWH010000144.1:0-18332 GCA_035529655.1 Bathyarchaeia archaeon
GAATTCCAGATGCTCAGACCGGAGGGGTTAGTAAAATTTAAGAGGCAATTTGATGGCGATGATATTGACTTTGATGCAGCAGTGCAATATTTTATTGATAAGAGACTGAGACTCTCACCTTCTGAAAGGAACTATGTACGAACTGAAAAGAGATTACGAGATATAGCAGTAGCGTTTCTCGTTGACGTTAGTGGTAGTACGGGCGGAGCGACGATAGCGTGTGAGAAAGAAGCATTGATAGTAATGTCAGAAGCATTGCAGGAATTGGGCGATGCGTTTGCCATTTACGGATTCTCAGGGTATGGGCGAGAGAATGTGGTGTTTTATAACATTAAAGACTTTGAGGTTCTGTACGATCAACGAGTGCAGAGCAGAATTTCTATGCTGACGAATGAACAATCGACGCGAATTGCGCCTGCAATAAGACATACGACAACTAAATTACGAATAAGAGAGGAGAAGACAAAGCTAATTATTCTCCTGAGTGATGGTAAGCCATTAGACCAGGAGTATCATGGCGATTACGCGATTGAAGATACGAGGATGGCATTAAGGGAATCTCAAAGATATGGTATCAAGTCGTTTTGCATAACGGTTGATCGAGAAGCGGCGGAGTATTTGCCACGAATGTATGCCAATAGCAGATGGGTAGTGATAGATGACGTGATGAAACTGCCGGATAAAATAACGCGGATTTACAGGTTGTTTACGACGTGAAAAACAGGTGCTCAAGCATCATCCGCTCCTCACGCGGCACGCGCACGAGGAAAAGCGGCAGGAGGTTACGAGCATGGCGAAACCTGCGAGCCAGTGCTGTAACAGCACTAAGCAGAATTTAACCGATTAAAGATTTCGAAATAAGATCCCCTTTGACACCCCCACCATATTCTGCGTTTTACGTATAGCTATATCTCTATTGGTGTTTTCGCAAATCCACAATCGCTACTGAGCATTATTCCATAGCCGCTTCGGGTTTGGAATCAAGTAGTGCTCATTACGGGGCTATCATTACCCTGTTTAAGAGCTGCTATCATGCCATTGTGTAATTCTCAGCTTTTTCATAGCCGCCTTTTTCTAACAGCTGATTTATGTCTACGTTCCCGACGACCAGCTCTAAAGTCCCTTTGTGGAATTTTGTGTTATAATGGATTTTTTCGTGGGCACCGGGGAGTTCGTTATATATCTTTCTTAAGTCACTTATATCCTTCACTCCCTCTACCCTCAAGTGATGTATCGTTCCAGAACTGGTTTTTTGGCTACTCAATATTAGTTTTTTCATGTTCACTATCTCAATCAATACATTTTTGCACTCATAAATTTGAATTTCAGGGCACATTAAATTATCATCACACTATTTATATTCCATGCTTACGGATTCACGACATTCAGGAATGTTTTACAACCAGTATGGGCTGCTACAGGGTGCAGTATCTTTTACTCCCCTTTCATCTGTAAACGGAGTGCAAATGTTCCATAGTTGAATATACAACAAACAAAACAACCTTTTGTGTGTACCTCATCTACAAAGGGCAGGTTTACGTCCTCTGTAAAGAAGTTGTTGAAGAAAGGGGAGAAAAATCCATTCATCCAGAAAAGCTTATATACCCCACCCATTACCTAATCATAGTGATAAAAATGGCTGAAATACCATTAGCACCTGTAACCAGGTTGATTAGGAATGCAGGAGTGGAGCGAATAAGCAAAGATGCCACTGTGGAATTTGCGAAGCTGTTAGAGGCGGAATGCGCGAAAATAGCGAAAAAAGCCGTAAACCTCGCTAAGCACGCTGGAAGGAAGACGGTGAAAGTGGAAGACATCCGGCAAGCAGTAGAATCAACAGGACACAAAAAATCATTCAAATCACAACAGAATTTAGGACCACACGATCTCGGTATCAAAATAGTCATGAAAAAGAAATAGCACAAACAGGGAAGCTTTTTTTCTGTTGTTGTCCAACGCTATTGCTGTTTCATGCAGTTATAACCTCTTTTTCCACCTCCCGCTTCATGTCCCCCTACCACAATCTCTCACCCAAAGTGCCCCCGCAAATTTTCGTATCGTTTATTCGCATTTTAACTTATTTAAATAACGGAAACATACTGAAAATAAAGCAAAGCAATGGCGAGATTAAAAATCCCTCATCCTGGTCATTTCTCAGCGTTAAAGGAGATAATCGAGTTCAAAGAGGCTGAGGGCTTGGATGAGGTGGACGAGGTGTTCATGGGCGGCTCGCCGGACGTGATGGGTAGTGGGCGAGGTGTGCTGCACGCGCCGCTTCTCGATGAGATCCGGGAACAGACCGAATATGCGCATCAGCACGGCATAAAGATGAATATCACGATGAATTCCACATGTACGGGCGGGCATCATCTCTCGTTCGAGGGCTATAAGATGTTCTCGTGGTACTTTGGTGAGCTGAACAAGGCAGGTGTTGATGCAGTCACGGTGGCAGAGCCGTACCTCGTAGAGCTTTTACGTGATTTTCCCATGCAGACCGTTGTGTCCTGCTTGTCGTACGTTGAATCGCCGCAGCGTGCAAAATTCTTCGATGCACTCGGTGCTGATATGATCACGGTGGACACGAACATCAACCGCCACTTCGACCTCTTAGAGGGGATAGTAAAGGCGGTTGACTGCGATGTGCGGCTGATAGTGAACGAAGGCTGTATTTATCGATGCCCTTTCAGGTATTCGCATTACAATCTCGCCTCGCATCTCAGCAGTTTAATTCAACCTCGCACCCCGCTCTTCGCTCCGGATTACTATTTCGATAAGTGCATATCCATTCGTTTGAGGGATCCCTCACAGATCATAAAGTCCGCATGGATCCGACCTGAGGACCTCAAAGCATACGAGGCTATAGGAATAACGGACTTCAAACTTTCTGGACGGACAAAAACAGTGAACTGGATAATAGATTGCATGCGGTACTATGCTCAGCGGGCGTTTAAAGGTAACGTGCTTGACATCCTTGATTGCCCTCAGATGCTCAGGTACATGTTTTACATAGATAACGAAAAGCTTGAGCGGAGCATAGACCAATGGAAGACCTGCAAGAAGGTGTGTAACGAGTGTGGCTATTGTGACAAACTCACAAAGGAGGCATTGACGTATCTTAAATGAGATTAGTCGTCCCGCACCCTGGACATTTCTCCGCTTTGAAGGAGATAATCGAAGTTAAAGAAGCAGAGGGCTTGAACGAAGTAGTCGAGGTTTACATGGCGGGTTCGCCAGAGGTGATGGGAAGCGGTAGAGCTACCCTGCATTCTGCGCGTATAGCGGATATAAAGGAACAAACAGCTTATGCGCATCAGCACGACATAAAGATGAACATCGTGGTAAATCCATCCTGTTTGGGTGGCTATCACTTAACGTTTGAAGGGTACAAGCTGTTTAAGAGGTACTTCGAGGAACTGGACAAAGCTGATGTTGATGGCGTTACCGTGGCAGAGCCGTACTTTATTGAGCTGCTACGGGATTTCTCTATGGAAACAGTCGTTTCGTGCATCGCGCACGTGGATTCACCGCAACGAGCTGAATTCTTCGAAGACCTCGGTGCGGATACCATCGCGGTGGATACAAACATAAACCGGAACTTTGCGGTCTTAGAAGCAATAACGAAGGCGGTTAACTGTGACCTCAAGGTACTTGTGAATGAAGGCTGTCTTTATAAATGCCCCTTCAGGCACGCTCATTTCAACCTCTTCTCGCATATAACCTCCTCTCGCTCTTCACTCATGAAAGCACAATCCCCGAACATCTTCAGCGACTACTATTTCGATAAATGCATCTCCATGAGGGTGAGAGATCCCTCGCAAATCATACGCTCGCCGTGGATAAGACCGGAGGACATGCAAGAATACGAGGCGATCGGCATAAACAGCTTCAAAATATCTGGAAGGGCAAATGCAGTGAACTGGATAATAACTTGTATGGTGGCCTATGCCCAGCGGTCGTTCAATGGAAACCTGCTTGAACTCATTGACTGCCCTTCAGAACTCAGATATACATTCCATGTGGATAACGAACTCCTGGAAGGGTGTATAAAACAATGGAAAACCTGCAAAAAGATATGTGATGAATGCAGATATTGTGATGAACTAACAACTAACGTGCTGAGGGTAAACGAAAAGTGAAAGAAGAGATAATAGAAGGTAGGAGAAGGCTTGAAGAGGAACTGAGGAAACTGGTGGGCAATATATTCGTACCAGAAGCAAAGGTATTCGGAATGGCATGTGGCTGTGTCGGCCTTGCGGCAGACCTGAGAGGGCTGCAGAGCGATGCGGTTGAGGTGTTCACGGAGAAGATAAATGCAATACTGGAAGAGATAAGTGAGTCAGTTGGTGTAAAGCCCGAAATCATATATGCGAGGAAGCTACCAGGGAGCGAAGAAGTGGTTGTGCTTACCACAAGGGACTTGTGTGAACGCTGTAGGAACGAGTTTGCGGGCTCTAAAGCTCCACCAAGACCAGATATAATGATGTTAAAGAAAAAACGACGGCGTTAGTGCTTTTCAACTTTTATATGGTATTATTGCCAAGATTATTTGTTACTCCCAAAATTAGAGGAGTTGAGAGCAATTAGAGGGCCTAAAAGATGTCTGTAGGAAGAGGTACCCAGCTTGTAGCATGTAGGAAGGGGCAAGGGCTTGGGTTAGGTGGCGGTATGGCTCAGAGAGGGACCTTCTCGAAAGCATGGGAAAGCGATGTTATAGCGTTGGCAATGTCCCCGGGTGTGAGGCATGTGCCCAAGCCTGTATGTGAAATAACTACCGAACTAAGGGACAAAGGTGTTCACACGAGTGTATTAGTATTGAATGCGGGTGATGGAACGCCGGCAGACGCACCAATCAAGGGGGGGCATGGCGTAGCTTTTGGATTGGAGCCAAGAGAGCTGGATATAATCGGAAGACATAAGCTTGCTGTATTACATCATGGTAACGTCAAACAGCATTTTATCTATAAAGTGAGGTTTATTTTGAAAAGGGTGGATATACCGGCTATCTTGCTCTGTCAATGTCCCGTAACTTTTAAAGATTTCGAGTCGATAGGAGTGAGCACGAGATTTAAAGAGGGAGATACGCCGGGAAAATTAGTGGCTATCGTAACTGGCATTGTAAGGCATGAGGGGGTTCCACAAGAGAAGCTTAACGAAATCGTAAGCAAAGTAAAAATGTGCCTTCGAGAACTACAATAATATAAGGTAACCGCAAAACCTGCTAAGCACAAAATCATCTATAAATCCAACTATATTTTTTTGCTGTAGTAAAAAGGAAGAACAGATGGAGATGGGAATCACATTGCTATGGGATAAAGATACACCATTTAAGCAGTATCTTGCTGATCGGGGGTTTGATTGCGAGATAGTAACGCCAAAAATATTGGCTGCACCTTTCTTCTCATGGAGAGCACGTAAGTTGTTAATAGTGCCAGCGGGTTTTGGAAATGCGTTTTATTCCGGAGTACTGAATGACCTTAGAGCAACCAGCGAGTTCATAAATAATTTCGTAACTGTAGGCGGTACCCTTTTAGTATCAGGTGCATTCTCAGGTAGGGATGCATACAATTGGCTCCCACTAAAAGTCAATTATGTGAGGGAGGTGCGAAGGGTAGCAATAGAGCAGATGAAGGCGCATAAGGCAGCAGCAATAGTGGAAACCGTAGAATGTTTGTGCGACGGCTACTTTGAAGAGATGGAAGATGGCTGGGACGTAATATTAGCGGTAAAAGAAGATGACGATGAGAAAGCGATTTTGGCTGTCTCGGAGTATGGAGCTGGTGAGATTATCGCTACGACCATCCATGAATACCCCTCAGAACAGTTTATTACGTATTGTTTAGGGCGATGAAAAAGGAAGAGGATCGGATGAAAATGGAATTAAGCAATTTATTGGCGATTGATAATTTTATGCTGGTGGAAGAGAGCTATGCGGGGCAAAAGCGGATTGGCAAAACGCTCGAATATATGGGGAACGTCAAAGAAGAAGACGTGTTAGAACTGGTAAGAATCTATGATGAGCGAAACGAGCTGATCGGTGTTGCCCTACGTGATAAAGACCTGGATTTCTGGATTATCTTCACCGATGTTATTGCAGATAAGGTGAGTAAAGAAGACTTTGAGGCTCTCGCACGTAAGATAAAAGGTGCTCAGGAACGGGTGGTGGAGGTTAAGAGGGAAAAATTTCATGATGGGGTGATCGAATTTTATTCCGTGGGATTGGTGAACCGATTATTTTGTGATTGTGATGTAAAGGAGGCGCGTTTTTATCCCAGGGAGAGGATAGAGGTATTGAAAAAAGTGCTAAGCGAATTTTTAAGGGAATATGGTGTAGAAACAGGAGAGACTACGAAAGCACTCGAGATCGGCTGTGGCAATGGTGGTGCTACGATTGCACTGCACGAATCAGGTATTTTACCGCTCGCTATTGATATAAACAGATGTGAAATTTGCAAAGGATTAGAGGAAGGCGTATTAGAGCCCAAGAAGAGCATTGTACTGGATTGTTCACTGCTTCCATCCTTCTTTGGTAAGGAATTTGACGTGGTGTTCGGATTTATGGTGGGCAAGCTCACACCGTTTGAGCGATTTACTTGGGAAAAGGTGCTCAAAGAAGTCCCAAAAGTTTTAAAAAGCAGGGGTAAGGTGCTATTTACGGTATCGAATGAAGAAGAAACGGGCATTCTGAATGAGATATTACAAGATGAGTTTGAAGCGGTAATAAAAGAGAACAAAGAAAGTAAAGGGTATTTCGACCAGTGGCTCTATATGGGTGAATTGAGGGATTAAAATTGATGCAGAATAGAATGCAAATTGCAAAGACAAGAGACTGAGCGGATATTTTTCTTTTTCCCAAAAATCGTTTAATATACTGTAGTTCTGAAAGTAGAAAAAGGATTATAAAACCTTGATTATCAAATAAACGATCCAAAAAGCTTTTTCAAATCAAACTAAATCTCCGCCCTTTTTCCTATTACATTCTTCACAAAGCATTTGGATATTTCTTGCAGTATTGCTTCCACCCATTGAGACGGGGATAATATGATCAAATATTTTTTATTTTGCGATTTCCTATCATGGGCAATGCAAACTGGCACTTCTTTAGAGTGCTTGTAGCTATTCACCTTTTTGAGAGAGCTTGTGGAGGACATATTCATTTCCGTGAATGAACCAGCCTTTTCCCTGCTTTTTCATCGTTTCCAGCGTGCTCATCACAACATCAGCGTTTTTGACACCTTCCTCAGTTCTAAAGCAGCCCCAGATCTTCCTCTGCCTCACTCGTGGTCGAAGCGCTCGCTCAGCAACGTTATTCGTAGGCTCCATACCGGAGACGAGGATGAAGGTGAAGAGTTCCTGCTGGTACTTAAACGCACGCTTTTTTGCAAACGTCTTCACTTTGCGGTGCTTCCATATTCCTTCCTGCGTTATGAACTGCTCCCGGCGTTCAACGAAGTCGGCATAGACCCTGCTTTCCTCTCCTTCCATCTCGAGTCTTCTCACTGCCTCCTTTGCATCTTTGAATATCTGCAATAGTCCTTCGTAGAATTCGAACGATTCCGGCGGTGGCTGTTTCTTCTCCACGAGTTTCCTCGCACCCACGATTAAATGCGACCAGCACTTCTGCTTATGCCCCGGAGCACAGTCATAAGAAGGATAGAAGCCCTGTCCGCTCACGCCATCACAATCTTCGCCGAGGACTTCAACCACCACTTTCTTGCCCCTGTTCTTCCTCGTCAAGAACAGAGTGGCTTCCTTCGAGACGAAAGTCCAGAGCCATCTGTTCTCTCCGTCCACCCTCTGCCCGGTGTCATCGTAGTTGCAAATCCGTGACCCTCGAATCTCTTTCCTCAAGTTTCTTTTGAAAATGAGCTATTTTCTCTCTTAGTTCTTCGTTCTCTTTCCTCAGTTCATCGCTAATCGCTGAATGTCCTTTTCTCATCTCTCGTTTTCAATTTGAGTCAATTTTAGTAATTATTTTCTATTTTGAGCGATTTTTAGCACCATGATCATTCATTAGAGTGTGAAAATGTTCCAAATTACCGTTCCCGCAACAGAAAAAAAACTTAAAAAACAGGAATAGATACATTTTATTTAAATTCATTTCTCTCTCAGCAAAAAATCTGATGACTTGATTGTCACAAAATGCTACAACACCATTGTAAGAACAAAAATCACGATGAGTGCAACAGGAATCAGTATCATGCCCGTGAAGGCATTTTTAGTTATCGCACTGATTCCTTCCTTGATTTCCTCTTCGCCTCTTGTTTCCGCCAAACTTTTCTTAAGCGGTTGAATTAAAAGCAAACTCTTTGCAGTGAAGAACATCGGAATGGCTAACAGCACGAAGAGAACGTATGGGATGCCAATGTCAAGGAACAGAAGTGGGATAAATGCGAGCCATGAACAAATGGTCAACGGTAGATAAAGGCCGGCAGTCGTGGTCTTACCCAATCGAATTGCCAGATTCCTGCGGTTTATCACGCTGTCGCACTCGAAATCCGGGATTTCCCGCGTTAATTTCAGCTTGAATACATCTATCACCCATGGAAGGGCAACAATCGTGGGGAGCCAGCTTACCTGGCCTGCTTGCAAATAGTAACCGCTGAAGACAGTCAGCCATCCTACTCCCGCGGTTAGTGTTAGTTCACCCAAGCCGTGGTAAGAGAACCGTGGTCCCCTTGAATATGAGTATGGGATGAATATGCCAAGGAGACCGAGAGTCAAGGTTAGACCCCCGGTCTTGAAATAAAAATGTAACAGCACGCCGAGTGGTAAAGCAGCCAATGCGCATAGATAAGCACCGATATTCGCCTGCTTCACCGTTATAAGCCCTTTGGCAAATGCGTTAAACCGCCCGCTGACCGCGGTATTATGAAGCGCGCTCATTCCCTCTACATTACCAAAATCAATTCCTTTCTGCTTTAAATCCGCGTATATACTGCTCGCATTGAGCACGAAGCAGAAATCCGTCAGTAGAAAGACCGCAAGCAGCGAGATTGCGAATACCGCGCCATCGAAAGGGTACCCGTCAGCCCATGCTAAGACCGCTCCTAAGAGGAATGGGAGCATAGTGGTGGTGAACTTCGGCAATCCGGAAAGCTCAAGCCAACCGGATACAATATCCTTTGTGTGGTTCATTTTCCCCGCGGCATCCTCTTCTTTAGTACTAAATCACGCCCCTTATAGGATGCCTGTTCACTGCAAGCCAATAAGTACTCAATTCTCGTATCATTCCTGAGAACTCACCGAAGCCAAGGGGTTTCACAAGATAACTGTTGGCATGGTTGCGATATGCCTGAGCTATATCCTCGTTGTTATCCGATGTGGTGATCACCACTACGGGTATGCTCTTTAATTCTTCCGATTGCTTTATCGTATTGAGCACGTCGAGACCATCGAGCTTAGGCAGTCGCAAGTCAAGAAGAACCAACCCGGGTCGAGGACTTTTCCCCTTGTCCGCATAGTTCCCACGACGGAAGAGATAATCAAGCGCCTCCTCGCCGTCTCTAACCAGATAAATCTTATTTGCCGCTCCCGCTTCTTCAAGAGCTCGCGTTATAAGTATTGCTTGCGCCTCGTCATCTTCAGCAAGCAAGATTATATCTGGAGTCCCCATTTTCTTGTCTTTATCCATATTTTGCTTATTACTTTAAAAAGGTATTCTCCACTTCACGTAACCGGCAGCGTAAAAACAGATCGTGCTCCCTTTGCCCTTCCCGATTCTATCCATATCCTGCCGTTATGCACCCTGATTATTCGCTTCACGATCGCTAACCCTGCGCTGGTTCCCTTGCTGCTATCCTTGTCCACCTTGTAGAACAGTTCAAACACCTTCTCGTGCTGGCTTTTGTCCATTTCTATACCATTATCCTGCACAAAGAATACCGTTTCTTTGCCATCTACGCGATTCCCAATCTCTATTTTCGGCTGTGGCTGGTCGCCCATGTAATTTCTACTGTTCTCAACGAGATTCACCAGCACCTCCCTTATCCTCACACGATCCACATGAACGGTGGGGAAGTCCTCGGCTACGGATACTTCAACCCCGCTCGACTTTATCTACCCTGTTAGTTGCTCCAGTGCGTCTTTAACAATTTCGCCAAACGGGACACTATATGGCGGATTCGCCACACGCCCGATGCGAGAGAGTTCCAGTGTCTCTCGCAAAAGGTGCTCCATCGTTGTAACACTGTTTTCTATACTTCAAATCGGTTTCCATTTGTTCTCGCGCGTTCTGTTCCAAATCTTTCCGGAGCATGCCAACAAAACCCTGAACGGTAACCAGCGGCGTGCGTAATTCGTGCGAGATCGTGTAGACGAACCGTTCCATCTCCGAGTTCCTCATTTCAAGCCCCAACTCCGCATCACTTAGGGAATACATTGACTCCTAACAGTTTGTCAAGTTCAGCTACTTTTCTCGGAATCTCTGAAATTACCTCCCGCTCGCCATCCGTGACGATATAAACATTTGAAAACTCTTCCAGTAGATCCAGAGGGGAGAACTTACGGAGAAGCCCTGAATATTTAAGCGCAGCCTCGAGCGTGCAGTAGCCGTAGAGGGTCAAGAAGGACGTGAATAGATACCCAAAAACGCTATAATCGTCCTGCAGATACGAACGAGAACATTCAGGAAGTTTGGTGCACGGAGACTGGCATAGGACCACTGAAAACCAACCAACCATCCATCCATCCGTCATCATCTGGCTGGACGACGCATCAAGATTGGCGCTTGCCGGTGGGAAATTTGAGCGAGCGACTCACGTGGAATCGATCGAGAAATTCAAAGAGGCACAGACTAAAGCCCTTGAGTTTAATATCCTGATAAGAGAAGTCAATACAGTTAGAGACTCACGTTTTTATTCCAACAAGAACCCTGGCACCTCTGCGTTCGAGCAATACCTGAAAGAAGAAGGAATCAGACACGTACCGTCAAGAAAGGGAAATCCGCAGACCAACGGCAAGTTGGAGCGGTTATGGCCGGAATATAATCGGCACCGTTGGCGATTTGAGTCTATCGAAGCCTTTTTAAGCTGGTATAACAACAGAATACACGGTGCACTGGACTATATCAATGGAGAGACGCCGGAAGAGGCGTTTCTGCGAAGAGTTCCACCAGAAGCGATTCTTGGTAAGTTCTTGAAGGGGAATGATTAAGAAAGAAAGATGGAAAATAGTGAAAACAGTACGCGAAATAATATCCGTACTCAACAACGTGAATCGTGTGCCGAAAATTTATTATGTGATTGACCTGTAAATGTTACATTGTAGTGATAATTTAAAGGAGGCGATAAAAATGGAAAAAGAACTTGAGGGAAAAAATGTAGGGGGTGTAACCCTGCCGCTTCTTGGAGATCCTGCACCGGATTTTGAAGCGGTGACAACATTTGGTAAACGGCGGTTGGCTGATTTCAGAGGGAGTTGGTTGGTTCTTTTCTCGCATCCAGCCGATTTTACACCGGTCTGTACAACAGAGTTTATTGCTTTTGCCGAGATCTACGATGAACTGAAGAAGAGGAATACGGAGCTTTTGGGCTTAAGCGTCGACAGTGTCTCGTCGCATATCGCGTGGGTAAGAAACATCGAGGAGAAAGTGGGAGTGAAGATTCCATTTCCAGTCATAGCCGATTTGTCGAAGGACGTAGCTACGAAGTATGGGATGCTTCATCCGGGGCAGAGCAAAACAGCAACGGTACGGTGCGTTTTTATAATCGATCCGGACGGAATTTTGAGGGCGATGCTTTACTATCCGCTAACGAACGGGAGAAACATGGATGAGATACTGAGGATGATTGATGCATTTCAGACTTCCGACGAGCATAAGGTTGCAACACCTGCCAACTGGCGACCAGGAGATGAAGTTGTTGTTCCGCCACCAAGTACGCAGGAGATGGCAGAAGAGAGAACGAAGGAAGGCTATGAGTGCGTAGATTGGTATCTGTGCAAAAAGAAACTTTAAATCTTTTTTCTTTTTTTTCTTTTAAAAGGTGAAAAAAGTGAAGGCGCTGACAGCACCGGTTGGAGGTAAGATGCTGGAAATAATAGATTTAACGGTAGAAGTGGAGGGGAAGGAGATTATAAGGGATTTTAACCTCTATATTGAACGTGGCGAGGTCCACGTATTATTTGGACCTAATGGCTGTGGTAAGACTACGCTTCTGATGACGATACTTGGTATTTCAGCTTATAAGGTAAAAAAAGGGAGTATAACGTTTAACGGTGTGGATATAACCGATTTTCCAACCAACGAACGTGTGAAGCTTGGAATGGGTATGTCCTTCCAGCACCCACCTGAGATAAGGGGTGTTAAACTCGGTGATATGGTAAATATCGCGTTGGGAAGAAAAGAGGAGAAAATAGACGAGAGCGTGATAGCGCTTGCAAAAAGGCTTAATATCTCCGTTGATTTCTTGAACCGGGATGTAAACCTCGGTTTTTCCGGTGGGGAAGTCAAAAGGTCGGAGATACTGCAACTCCTTGCGCAAGCTCCGGGCTTCCTCATGTTCGACGAGCCTGATTCCGGTGTGGATGTCGAAAATATAGGGCTAATAGGCGATCTAATGAATGAGCTTCTGGGTAGAAATGAGATACTAAGTAAAAGAGAGCGGTCAGGGCTTATAATTACGCACAGCGGGGTTATAATGAATTACATAAACCCCGACCGTGCACATGTGATGCTTAATGGACGGATAGCCTGCTCAGGGATACCTGAAGAAGTGGCGAGGCACATAATGAAAGAAGGGTTTGAGAGATGTGTCAAATTATGTGGGGTGCTGAATGAACAAGGAGATAATTGAGCGTGCACAGCGTGCGAAGGCTAAAAAAGCATTGTTAGGCGAAGACGTGGACATTGAATATTATACTACTGAGACAAAAGAACACGATGTCCTCGCCTCACTGGACGATATATCCGAAGATTATGTACAAGATCTGCTCGACGCCGGTATTGAGCCATCCGAAAAGGATAGATCTGGCTCTTTTTTACAGCGAGATCGTTCTGTGGTCTTTTCAAGAGCTAAATACCCCGGTTTGGAGCTCATGAGCACGACGGATGCGATAAAGAAGTACGATTGGCTAAAAGAGTATCTGTGGAAGGCAATTCCGGTGGATATGGATAAATACACCGCAGAAGTCGAGTTAGCTCAGAGTCATGGGTATTTTATCAGGTCTGAAGCGGGTTCAAAGGTAACAATGCCGGTGCAGTCCTGTCTCTTCATCACATCAGATAAGATCAGGCAGAATGTGCACAATATCATAATTGCGGAAGAGAACTCGGAACTCCATATCATCACCGGCTGTTCCGTCTCGCACACGGTCAATTCGGCACTTCATCTTGGCGTCTCGGAGTTCTACGTGAAGAAAGGTGCGAAGATCACCTTTACTATGGTGCACAACTGGGGCGGTGGTATTGAGGTCAGACCGAGAAGTGCAGTGGTGATCGAGGACGATGGCGTATATATCAGCAACTACATCTTAATGACACCGGTGAAATCGCTTCAGATGTTCCCAACCATGTATTGCGCGGGGAAAAATGCGAGGGCAACCACGCAGTCAATTGTGTATGCTACTCGTAATGCAATGATTGACATTGGTTCGCGAGCTGTGCTTCGGGGCGAAGGAAGCAAGGCGGAGATCATATCAAGGGTGATTGCTACTGATAATGCGAAGATAATCGCACGTGGTGATGTTTTTGGAGAAGCGGCATATGCGAAGGGGCATATTGAATGCAGGGGATTAATGCTTTCTGATACTGCAACAATAGATTCGATTCCAGAGCTCAAAGCTACACGTAGAGACCTTGAACTTTCGCACGAGGCTGCGGTTGGTAAGATAGCAGAAGAGGAGATCCAGTACCTGATGGCACGGGGCCTGAGCGAGGATGAAGCCACTTCAGTGATTATTCGTGGGTTTTTGAATGTGGACATCACGGGCCTGCCCGATGCGCTTGCAAAAGAGACCAAGAAGATGTTTGATATGAGTTTGGAGAAGGTAATGTGAAGCGAGGTGTGTAGAAATAATGGAAGAGCGACTGAAGGCGCTTGAAATCGCCATAAAACTCGAAGAAGATGGCAAGAGGTTTTACACGGACGCCAGTGAAAAGGCTACCAGCACCTTTGCAAAAGATATATTCGGGTCATTGGCAAAGGACGAAGAAGTGCATCTGGAAAAAGTGAAGGAGATCTATGATAAGCTAAAAGAAGAAAGAGCGTGGCCAAAAGTGGTGACATCCATAGGCGATGTCGTAAAGACAAAAGCAGTCTTCCCTACGGATGCGAAAGACCTGAATATGACTGAAGAGGAGATTTCTGAGAGCGTAAACGTGTTGAAAACGGGTATTGAAATGGAGGAGAAGAGTATTACGTTCTACAATGGGCTGGCGGAGAAAGCCACCGACCACTTTGAAACCAGATTCTTTATCGCACTTGCGCATGAAGAGCGAGGGCATTATCTCAGCCTTTGGGATTATCGCGAGTATCTTGAAGACCCGGCAGGATGGTTTGGTATGAAAGAGGGATTCAGGCTGGATGGAGGTTGAAAGCAAGCAGAAGGCCAAACTTTTTGGTATCTCCGGGAGTCCAAGGAGAGCCGCAACCGATTGGATAATTAAAGAAGCGTTACGGTACGCAGAAGAGCGTTGGAACGTGGAAACACGGTACTTCTCGGTTCGCGGTAAGAAACTCAACTTCTGCATTCACTGCGACCACTGCATCAAAGAAGGTGGCTGTGTCCACGACGATGCGATGACCGAGGTATATTCAGGGTTTGAATGGGCCGATGCGGTCTTGATTGGAACGCCGGTTTATCAAGGAACGCTCAGCGGCCAGGCAAAGGTAGTTCTCGACCGTATGAGAGCATTTGCGGCGAGCAATCCTCAAGCCTTAAAGGAAAAAGTAGGAGCAGCAGTTGCTGATGGTGGAGACCGTATAGGTGGGCAGGAGCTTGCTATCCGAGCTATAACAGATTTCTATGTTATTAATGAGATGATCCACGTAGGAGGCGGCGCATTCGGTGCAAACCTCGGTGCCACCTTCTGGTCGAAGGATAAAGGTGTAGCAGGCGTTAAGGCGGATAAAGAAGGTTTGAAGAGCCTTTATAAGACGGTGGATAGGCTCATGGCGGTTTGTGCTATGATAAAAGGAGATGAAGAGATATGAGCGCGAATAAGAGGATAGCATGGGGTATTACGGGATCTGGTGATAAGATCCGTGAGTCTGTTGCGCTGATGGAGGAACTCGCAAAGAAGTACAACCTGGAGGTACATGTTTATCTCTCCAAGGAGGGCGAGGTTGTTTTAAAATACTACAAGCTTTTGAAAGAAGTTAAAGAGATTTTTCCAAAAGTTAGTCGAGAAAAAGGTCCAAATGCACCTTTTCTCACAGCAAAACTCCAGTTAGGCACGTACTCGTTATTCTTAATCACGCCCGCTACGGCAAATACCGTGGCAAAGATAGCATACGGCATCGCTGATTCGCTCATTACCAATTCGGCAGCACAAGCTATGAAGGTGGATGTGCCGGTGTATATCTTCCCCGTAGACCAGAAAGAGGGCGAAATAATAACAAAACTTCCCAACGGCAGTGACTTGAAAATACGTATACGGAAAGAGGACGTGGAGAACGTGGAGAAGTTACGAAGAATGCAAGGTATCACGGTCTTGAACAGGCTTGAGGAGATAGAAGATGTGGTGAAGACGCTTGGTTAATTGACGCTGAAGTAATCAATCGGGGTTATACTTTAACAAAAAGACGGTATGAACGAACTAACGTGAAATTATAAAAAAGAAAAAATGCTGTGCGTGTTTCACATCCACATTGCACAGCACTACTTCACGGAGGAACAACATCAGACTGATGGCAAATCAGCTTGCTTGGCCTTTGTAGTTTCCACTATCCTCTTAATGGATTCTAAAGCCATAACTCAACCATTAAGCCATGTATGAGAAACTTTAAAAACTTGTTAGTATTCCGCTTCAGCAGTTTTTCCGGTAGGTAAGAAGTCTGATGTTTTATATAATGATGAAAACAATTTCATGAACGGTGGTACATTGAAATCTAATCTAGGCAATCTCGGCCGGTATAGATGCGATGAGGTGCTATTTACAAAACCACCAATACCCGGAAGAGGAAAAGCTATAGGAGAGAGCGTTAAAAAATGGTAAAGAAAGAATTGGATGTGCTGTTAAAGGAAGAGCGGGTTTTTGAACCCTCCAATGAGTTGGTCCAGCGGAGCAACATTAAGACATGGATGGATGAGCATAAAATCAAAAACTACGATGAATTGCTCTCCAAAGCCCAGAACATAGACTGGTACTGGAGCGAAGTTGCGAAGGAACTCGATTGGTTCAAGCCATGGAGTAAAGTGCTCGACGATAGTGATGCGCCATTCTTCAAGTGGTTCACGGACGGTAAGATGAACATAGTCCATAACGCCCTTGACAGACACATGGATACCTGGCATAAGAACAAAGTGGCGTTTATCTGGGAGGGAGAAGACGGCGAAGTTAGGAAAATAACGTACCGGGATCTCTACTTTGAGGTGAACCGATTCGCAAACGCATTAAAGAGCTTCGGCGTAGGAAAAGGTGATCGGGTGGCAATCTACCTGCCAATGATACCGGAGTTACCGATGGCGATGCTCGCATGCGCAAAGGTGGGGGCCGTTCACTCGGTGGTTTTCTCGGGATTCAGTGCGAAGGCGTTGCGGGACAGAATAAACGATTGTAAAGCAAAGGTGCTGGTAACCGTAGATGGGTTCTACAGAAAAGGGAGCACCATCGATGCAAAGGCGAGCGCGGATGAAGCTTTGCTGGATGCATCATCAATAAAGAACGTGGTTGTGGTCAGGCGTATGCATAACGGCGATGTGTCAATGACCGAAGATCGAGATCTCTTCTGGGACGAACTTATAAAGGGTGAATCCACCAGTGCAGAAACGGTGGAGATGGATGCAGAAGATCTGCTGTATATTCTCTACACCTCCGGTACTACCGGGAAGCCTAAGGGAATCGTACACGTGCATGGCGGCTATGCCGTTGGCATTTACGGAACCCTCAAGTATGTCTTCGATCTGAAGGATGAGGACATATGGTGGTGTGCGGCTGACGTTGGTTGGGTTACCGGGCATTCTTATATCGTCTATGCGCCCTTGATGATGGGTGTAACATCGTTCATGTACGAGGGTGCACCTGCATATCCCCACGGTAACCGATGGTGGGAGATGATCGAAAGACATGGCATAACGGTACTCTATACTGCGCCAACAGCAATCAGGGCTCATATGCGCCTTGGTGACGAGTGGCCGAAGAAAAATGACCTCAGTTGTCTCAGATTACTCGGGAGCGTTGGTGAACCGATAAACCCCGAGGCATGGATGTGGTACTACAAGCTTATTGGAACTGAGAGATGCCAGATAATGGACACATGGTGGCAGACCGAGACTGGAAACTTTATGATTTCACCCCTGCCGATCACGCCCCTGAAGCCGGGATCGGCAACGCGGCCATTGCCGGGTATTGATGCAGACATCTACAACGAGGATGGTGAATCTGTCACTAACAAAGGGGGGTATTTAGTAATCAAGAGACCATGGCCAGGGATGCTCAGAACACTCTACGGTGACCCGGAGCGCTATAAAGAAGTATACTGGAGCAGGTTCCCTGGGGTGTATCTGGCAGGTGACGTTGCAAGGAAGGATGCAGATGGTTACTTCTGGATTCAAGGTAGGTACGATGATGTGGTTAATGTTTCAGGGCACAGGATAGGGACAGCGGAGATCGAGTCCGCTCTGGTAAGTCACCCAGCAGTTGCCGAGTCCGCGGCTGTTGGAATACCTCATGAATTGAAGGGCGAGTCGGTCAGGGTATACGTCATCCTCAAGGCGGGGCAGGCGCCCTCAGCTGAGTTAAAAGATGAGTTGAGGACGTGGGTGAGGAAGGAGATCGGTCCGATAGCGGTACCAGATGAGTTGTCCTTCGTGGAGGATCTGCCGAAGACAAGAAGTGGTAAGATCATGAGGCGGGTTATAAAGGCCAAGGCACGTGGTGAGCCAGTTGGAGACATCTCAACGCTTGCAAACCCCGAAGCAGTCGAGGGGTTAGACCGGGCTCTATAAGCCCTTATTTTCTTTTTTATGCTCGCTAATGATTTTTTATTGTGTATAAAGTATAACCTCCTCTCATTTTTTCCTTTTCTAAGGATATTATGGGAGAAGTGGGTGCCACACCACCAGAAAAAATTGGCTGCTTCCATCGGTCTGAATTCTCAGTAAAGGACATCTTCACCGACAATCGCAATTGGGACCGCTATTATTACTTCCACAGGCAGGAGGTAAGGCTGGTA
>DATKWH010000145.1:0-5202 GCA_035529655.1 Bathyarchaeia archaeon
AGTATAGCACCACCTACACCATAATGATAAACGACGATACCTGGCGATTCAAAACCGCCGGGGAAGGGTTTCCTGTAACCATCATTGATGATCTCGGCTATACGATTACACTCACAGAGAAGCCTGAGCGAATCATTTCGTTAGCGCCCTCCAATACCGAGATCCTGTTTGCTCTGGGGTTAGAAGACAACGTTATCGGCGTGACCGAGTATTGTAATTATCCGCCAGAAACAGAGGATAAGGATAAGATCGGCAGTTACACCACGCCTAATATCGAAAAGATCGTCAACCTCAACCCAGACCTTGTCTTAGCGGCCTATGGTAATCCAACAGGAACAGTTGAAGCGTTGAAAAGGTTTAATCTTACCGTTGTGGGCTTAAACGCGAGGAATTTAGATGAGATCCTTTATGATCTGAGACTGGTGGGGGAACTAACCGGAACATCTGCGAATGCCTCGGTCTTAGTCGCGGATATGGTGCAACGGATCGAAGTAACCGATGAGCGGATGAGCAACTTGAAGGATGAAGAAAGGCCTACGGTCCTCCATATAATCTGGCACGATCCCATCTGGGTAGCAGGTAAGGGAACATTTGAGGATGAGTTGATAAAACGGAGTGGCGGTGTGAATATCGCCCCGGTTGAAGGATACAGGGCTCTCTCTTTGGAGAAACTGATAGACCTGAATCCAGACGTTATCATTACGCCGTCAGGGAGTGGCATGGGCTGTACGCTGACAAACTTTTGCTATGAATATATGATGAGTGAGACACGATTAAGGGGTATTGAAGCGGTTAAAAATGATAGGGTAGAGGTAATAGATGCGGATGTCGTTTGCCGTGCAGGTCCGAGGATAGTGGAAGCCTTGGAAGAAATGGCTAAGATGATACATCCAGAACTATATTGTTAAAAACGGAACGGGTGGATTTTATGACAAAAACAGCGTATTTCAGGAAGTTTATCCACTGGAAGATGGTTATGATTTACTTAGTTGCGATTCTCTGCTTGACCATCGTGCTGACAACGGCAATCGGTCCTGTTTATGTGCCACCGATGGAAATTGTCGCTTTGTTAGGAAGTAAACTTCGGCTCTGTGAGCCGTCCTCTATTCCGCATGAAATCATAATTTTCCAGATAAGACTGCCGAGGATATTCCTTGGAATATTGGTAGGGCTTTCGCTGGCAACCGCAGGTACGGCGCTGCAAGGCTTATTCAAAAATCCCATGGCCGACCCGTACATAATAGGGATAGCATCAGGAGCTGCAGTTGGGGCCGCGCTCTCGATAATGGTGCTTCCCCAGATCTTCTCCGTTTACACGACACCAATTATGGCCTTTTTAGGTGCTCTGTTCACCATTTTCCTGGTCTATAACATCGCGACTGTGGGCGGGAAAATACCGGTAGACACGTTATTACTCACGGGGATAGCAGTTTCGTTATTCTTAGGCGCTGTTTTAGCGTTCATGATGTCAATAGCAGGTGAGGCGTTGCATAACATTTTCCGCTGGCTAATGGGCGGATTCTGGTTAGCTAATTGGACACAAGTGAAAATAATCGTTTTGCCGGTACTCGTTTGCTTCGGCTTGATTTACCTCTTCGCAAAGGACCTCAATGCGATGCTGCTTGGCGAAGAATCTGCGCAGACGCTGGGTATAAATGTGGAAGCTTCAAAGCGAATTCTTTTGGTTCTGTCAGCGTTCATCACCGCCGCTGCAGTGTCCTTTACCGGAACCATTGGGTTCGTGGGGTTGATCATCCCGCATATAACGAGAATCCTCGTCGGACCGGACCATCGAATTCTTATTCCCGCTTCCGCATTGGTGGGCGGGATCTTTCTGGTGTGGACGGACGCATTAGCTCGTTTATTAGGGGAAATGCCAGTAGGAATATTAACCGCGTTCTTCGGTGCGCCGTTCTTCATTTACCTGCTGAAAAAGCGTAAAAGAGGATATTAAGCAACGTGAAGGTTTGGAGTTGTTGGTAATTTACTTTAAATAGAACCATCCTAATCAAGCTATACACTCAGATACCCAAAAAGAGGAAACCGAAGCATAATGCATTACATCATTGCAGAAAAGGGAACAACAGCGAAAAAGATCGCCGCGATTCTATCAGAAGGCAAGGCAAAGGATAGAAAGATAGGAAGCGTAAATGCGCATGAATTCGATGGAAAAGTAGTCTCAGGACTCAGTGGACATGTCTTCCGTCTGGACTTCCCCACCTCCCACAATAATTGGAGAAAGATAAATCCGGAAAAGCTGATAGACGCTAAAATCGTGCATATCGCATTGAAGAAGACGATCGTTAAAGCGCTTGAGCAAATCGCGAAAAACGCTGATGCTGTAACCATCGCAACCGATTACGATCGTGAAGGTGAGTTGATCGGTGTTGAAGCGCTGAGAATCATTAAAAAGGCAAATCCTAATGTGCACGTTGACCGGATGCGATACAGCGCGATCACCGAGAAGGACATAAAAGATAGCTTCGCCGCACGAAGCGAAGTGGATTATAGCCTGGCGTCATCGGCCGAAGCGAGAGGGATCATCGACCTGATCTGGGGCGCATCGCTGACACGGTTCATCTCATTATCTGCCAATCGTTTGGGAGAGGAGTTCCTCTCTGTTGGGCGTGTACAATCTCCTACACTTGCGTTGCTAGTGGATAAGGAGAAGGAGATAAGGAAATTCGTCCCGCGTAAATACTGGGAACTGCATGCGAAATTAAGGACGGAAAAGGGCGATATCTTCGAGGTCCGCTATAAGACGGGGAAAATCTGGGATGAGGAAGAAGCGGAAGGTATAAAATCGAGAATAGAAGCAGCACAGGAAGGAACCGTTTGCGCTGTGAAGACGCGTTCGCGGACTGAAAACCCACCGACTCCTTTTGATACGACCAGTTTTATCAGAGCTGCATCTAACATCGGATATACGCCAAAGAGAGCGATGAACGTTGCTGAGGGCCTATATCTGCAAGGTCTCATCTCTTATCACCGTACTGATAATACCACGTATCCAGACACGCTTGATTTAAAAGCTTTGGTGAACCTGTTCCACGAGCACGAAGAGTTTGGTGATTACGTTCGGCTTTTATCAAAGAAGAAGCGGTTGACGCCAACGGCGGGTAAAAAGAAAACCACGGACCACCCGCCTATACATCCTGTCTCAGTAGCATCGCAAGGGAAGATGGGCAAGCCGGAGTGGAAGCTCTACGAACTTGTGGTAAGGCGGTTTTTAGCCACGCTTTCCGATGCTGCGAAATGGGAAGATACCGACGTGAAGATAGATATAGTCGGGGAGATCTTGGAAGCAAAGGGTAGACGATTAAAGTCAGAAGGGTTCCTCGCTATCTATCCTTATCAGAAAAAGGAGGAGATGATAATCCCGGAGTTGAAAGAGGGCGAGAAGGTACAAATAGAGCAGATAGAGCTTGTAGGGAAGGAGACAAAGCCGCCGAAACGGATTTCACAAGCGGGTTTAATAAAGAAGATGGAAGAGCTGGGGCTTGGCACGAAGAGCACGCGACATGAGATCGTAGGGAAATTGTATGACCGGGCATACGTGGAAGATAATCCTGCTAAACCTACAGAAAAGGCAATCGCACTTATTGACTCGTTAGAGAAATATGCGACGCTGATAACGAAGCCTGAGATGACACAAAAGCTGGAGATGGAGATGGACGATATAAAAGAGGGAAAACGAGCGAAGAAGGACGTTGCTGATGATTCCCGGAATATGCTGCGGGAGGTCTTCAAGGAGATGACGCTCAACAAGGGGGAGATAGCGAAGTCGCTTAAAGAAGCTATGCGAGGCGGTATGACGGTAGGGGCATGCCCAGAATGCGGCTCTGAACTTTTCATGGCGACATCGCAACGAGGTAAACGCTTTGTAGGCTGCCAGAATTATCCTACGTGTAAATTCTCCTTGCCGTTACCAAAAAGTGGAAGAGTGCTCGTGACTACTGATACCTGCGACGAGCATCCGTCATTGTTCAAGTTAAAAATCGTGAAGAAGGGTATGAAGCGCCCGTGGGATTTCGGCTGTCCTTATTGTAACTTCCTGCGGTGGAAAGAGAAGAGCGGAGAGCAAGATAATACCCAAAATTGAAATTGCGACTGATCCATTCAAAAATAAAGGGTATTTTATAAGTGGGTTTTATAATATGGGATGGGAACTGAAATGAAAGCGATGCTGTTTCAAGAAGAGGTGCAGTATTTCAACCGCAAGTTCTCTGAGGTTATCGAGCAGAAATTGCAGGAGTGCCACAATGAGATTTTATACGGTGCGCTGAGCTATATAAAAAATACTGGAGGAAAGAGGCTGCGCCCTATCATATGCTATCTATCGGCGGAGGCGGTGGGTGGTTCCCGGGAAAAAGCATTGTCCACCGCAATAGCGATTGAACTCATCCATAACGCTTCCCTTGTTCATGATGATATTATAGATGATAATTACATCCGGCGGAAAAATCCATCCAATCCCGCGATGTACGGTGAGAAGACGGCGGTAATCACCGGTGATCTCTTGCTTGGGCTTTCTTGCGAGATGCTTGCGCGGTGCGAGGTGCCTGAAGTCGTGAGCTTGGTATCGAATGCTATTTCTGACACCGCTATGGGCGAGTATCTGGAGTTCAAGTTACGAAACTTGCAAGAAGCAACAGAGCAATCGTACATGGAGGTGGCTGAGCTGAAAACCGCTGCTACTTTTATGGCAAGTACAGAAGCAGGTGCCATGCTCGGAGGCGGAAACGAAGTAGAAATCGAGAATCTCCGCAATTACGGTAAAAGTTTAGGGATTGCATACCAGATTCAGGATGATATCTTAGATATCTGTGGCGAAACCGCGAAAATAGGAAAGCCCGTTGGGCTGGACATTAAAAATGGTGAAAGAACACTTCTTGTTATTCACGCATTAAATCATTCAGAATATCTGGAAAAGGAATATATAAAAGCGATTCTATCACGGGATAGAGAAACCGACAGTTTTGACATTGATAGAGTGAGGAGAATTCTGGTAAACTGTGGCTCGATTGATTACGCACTTCGGCTTTCTGAAGGGCTCGTAAGAACTGCGATAAATTGTATCGCCGAGCTCGATGATTCGGAAGCGAAACAGAAACTTCAATTCATTGCTGACTTTTCGGTGGAGAGAATAAACAATTACGTTTCAAATGCAGTTATATAAATAAGCCCCAATCATTTGCGATT
>DATKWH010000146.1:0-11005 GCA_035529655.1 Bathyarchaeia archaeon
GTGCCGGGACCTGCAGCGGAAACGGAAATTTTCGACAGTACCGATTCGTCCACATTTACGCTTCCTGTTGCGAGTAGTTCTGCTTTTAGGTCTGCGTTTAGTTTTGGCATTTGTTTCCTCTATGTGACGCAACCTCTGGCTGAAGCCACGAGGTATCATTCACTGAATTCTAGGTAGTTTAAACAGTTTCAGAATAGATCTCTTTTTATAGCTTTCAATGTGGATATGATTATCGTTGAACAAGATAACAATACTTCTCTATTCCCATACTCAGGATTATTATAGGTTTTGCCCCCGTGAAAAACCCTATTTCTTATCTTTTCCACCAAGATGATCAGTTCTATCCATGCATCGCGGCATTTATCTTCCTGATGTACTTTGCGGTATTTGTCTTTATATTGCTTATAGTACGCATTAGTGGTTTTTTCCAGAAGTACATCAATGTTTGAGCTGCATTCATTGAGAAGCCCTCTTGCGTTGCTTTCTGTTAATGTTTGAGATAAGACATGCCTAATCTTGGCAGGTTCGTAATTCTGCTTTTCCCCGTTATTGCTCAAATATCTGGCTCCATAGTAAACATTGAACGCAATCCAACAAAATATCATCTTCTTAAAAAAGTCATTGTTTGTCATATTACAAGCCTCGTTGAGCCAACTCTTGATTCTCTTGATATCGCTACCAGTCAACTCGTCGAGCATTCTATCATCCCCCAAAGAATTCAGACTCATAAAAACATAACCCGCCATATTAACATACGGCCATGTACCATATAACCTTTGCTACCTTAAATCTTCATCCCAAACAACTCCGCCGCATTCTTCCACAGCAGACTCTCCAGCACTTCTGGCTTGTACGAGAATCTCTTGAACTCATTAAGGCTTTGCTTCAACGGCCGTACTGGGTACGAAGAGGCATAGAGCATCCGATCGCCCAAGTAGTGGTTAGCAGCGTCTACCCAATCTTGAGCACCCGGAAACCCAGGTATGAACTGGAAGAAGTCTGGCAATACCCACAGATTCCCGAGAGCAGAATTGGCAATCATAACACCGAGTATCTCGTTAGTAAACGGAAACGCGCCGTGCACCACGACGATCTTCAGTGTCGGAAAGTCGTTAGCGACACGCTGGATGCGAAACGGCTCTGCATACGAGATATCTGGTCCCTGCATCAGGCTGCAGGTGAGATAAAGCACGCCTCCGAGCTCCGCACATTTCGCATAAACAGGGTAAATTCGATTGTCGTCCACGTAAAGCGGCGGAACCCACCACCCGGGGTCTATCGCAATCCCGTTGAATCCCATACCTTTTATGGTACGCTCAATCTCTTCTAATGCTGCTGCCACATCGCTACCGTTAATTCCGGCAAGGGCAACGGGAAACCTCTCCGGGTACCTGTCACGGAGTTCGGCGATGTCATCGTTCGAGACAATCCGATGTCCCGCCTGCCTGCCCACCAGTATCCCTTTGTCAACACCAGCTTCATCCATCTCCTCTATAAACAACTCGAGCGATTTCTGAACCATTGACGGTGGACGTTCGTAGCCGCTTACAAGTGGACTGCGTTTGACGGATTTAGGGACTCCGGGCGCCGATGCAAGCACCTGCTGAAGACTCTTGTACGGAGGCCGCACACGCGCATCAATTATCATTCTTCTCCCTCCTCATATTGAATGGAGTCTGAACTACTATACGTCAACGTCAAAAGAGCAGCACTTATCACCCCTTACAATACAGCTCTTTAATTCAACACTTGAATTGAGTAAACTACTGATGAAGCTCCGATTAAACTCACACATAATCTCACCGAACTCCATGGCAATCTCGTAGACGAGGCAATTGTATTCCTTTATCAGCGTGTGACCATCCGCCCTATCCAGCTCTGCAAAGGTCCCCAATTCGTTCAGTATTTCCACGACGGACTCTACACCTCCATCCCCGCTCACTCGTTCTTTGTAATATGATGCTTGTTCTGTCCCCAATCGTCCCATCAACGCTCTCACCGCTTCTGGCCCTTCCCGCTCGATTATATCCTTGATAATCCACTTAAAGAAGTCAGAATATGCCTTGGGAAAGAGTTTCTCAGATTTTTCGGTGAGTGAATAAAAGACCTTTGGTCTTCCCAATTTCTCTTTAACCGATGTTCTTGTTATCAACCCATCTCGCTCCAAAATAGACAAATGCTGCCTAATTGCCGTTGGAGAAATACCCAATTGTGGGCTCAATTCGTCAACAGAAGAATTTTTTCGTTTCAAAACATCAAGAATATTGGATCGCGGATCTCCCACGTGCATGATCAGTTAAAGAGAGGGGTAAGTATATAAATTTTTCTATTTTGCATGATTTAAATTTTTTTATACTTATAAAAGTAAAAATAGAATATACTGTAAAAAGTTGAGATGACGAGAGAAGCGATTCACCTCAAAGATTTTCCGCCTTTCGTCAGGTTCGAACTTAAGGAAAGTTTCCGACGGAAAATCTTTTCACAATTCGTAAAAAAAGTGGGTGCGGCTGAAGTAGGCCTCTTTCCGGACGAGTTCTGGAGATCTGCGGAAGAAGAGTTTAATAGCTCAAGATACGAAATGATCTTTGGCAATGTACGTGGGAAGATATTAAAAACGCTCGAAAAAAGCCCATTAAGAGCTAAGGAGATACTGGAACGAAATCTGGACATCTCTCTATATTCCATTTACCACGCTCTAATCGAGTTAAAAGATTGCAAACTCATACAAAAGAAAGACACGCGATGGAAACTCAAAAAAGATTATTTCAATCAGCTTAGAGTCTCTGATCTTGCGAAGATAATCGATTTGAGGCACAACGGGTTTAGAAGAAAGAACGCATTATCTATGAAAGATTTGGAAATGGCGACGTATCTGTGGCCTAAATATGAAAGTGTTCGTGATCATGAAGGGATACGATCTCAATCCTCGTCTTATGGGAGATGGTATAAGAATCAATTCTCCCTCGCACGAGCGGTAAAAGAATGGGAAAAGGGGGCTATTAATATCCCGCAATGGGCTCTGATAGCGATAGCTGATCTCGCTGATCTGGATATTGAGGAGCGAGAAGTAATATCAGGCTACTCTCTTCCTCCAGGCGTTAAAATAACCCCCTCATACAAAGGGCGGTATAAAATCCCAATCGAAATCTCTCCTGATTTTGATGTTCTTGCGCTTCAAATACTACTGAAGAGTTCCGAGGACGGAGTAGTACATCCCGCTAAATATAAAAAGGCTATATTTGAACAATTACACCACACGTTTGGATCATTCCAAAGCAATCGGATACCACTAAGCATAAGGGAAATAATTACGTATTATTATCGCATCCCGCATTGTAGCAAAGACTCCTTTAGAATTCCTGAACGTATGAAAGAGCGATGGAGAAAGCTACCGGATCACGAGAGGACAATCTCACAGATCTTGGTTTTGGAAATGTTGTTTTACCTCGATCAACCACGGCAAACGTATGAGATCATTTCGCGATCAAAAGATTTTCTTGGAGATGTAGCAAGCTTAATAAAGGATTTAGGAATTGGGGATATGACGATACATAAAAGGAAAGACAGACCACATCATCGGTCTTATTTGCCTAAAAAGGTGAGAGAAAACCTTAATGAATTACGAGAAAACGTAGAAAAATCTAAAATTGAAAAAGGGATTGAGTTCCTCGTAGAAAAGGAGAGAACAGAACTCATAAGGAAGATCAAAGAATATTGGGGCGATAAAGGAGTTAACATAATCTCCAACCTGGCTTTAGATAAAGGAGTTAGAGATCTGGATCTTGTCAGAGCTTCCGGTGTGAAGCCGCGAGAGGTGAGGAAGATACTCTATGAACTCAGAGACAAAGCGATTATCACTGACATACGAGAGGAGACTCCAGAGCTTGTGGAATATTATTATTATCTAAACTCTGAAGGTATCAAGAAGTTTTTAACGGGGAAAAGGACGGTAAGCACAAAGAAAGAAGAGGAATTCAAATACCCCTTCCCAGAAGAATTTGTATATTATCAGCGCAGAAGGATATTTTCCGGTGTTGGATGATCGCCCTCTATCCATCAGGAGTCTGTAATGTTGGTCATTGTGCGAGTCCGGCAGCAAGCGTTCTTCTTAAAGCCAGTTATCCAAATGTATGTTGCAACGTTCTTGGCATTATGAACGTTGAGTGCAAACAATTTCCCAATGACTCAAGAAAAAGCCTCGAGGATCGTAACATTTAAATATACATGAGCTTTTGAATCAAATAATATGGAGAAGTTATAAATGAAATGGTCAATCCAAATTGGTAGTATCAGGGGGATACCGATAAAGCTGCACCTGACGTTCCTGATAATACTCTTGCTTGTCATCTGGATATTTGCAACTAACGATTATGTCGTACTTGGCATTACTCTTGGGTTCGGGGGCATGAACATTTCAGCGGGGCTAAAATACCTGCTGGGCGCTATTGCGTCGGTACTCTTTTTCTCAACCTTATTATTTCACGAACTCAGTCATTCTGTCGTTGCACAGAGTTATGGCGTAACTATAAGGAGCATAACCCTGTTCGTCATCGGTGGCGTGGCTCAGATGGAGGAGATTCCCAGAGAACCACGAAAGGAAGCACGGATTTCGGCTGCTGGTCCTGCTCTCAGCCTGGGTATTGGTATCATCTCCTATGCCATTTACTACCTCTTCGGTCCGGTAAGCCCTGCTGAAACCGAAGCGACGTTCAAGAATGTTACTCTTATAGTAATAGGTATAATTGCATTTTACAACATCTTACTCGGCTTCTTCAATCTTATTCCTGCGTTCCCTATGGATGGAGGAAGGCTACTCCGTGCAGGGTTTGCTACGCGTATGTCGTATATAGATGCAACCAAACGGGCAGTTGTAGTAGGCAAGAGCTTCGCCTTTGCTATGGGACTTTTCGGGTTGCTAACATTGCCTAGTGGAGTATGGTTACTGCTCATAGCCCTTTTCATTTACTTTGGGGGTTCTGAAGAGGAGAAGGCAACGGTTGTTTCAGTTACCTTGGAAGGGGTTAAGGTCAGGGACCTTATGACCCGCGTTCCGAACGTCATCTACGTGCCGCCAGACTGGACGCTCGATCAGTTAATCGAGGTGATGTTTAAGACGAAACATATGGGCTACCCGGTGCAGGAGAGTCTGGATTCTCCGGTGCTCGGCGTGGTAACCTTCTCGGACGTCCAGAAGGTACCCGCCCCGGAACGAGCCACTACCAGAGTTGAGGACGTTATGAAGCGTGAGATAATCGCAATCCCGCAGGATGCAGATGCCTATGATGCGCTCAAGCTCATGTCCACGCATAATTTGGGTCGCTTGATGGTCATGAAGAAGGACGAGCAGTTGCAGGGTATAGTCTCCAGGACTGATCTCGTGAGGGCTATCAAGTTCAGAGGCATATACAAATGAGTGAAGAAGAGTCCATTTAAGATTTTGCCCACTAATACCGTTTCCATAACCTTCCCGGATTTCTTCCTTAGTCTTTCGCTCGCAACCTGTTCAGGATCGGCATTAAACTTTTCAATCATTGGAAGAGTTAAGGTTACAATTACATACACATCATCGCTCATAAAAACAATTCTCGTAATTTCGTGACTCCTTGCCTACCTTTAAAAGTGAATGTGCTAATCGTTATTTTTCCTGTTCTTTCATCCATCTCAAATCTCTTTTTATCCCGTGTTTGTAACAAAAATAGTAATTCTGCATGCTCACCTGAAACTTTAACGTCTGGACTATTATGTAATCCACTATACAAATAGACAGAGCCCCCTTTTTGGAATATGAAATGATAACTTTCCTCTTCTGTTTGGAAATTAAGAACCAACGGCATCAACATATTATACAGAAGTGCTTTTAACGATCCCGGTGGATCCGAAAGCTCTCCCCTTGCTTTGGTCTCCGCTTCAGTTCCAATCTCTTTTAGCACGTTATACAAGTCTTCCATTTTAGCTCACCACTACACCTGCGGGACTAAGCTTTTTCATAGCCATTTCTCTCCTCCGTGTTAAACTATTAGGTTGTTGAAGAATAAAGCGGTCAAAAATGTAGTTATACAATATGAGGGATACTATGCCCTCTATGCGCCTTATTTCCCCGTTACTTTTTATGAGCGTTAAAAGCAAAATGGACACACATAAAACACCATTTCTTGTTACATAGTTTGGATAGCTCTATGTTCAATTATAAGCTTTGCCGATGATGGTGCCGACGAGTAACTCTTTTGTGTCATTAAAGTGATTATAACAAACAAAAAATAAAAAGGGGTAAGTTCGTATATGCTGTACCCCCCACACTGCATCTAACTTTTTTTATTCTACCGCTTGCAGGACGTCTTCCGCCTTCACTGTCTTTCTTCCGGCATGTTTAGCGAGACTTACGGCTTTTCTTGCTATTTGCTCGCCGTATTCCTCTAACAGTCTCACCAATTCCTGACTTGCGTCTTCACTTACTCTCTCTGCTCCTGCGTTTCTAACTAACCTGGTCACAGGTGCTATAGGTAGTTCAGCCATTTTTATCACTATGATCAAGTAATAGGAGGGGATATATAAGCTTTTCGGTTTTTTAACCTCGAAAACAACATCAAAGTCGATGTATGAGTGCCTTCCGCCTCACTTCTTCAAAATATGGGGTGTCATAGCGAAAAAGTTGCAACACCCTCTGTGCAATACTTGATTTTGAACAGAATAAGTGTAAGAAATAAACGAATCAGGAGTTTTTGTCCATAGCACCAAATATAATAAGGTTTAAATACTGGAATATTTTATCTTAGCGTGTGAATATCTATAGTTAGTGATGTGTTTAAAAAGGGGGTATATGAGGATTATCTATTGCTTTTTAAAGAAGGGAAGGTGTAAAAAATGGAGACAGAAATCGTAATAAATGAAGACTCAACTGCGGAAGAACTCGCACCGATAGCAAAAGCAGCGAACGATTTGCTTGTAATACCCATAACACTGCGAAGCAAGAATAGAAAAGGTGTTCGAGTGGAGAAAGGGGACGTTATAGATTTTGAATACACCGGTCCGGTATTAGAACGTGTGCTCGAGGAGAATCGGGTGATACGGACAATACCTCTTACAGGGAGTTATGCGCATGTGCCTGTTGTTGTTGCTCCAATTCGAAACCGGAAGGGAGAAGTTATAGCAGCTTTAGGCGTTGTGGATGTATTAGGAACGGTGGATTTAGGAGCTGTGTTTGCCGACTCACCTCGTGTTCTCGAACAAATTATGTCGCATCCGAGATATCCGTTAAAACAGGAAGAGGGATAAAACAAATATGCGTACCAAAGAAGAAAGAGGAGATATGAAAGTTCGTGAGATAATGAGCCGTCCAATCGTCACCGAAGATGAAGACGCTCTTGTCATAGAAATAGTGAAGAAGATGGCAGAGCTGAGAATTGGCAGTGTCGTCATAACATCGGAAGGTAAACCTGCGGGAATTATTACCGAAAGGGACCTCGCGTTAAAAGCTGTATTGAAGGATAAACCGGCAACCACGGTAAAAGCAAAAGAGATAATGTCTTCCCCTCTGGTAACCATCGACCCAGAAGCCTCTGTAGATGAGGCCACTGAGCTCGCAGTGAAAGAGCATTTAAAAAGGCTGCCAGTGGTTGAAAACGGCGTGCTCGTGGGCATTATAAGCGTTAGGAACATATTGACACGGAAGCCCGAGTATGTACAAAGATTCTATCCAAGGATGCGTCTTTTAGCAAGTGGCTGGACCCTTGACAGACTTGAGCGGACTTTAAGCGACTGCAAAGTATATTTAGTGGAAAAAAATGTTGAGAGTTTTGAGAAAGCACTGAAAGACATATATGATGAATTGGATGAACTCGTAAATCATTATGTGGATGACAAGGAGCTCAAAGATATTTTTGAGAGCATGGACCAATTCTATCACGAGGTTACGGGTGAAGGAGAAGGTGAAGGCGAGAAGGAGATTTCGTTGGATGAGCAACGGAGGAAGTTAGATGAGATTTTGATAAAATTCAGACATACAACGTACGCAAGGAAGCAGCAGACACTCTCCAGCTTCGCGGGGGTTTCACGGTCAGGAGATTATCGGCATCACACAGGCAAAGAGCCTCGTCTGCCCTTTAAAAGAACTCGACCGTAGTGACAAGCCGAGGATAAGGCGAAAATTGTTTTTCTTTGGTTCTTACCCCTCTTATTATATCTGCAAATAATGCAATCAGTCCATAGTTTTGATTATGTAAATGCTGATTAAGCGGTCCCACCATTTTCAGGAGGATGCACCGGAAGGAAAAGAAGGAGTAGCATCAATGCATAGAATAAATCAGAATGCGGTTATTTGGGCATATAAAATATTCAACGCTTCCGCTTCGTCAAGTTATCGATGCTCCCTACCATTACTTTGCTAATTCTATTGCCGTGCCTGGCGAAGAAAGAGCCGATGATCGAAAGAGTAATTACGTAAGCAATGACAAGCGAAATTAATAGCTCAGAAATGCCCGTTCCCATTCCAAGCGCAACAGCCAGCAGCACAATTGAAAACTCGCCTCTTGGCGTCGTATATGCGCCGATTCTCAACCCGGTTTCAAGCGAGTCGTACAGTCTCTTCCCAATAATTACACCACTGGCGAACTTTCCTAAGATGGAAATGGTTATGAGTGCGGTGAGTGCGAGGACAAAATCTGCCGATGATAATGTTGCAAATTGGAACTGGAACATCATTCCGAAAGAGAAGAAGAAGATGGTGAGGAATAAGTTCTTAAATGAGATGGTGGCTCCGAAGAGCTTCTGGAAGGACTTGACTCCTGAGAGTGCAGCGCCGAGGAAAAATGCAACAATCACCTCAGAAACATTCAGGAGATGTGCAATTGCCGAAAATCCAAATATTAGTGCGAAAATAAGCAATATAGGTATTTCATCGTCACGCTCGAACAGAGGCGAGATGAAGTTGCTCAGCCTTCTGATGAGAGCTAAGATGATTACGATGAGCAGCAAAGCCGTTGCCAAGGACCCGGGAATCATGGCGAGGCTGCCAGCCATAATGGAAGTCAGCACCACGAGCAGGATCGCCAGTATTATGTCCTCGAAAACCATCAGCCACACAACGGTCTCTGCTTCCGGATAGATCAGCCTCTTGTTCTCTATCAGCGAGGATATGACTATTGCAGAACTGCTGATGTAAACTGCGGATGCTAATATGAACGCCTCCAATATGCTCAAGCCGATAAGGAGCCCCAGCGAAAATCCGAGGATGAAATTCACGAATAAGTCCGTGCAACCCGCAAATACCCTTCCGGGCTCTCTTATACCTTTGAAGTTGAACTCATGTCCTATGTAGAACATCAGGAGGATTATTCCGATTTTACCCAGCCACTCGACGAACTCGTATGAGGATATTAAGTCGAAGCCACTCTTTCCGAGGATTATTCCTGCAATTATGTATGCGGGGATTGCGGCTTGCCTCAGATATTTCGATGCCAGTCCAAGGGCTAAGCAAGAGAGCGTTATAATGCCTAAATCAAGCATAAAGGTCATCTAACTCTGTCCCAGAATCAGTCTCTGACATGCATTTATTTGCTCACGCTCACCTATCGCCACTATCAGGTCTCCCTCTTCGAAGACCGTTTCCGGCGGCGGGCTGATGATGCTCTGTCCCTTTCTCGACAGTGCTATTATCGTGACGCCCGTCCTCTTCCGGATTCCCAAATCCTCGATGCTCTTTCCCACCATATCCTCTGTTATTGGACCTATGTGGATATTTATTCTGAGGTCAGCGATTTCTGGAAATGCCACTTCAACGTCCTCACGCTCTATTGTGAGCATCGCTCCGGTGAGAACGCTTCCAACCCGCCGGGCTTCTTCCGAGGTCAGCCTTGTAACCGAAGGCGTATCAGCACCGGCTTCTAAGACGTAGAGTTCTATCTCACCACTCGTCAAAAATATGACCGCTACCTTATCCCCTTTTGGACTTTCTATCTCATACTTCGTGCCTATCTCAGGAAGTTCGGAGATTCGCATTTGACCACACCCTCTTTTTAATAGTATACTGAGGTAAAGGATATATCTTTAATTATCTGCGTTTGTGAATATTGTGATTTTTCATTTGGGTTTTTTGAGCACTAGAGAAGTGCAGGAGCGGGAGCTTTGACCACGCAACGCAGTAGGAATAGCTATACTTGGCTTGGCTTGACTTGACATAAGATGTGATAAAATAGATATGCTATTTTGAAATATGATGACACACAAAACATATTGCTTGCGGGGCTAAACAATTAAAAATCAGATTTCTAATCGAAGATTGGATTGATAAGGAAGAGGCTCTTGCCTTAATAAATGAAGTAAACGCAGCTAATGTTAAATAGAATTGCTTTCATGAGCTATCTCTACTTTACCCCAAAAATTTAAGTCGCGTATTCTCTATCACTCGCATGTTGATATAATATTTATATAAGATATGATGCGTTAGTGAGAATATGGAAGAAGCAAAGAAGAGTTATAAATGTAAGTATTGTAGCGAAGTATTTGAAAAGCCTTTAATGCTAGCCTGGCATGTTAGGTCAAAACATAAGAGCGTGAAGAAACGAGAAAAGAAAGCAGCTGCAACAGTTATGGGGGCAGAACAGTTAAACAAAACTGTCGAAGCCATAGGTATCCTAAAGGGATTGCAGGTATCGCCTAATCTGAGTGAAGGAGAGAAGAAACTATTGGGTGACGTATCAAAGACAATCGAAGAGCTTTTGGCATCTGTGCGGAAGGGCAAGTAAGTGAAGGTTATAAGCAATCAGAAAAGCTGTTTGAGGATGGGGTGAGGGTATTTCCCCTACACCCGCCGCTTCATCTCTTTCTCACCCATCGATAAAGAGCAGGTTCACGGAGTCACAAAAAACAGAAAAGCTTATATACTCCCCAATTATCTAATCATAGTGATAAAAATGGCTGAACTACCATTAGCACCTGTAACCAGGTTGATTAAGAACGCAGGAGCGGAGCGAGTAAGCGAAGAAGCCACTGCGGAATTGGCAGAGCTTTT
>DATKWH010000147.1:0-4363 GCA_035529655.1 Bathyarchaeia archaeon
AAGTCCCATACCTCTGCCCATGCCACGACCTCCACCGCCGCCTCGTCCGCCACCCATGCCCATACCAGATCCGGTACCCATTCCGGCACCCATACCAGCATGAGCGGCAACGGTCGAAGCACCCGCCTCGGTTAGTTTACCGCTTTTGTACATCTCGACTGCTTCTTTCACCGTGCCATACGCGCCCGTTGCAACCTTCACGCCCGCGGTAGAGAGAACCTGAAACGCATTGGGACCCATATTCCCTGAGATAACTACGTTTACTCCTTTGTTAACCATTGCTTGCGCCGCTTGAATCCCCGCGCCACCTGGCGCGTTCATGGCTTCGTTTGCCATCGCTTCGAACGCCATCGTGTCAGAATCAACGATTATGAAGTATTGGCATCGTCCAAATCGCGGGTCTACCTGCGCATTTAAATCACCCGCCGCTGCAGTTACACATAGCTTCATCTTTCTACCTCTTTATATGAATATATATTCACATACTATATAAAGGTCTTTTCTTTTCTTCCGTGCCTTCCACAAATGCGCGCACATTTTCGACGATCTCTTCAAACGCTTTACTCACTTTCGACTCTCTTTGCAGGACAAAAGGTGTGCCGCTATCCGCAGCTTCTACCATCTGCGGGTCAAGTGGCATTCTACCGAGGAACGGCACGCCTAACTCTTCCGCAGCTCTCTCGCCTCCTCCATATTTGAATATGTTTACCTCTTTTCCACAGTGCGGACACACAAACCCACTCATGTTCTCTACCATGCCTATCACTGGCACTTTCAGTATCTCTGCGAAGTTTACCGCCTTTCTTGAGTCAAGTAATGCTAAATCCTGCGGCGTGGTAACGATTATCGCACCGTCTATTTCCTCCATCAATTGCACAACACTGAGTGGCTCGTCACCAGTCCCAGGCGGAAGATCCACGATCATATAATCCAGCTCACCCCACTCTACGTCTGAAATGAATTGCCTTAGCGCATTCATCTTCATCGGACCTCGCCAGATAACGGAAGAGTCCTGGCTCGGCAGCAAAAACCCGATGGAAATCGCTCTCAGTCGCGGTGTGACAGGCACCGGATAGATTTTATCCTCCTTTACCTCAGGTCGCTTGTCCTCTATCCCTAATATCTTCGGCACATTCGGTCCGTGTATATCCGCATCCATCAATCCAACGTCTAAACCTTTCATGCCGAGAGCGAAAGCAAGATTCGCTGCTACCGTTGTTTTTCCCACGCCCCCCTTGCCACTCATCACCATTATCGTATGCTTTACTTTTGCCATACTCGCTTCGACTGCCTCGTGTTGCCCTCTCATCTGACTTATCGTTTCTTCTTCTTTTTCTGCACTCATATTTCATCTATCACTCCTAACCTAGCCTTAAACCGTAAATCAAAGCATTTTACCTCGCCCATACCGTCCTCCCCTCCAGCAACATGGCACCTTCGGAGGGGGCACATGAGCTGCCTCCTTGGTTATCATATAGTTACCTCCTTCTATCCGAATAGCTTTCCCCTCAACAAAGGCTTCTGCTATCTTTCGATGCGCTTCGCTTAATATCCGATGGAAAGTAGGCTGCGAAACGCCCATTCTTTCCGCAGCTTCCTCTTGACTCAGCCGTAGGTGGTCTTTCAGTCGTATACTCTCCAGCTCATCCACCTTCAATATGCTCTCCTCCAGCTCTGAGCCGGGGCTTCCATCCTGGCCACGCGGCTCGAACCGGGGTTCGAAGTAAAGGAAATGTGGCTGAAAGCCTACGCATCTACATCGTCTTCTACCTGGCATGGTTTTATATATGAATATATATTCTTATCTCCTGTTAAAGTTCTTCGTTATTACACAATTGTATATTCAAGAACTACTGGAACGCAAGAGTTCAAAAACGACAGAAATACATACTCACGTAAGGTAAGGATTTAAGTAAAATAAAAAGTCCATTAGACTGACTCTATCTTGGGTCAGGAGATGGTGGGTGAAGATAAGTAAAGTTCATTTAGGAGGATGTATATCTGAAGTTTACTTCGGATATCCCGAAGTTATATGAAATTCCGAACCCCTTTGAAAAACCAAAACATTTTGATAAAACAAAACAATAATATATTATGATGAAAAACAATCAAAAAATCGTAATCGGAACAACCGCCATATTTGCATTTAGTATTTTTGTGCTTGGTGTTTTTTTAAATAGTTGATGGGCATCGCACTCTATGGTATTGCTTGTCTTTGCACTATTGTTGTTTTGTCTTCTCCTTTTGATACTGTTGTTTAAGAAGGGGCAAAAACCCTTATCCAAAGAAGAACAAGCAAAAAGATTCCGGTTTGGTGGCATCTTTTTTCCCATTTTAGGTATATCGTATTTGATATTGCCTTTTATATTTGGCGATGAAGTTCGTTTATTCCACTATATCACGGCGGTTGGTTTTATTACCATAGGAATTGGTTTTTTGTGGTGGAGTTATAGGTTAAAAAACGAAAATACAAAATAAAAGGTGTGGCGACGGGGTTCGGAACTCTGCGGTCGCTCCTTGCGTCGCTCCCTTGCTCTAACGAGTCATATAACACAGAATATACGCTGCGGCTACGCCTTGCCCTACGGGACATTCGCCTATCGGCGAACATCGTATATTCTGATTCCGTTATCGGAAATTGCTAACAGAGGGTCCGGTGGTTTCCTATGATTGATATAATAGTATCCATACTTGCTGCAATAATATCTATTGTTGCCTTTCTAATCGGTGGACACATAGGTGGTTATTTCCTCCGAAAGAAACGTGCTGCGAGGAGAGAAGTAACTCAGGGGGAACGAATACAGCAGTCAATCTCGAAATTAAGTAGTGCCTCTCAGGAAATCGATACAATAATCAAGGATATTGTTCAGGACATAAAGCATCGCCAAACCGTATTGGAGGAGTTGAAAGCAAAGTATCAAACTCTATCCCAAGAGAAAGCGGAACTTTCAAAACAAGTGGAAATGCTTAAGGACACCCAACCTGAAGTCGCAAAGTACTTTGAGCAGACACTACAACAAATGGAAAAGAAAAGAGCAAGGAGAGATAGTCTGATGTTCGCTTTGGGAATAGTAGTTACAACTGTTATAGCGATATTATTGGGGGTCTTAGGGGTGGGATAGTTTATGGTCTTATTTTGGCAACTTCCGATAACAGAGCGTTTCTGGCTTCGCTTCATTCCGTTTAAATCCGGTGACAATCTTCAATACGCCAAACCGCACTTTACTCATCATGCACCTCCGAAGGAAGCTATTTATGTGAGACCGTGTAATAACAGAGCAAGTAGAGTGAATAGAATCATGCCACTAAAAAACGAGTTGAGGGATAAGGAGATCGAATGCCCAAAATGCTGGGTTACGATGAGCCAAGAGGAGGTTGAAGTCTTCGGTCCGAACATCATTATAGATCTCTGCTCCAAGTGTGGAGGGATCTGGTTAGACCACGGGGAATTGAAGAAGCTGTTAAAAGATAGAAAACTATCGGATTATCTGACGAAGCATATCGGCACTCAGAGCAAGAGCAAACTGGTATGCCCCAGATGCGGATGGTTAATGGACATTGAGACCGCAGAAAATGTAGAGGTAGATGTCTGTTTGAAGTGCGGCGGTGTATGGCTTGATTACGGTGAGTTAGAGAAATTGAAGGAGATATCGAAGGCTGGTTTTAAGGCTGATGAGCTCGCAAAGGCTGAAGAGAGATGGGAAGAGCTGGTACAAAAAGAGAGAGAATCTGTGCTTCTCGGGCTCTTCAATCGGTTATCGCGGAGGTGAGCGGTCTATCTTAATTCCTCGTCCTTCAACCTCTCTGCGATCTCGTTAATAACGGCTTTTAAATTTTCCTTATTATTATATTCTGCTAATAATTTCACCTCGCCGTTCTTCTGCTTCTCTTTAACCATCACAATAAGGTTTTCCAATGCTCTTTCTATATCGTCCACAATACTTACCGTCGCATACTTGGACGTTCTTGATACCGGATTCAAATCAATGGTTACCACGTTCTTGCCCATCGCGATAAGTGCCTCGCATCTATCCCCGTCTTCTAAAGGTGCAAGAACCACGTCCGCACTGTAAATCCCTTCGTAGTCAACCCGTGCACGTGCATGCTCTATTCCGGGTATTCTCGCATCTGCTTTAGCACCCAGCACGTTATTGGCACCGTGCTGCTCTAAGTGCTCCTTTATCTTTATCACTCGCGCTTCCGTCCAATAAAAGATGTTCACCTCTAATGGAGCGTTCAGCAACACGCTCAGCACAATGATCTTCTCAGGGACTAAGGCTGCAACATTGCCATTCACTGAAATCACAGGCTTCTTTGCCGCGAGCAATAAAGCAGCGGCAGCTTCCGTCGCTCTCATCGCAGC
>DATKWH010000148.1:0-3033 GCA_035529655.1 Bathyarchaeia archaeon
ACAAAGATATGGCACTTTGCACATGTAAGAGAGGGCGCAAAGATTGGTAAAAACTGCATTGTTGGGAAGAGCGCGTATATTGATACCGATGTAGAGATAGGAAACGGAGTGAAAATCCAGAATTTCGTCTCTGTTTATAAAGGAGTGAGAATAGAGGATGATGTTTTCGTTGGCCCGTCAGTAACATTTACAAATGATCTGTATCCCAGGGCGTTTCGGTGGGATGAAGGTAAGATAACCCCAACGCTGGTCAAAAAGGGTGCAAGCATCGGTGCCAACTCGACTGTTATCTGTGGTGTGACGATAGGGGCATATGCAATGATCGGGGCGGGATCTGTTGTCACAAAGGATGTTCCTGATTATGGGTTCGTTTTTGGGATTCCTGCCCACCTTAAAGGATTTGTATGCCAGTGCGGCATGAAACTGCAAGACAAGGACAAGGACAAGGAAAAGAACGGTGAAAAAGTCATCTTAAAATGCCTGCACTGTTATAAGGAACTGGAAATAGATTATGAGACTTATAAGAACGTGATAGAATGATCCATCCAGTTAATGGGGTTTTCCAACACCCCGGTAAATAAAACCCGCTTTTTCGCAATCCTCCTTAATGTATACGTTCCTTCCATCTACTAGCACTGGAGTGCGCATTTGAGTTTTTAGCGAGTTTAAATCTAAATTTACATATTCTTTATGCTTGGTGACTAAAGCGATGGCATCAGCACCTTCGAGAGCTGCATTGAGATCTTCGGTGAAGGGTATATCAAAATCTCTTACGTAGGGATCGTGAAGTACAGGCTTTGCGCCTTTTTTCAATAATAGTTCATACAGAGGTTTCGAGGGCGTATTTCTCGTATCATCTGAATTCTCCAGAAATGCAACGCCTAAAATCGCTATCTTCGCATTGTCCAATTTCCGGCCTGCGTCACTTAATCCCTCTTCCACGAGGTCCGCCATGTGCGTGGGCATCCACACGTTTAATTCTCTGCTTTTAACGATGACATTGGGTTCAACCGCGAACTTACCGTAGGTGTCAACCCCGTACTTTAACAGCCATGGATCCTTTGGAAGGCAGTGCCCGCCGACACCTGCTCCAGGGAAATGCATATCTCTTAGCGGATTAGATGATGCATCTGAGGGATCATTTGGCAGGGTATTAACCAACTCCCGAACTTTAAAAGCATCAACCCCAAGGCTTTCACAGATAAGTGCTACTTCGTTTGCAAACGCAATATTAACGTCACGATACGTGTTTTCCACCACTTTAGCCAGTTCCGCAGTAAGCGAATCAGTAGGATAAATCTGCTCTTTCACAATATGTTTATACAGATCAACCCCTCGACGAGTGCTTTCTTCGTCTATCCCGCCCACGATCCTTGGAAGATGCACAATATTCTTAATGAGACGTCCAATCATTACACGTTCATAGGAGAAAACCAACGAGAAATCTCTACCTGCCACTAACCCTGATTCCTCTTCTAAAAGCGGCTTCACGATATTGGTAGTAGTGCCTGGAGCAACCGTAGATTCAAGGACCACCATCACTCCTTTTTTCATATGGTTGCCTACTTCTTTACTTACTTCCTTGAGAGACTCATAATGTGGCACTCCCTTTTCATCAGTAGGAGTTTGAACGTCGATTAAAATAACATCGGCAGCTTTACATTCAGAAAAATCATCTGTAACTCTGAAGGTTCCTTTTTTTACTACTTTTGCTATCAGTTCTGATAATCCCGGCTCGTCTCCTCCAATAGGATTTTTGCCGTTATTCAGCCAGTCAATCTTCCAGCCAGAGCGTTTTGACCTTCTTTGGATTCCTACCACGTTAAATCCTTCGACATCGGCAAATAGTGCGGCTGCCGGTATGCCCACGTATCCCATTCCGATAACGACTATTTTCTGCATCGTTCTGTTTGTTGATAGCATATTCTGTATACATTAAAAATGAAATCAATACGGGATAAACAGCCCAAGAACACAAAAAGGTAGTGTTAACGCATACATCGCCAGCACCGCTTGCCTCTCCGTCATTTTGTAGTAATATGGCAGCACCCATTTCAGTGTCAGGGGATTCGGAACCTCAAGCGTCCCATCTGCACGAACTTTCCCGAACTTCTCTATATTCCATCTTCGGTCCTCTGGATGAAGCCTGTGCATGAGCCGCCAGTAAACGTACATCAAGAAATTGATCGTGTGCGGGATGAACATGATGAACCCTGATACCAGAAATCCTGACACCACAATCGCAGCACCGATAGCAGCGCCTAAGGCCAAAGAGCCAATGTTAGCCAGAAATATCCTGGTGGGATACCGGTTATACCAGAGGAAACCTGCAGTGGCTCCGAGGAGACAGCTCAGCACGAAAACGCCGGCATAGCCTGCTATTACGAATTTAACCAGTAAGAATGCAAGTATAATGACTGACAGTCCAGACGCCATCCCGTTAAATCCAGAATGCATGTTCACGAGGTTCGCCGCCACCAATACATAAATCGGAACGATAAGAAAGAGATAATAAGCGCCGAAGTCAAAGCTGCCTAAAAATGGAATCGTAACCATTGTGGATCCGATCTCGAACATTAACCGATAAGAAAAGAAGAAAAGCAGGATTATTTTCACTGGTCTGCCAACATCAACAAAGTCATCAACCAGACCAAAAGCACCAAACAAGCCCGCTACTATCAGTATTGCCCAATCCAAGTCCGTTACCAGGAGGGGTACTGAAAAAGGAACTGGTAGATGTTCGAAGATAGCAGCTACACTGAACAGTAAGAAGACCACAGCGAGAATCGCAACCCCGCCCCATGTGGGTATCGCCCTCAAATCACTCTTGTACTGATCGGTAGCTACGGTGCCTCTTTTCTTTAGTTTCTTTATAAAGCGCGGTAGTGCTACCATAACAATCGTGAAGGACGCGAATATCATTGCGGCGGTTAATCCTATCGTCTGCATCTCCATTCTCCATATCCCTCTATACAAATATAGGTATCTGCGTCAATAAAAGTGTCAGCACGCCTAAGGAAACGCAAAAAATCG
>DATKWH010000149.1:0-30400 GCA_035529655.1 Bathyarchaeia archaeon
ACCAAATACGGCGGCAAAAATTGCCTTAATCGCGTCATTCCACGCAAGAGCTGCGATTAATCCGAAGGCGGCGGTAATCAATGCAGCTAATTTTTCAACCACTTCGGCTTCCAATTATATCCCTCCCAAAAATATATTGAACGCTTGGACTATATAAATTTTTCCCTCATACCGGCTTTGCACGTTTAATCGCATCTGCACTTTTAATCCGTAGGTTGCACTTTTATTCTTAGTGCGTGATGAATGGAGATGATTAGTAACTGTAAAAAGGATGGTGGTAGGTTTTTACCATATCTGATTTTTTACCTAAGGGGGTATTGAAGTTGTAGTGCCCTTAGCGCTATCTTGGTGGTTTTGCTTTTTCCAAACGTTCAATAGCTCGTATATCATCTAAACCTAATATTGCGATTGCTTCATTTGTCTCATTTTGTTTGTTAATAATCTCTCGCTCAAATTGTAGTAATGAACGGCAAAGGTCGCCTATGTATTTTTGTTTTGGATATGGCAATAAAGGAATACGTTGATTTTTTATTAGTTCCCAATCAACATAATGCCTACCAAAACCCGTAGTGTGCGAAAGCCATTCAGCGGTAATAGCAGGACTTCTTAAAACAGACCAAACATACATCGTATCAATACTTTTTTGCATGGACGTCTTAATACGCAAGATAGTAAATGCTGGAGATATTAAGCAATCAACCAAATCAGGGGGCATGATTGCTATCGCTTTATTAACTGCGTTTATATTGCTGATTATTATATCATTTGCTTCTGCTTTGTAAATTTTAGAATAAGAAACTTCTTTACCAAGAACTTTATCACCTATTTCAGCCCGGCCTTCATACGTAACTCTTAAAAAAGTATACCTTTTATTGGCTTCTATTTGAACTTCGTCCTCTTTTAAATCAGCGATTTTATTTATTATATCAGAATTTGCGCCAATTTTTTCCCAATTACTTTCAAGCTCGGAAACAGACCACGGTGTAAGATGTTTTGCATCTAATCTGTTATCTAATTTGTCAGGCAAAACAAGCCAAGGTCCAGTTTGACCTTTCTCAAAAGACTGAAAAGAATTTAATATTTCTTCAATTTCTTCAATAGCAAGTTTCATGGCCTTTTCTGCATCACTTGGCCTTGTTTTTGGTGGGACATCATCTCGACCAATATATTTGCTTTCGTAAACAAAACAAGCACCCTGACTCTCGTTGTTAGATTTTTTTATTAAGTATAAAATTGATGTTTTTGCCCTTGCACCAGACCTTCTAAAAGCATCACCGTGAAGACTAATAACTGCTTTTATGATAAAGCGATCTCTTAGATAATCTCTAACAAATGGGAAGTTTTTACCGGCGAGAACGCTATCATCAATAACAGTTAAAATTCTACCACCTACTCGAAGCAACTTCCAATATCTTTCGATAAACATCACTGAAGAACGAAGGCTGCTACGTTTTTTCCCACCAAAAGATAAAAGTTCATAATCTTCAATTACTTCTTTTTCATCGGGAACTAACAATGAGTAATCCATAGAAAATGGGGGATTTGTTAAAACAACATCAAATTTGGTTTCTTCAAGAAGCTTTTTTAATTCGTTAATTTCTTGAACATTTTCTGGATTATCTGCACCTGATGCTTGTGGTATATTGCGTAAAGCATCTGTTCTGTATATTCTGCTGCCGCCATCTCCGTGCAGATACATATTTATTCTTGCAATTCTTGTTATGGGTGGATTCTTACCAGCATCAATTCCAAATATGGCTTTATTAGCAACTTCATCTAAAAGTTTGGTTCTTTGTGTATTAGTAAGCGATCTGTTGTTATAAATTTGTCTTCTCATTTCTGTAAGGGCTTCAATCAAGAATCCACCAGTGCCACAGCATCCATCAATAACTCTTTCTATTGAATTTGGCTGTGCTTTTAATTCTGAAAGCCTTGTCATAAGTTTTACGATGCTTCTTGGTGTGAAATACTGTCCCAATGCTTGACCACGCATTGTTGCTGTTAAAAAGGCTTCAAACATTCTTCCATTTAAGTCTTCATCAATACCGAATAAATAATACTTTTCTAATACTTCAACAACTCTTCTAACTGTACTTGGAGAAAGTTCGAGGCGTTCATCAGCCTCAAAAATTCTTTTTCTTTTTCTTTCTTCTATCTCTTGCTCCAGATATGTTACAAGTTGATTAAATAAAATCATATCAATGGGATTTGGTGTATTGTTTTCCTGCATCTTGATCCAATGTGAAGAAAACCTGACTTCTTCCCTGGGCAAAGAATCACCATTACTAATTAGGGCAAGCAACTGTGGATTATCCCTTAATCTTCTATCTTCCCACAATTTTACAAATAAGAGTTTAGCAAATTCAACAAAAGCTGCTTGCGGACTCATTTTTTCTGATTTCCAGATAATTTTATGACATTTTAAAAAAGCCTTTTTGATAACATCCATTGACGGTTTTGTCAGAAGATGACCAATCGCTGGTTCGTTTTTATTAATATCGGTAAAAGCATTTCTTACATTTATTGCTGATAAAAGCTTTTTCAGTGCTTCATATTTGATATTGCCATTCTTAAAATCCGAAAATCTTAAAGACATTACCGCTTCTCCTTTGTCCCAATGATATACTCTTGTAAGTAATCCGTTTGTAATCATATAAAATTTGAGAGGATTATCATCATATTTCTGATTGATTTGCAAAGAATAGTTAGAGCATTGGTAAATAAAGGATTCAATTCTTTCATTTACTCCTTTTGCATCAATAATCCACCGTGGCTTTTCTTTGCCCAAAACAATGAAATCTGGTTTATATGGTTCACCACGCTTTCTACCTTTACCTGTATTAAGACTTTCAATCGAGTGCTTAGTCTTTATTTCGTTGTCATCATAACCGAGGTCTTTTAATAACCGTAAAACAAAAAAAGACTCAACACTTGCTTCATTTGTTAGATCTATTGAACGACAATACTTATTCTGCGATGAACTTTCTTTTTCTTTCATATTTTCTTCCCTAAGACGATAATGATTGTAATAGGGTTTAAAGGTTGCCCCATTCTTCACCTACATCATCCTTCGTTTTCATCCCTCTCTCAACCACCAGTATATCGCATTTCCATGATGAGTGTAATGCACATATCCGCCTCTGTTGAGGCTCATCAGGTATTTCTTCACCGTATTGTATGAGTGACCCGTATACTTCGCTATCTTGCTCGTTGACAATGCCTTGTGGTGCTGGTACAACACTTTGATTATTCGCTTTTCTGTGTTATTAAACACCATCCTTTATTACCTCTATCGTTAGCTTGGGTTCCTCATCTGTCCTCGTTTTCGCTCTTATAAGCGTGAATCGAACCTTATGCTCCGTACTCAATCCCACTTCCTCCGCAATCTCCTTTGGGAACCGAACCAGATATTGCCTTTTATCAAATGTGATGTTAGCCGTGAGCGTTATCTTTGCCCGTTCATCGTCAACAACATCCTCCACTTCGCTTGGCAGTTGCCGATATTTAAGCTTCTTCGGCGGCATGCCTTCGCTTTCATCCGAATTATCTATCATTCTACATTATATATTCGTATGATGAGTATATAAATACATCTTTTTATTTATGAGATTCATACGAAAAACCTATAACCTTTATATAGGGGCACCACCAATATACAATTAGTAGGTGATAATCCTACGAAAAACGCTTAAAAGCGGAGGTAAAAAGATGGATAGAAGAGAAATGAAGGGGATGCAGATGGCGCATCTCGGAAGGATAAGCGAAACGCCTAAAGGGTGGATTGTGCCATCGGAAAGTGGACATGGCGCTTATCTCGTTTACAATGAAGGAGAAGAAACGCAGTGTAACTGTCCAGATTGTCAGATGAGGAAAGTTAAGTGCAAGCATCAATGGGCGGTGGAATATTTCACAAAAGAATCGGTGGATGAATTGGGCAATAAGACCGTAGAGAAAGTTGTTAGGATGGCTTATACGCAGAATTGGCAGGCATATAATGAAGCGCAAACAAACGAGATAAGGCTGTTTGATGAGTTATTAAAGGACTTAGTAGCGAATATAGAAGAGCCAGAGCAGGAGAAGGGAAGGGGAAGACCTAAGCGGAGTTTAAGTGATGAGTTGTTTTGCTCCATCCAAAAGGTCTATTCGCAGCTATCAAGCAGAAGGGCACATACGCTTTATCATAACGCAGAAGAGCGGGAGCAAGTAACTCATGTACCTCACTTCAATGTTTCCAGTAATCTCCTTAACAGAGAAGATATAACGCCTTTACTACATCGCCTTTTGCTGCTCTCTTCGCTGCCGTTAAAGGGAGTAGAAACGAGTTTTGCACCTGATAGCTCAGGGTTTAGAACGAGCCAGTTCGACCAATACTGCGTAGAGAAGCACAATACGAAAAAAGAGCATAAATGGGTAAAGGCGCATATCCTCACAGGCACAAAGACAAACGTGATAGCAAGCGCGAGGATAACGGAAGGCGAAAGCGGCGATTCACCGCAACTCAAACCAATGGTAAAGGAAGCACATGAAAACGGCTTTGATATAAAAGAGTTAGAAGCGGATGGCGCGTATTGCAGTCGTGAAAATTACGATCTGATAGATGAGATAGGCGGTAAAGCGTACATACCTTTCAGCACAAACGCAACAGGCAAGTCAAAAGGCTCAAGGGTGTGGAATAAGATGTATCACTACTTCATGCTAAATCGGGATGAGTTCAATGAGCACTACCACCAAAGAAGCAACGTGGAGACTACGATTATGATGGTAAAGACGAAATTCGGCGATAAGCTGAAGTCAAAGAACTGGACGGCACAGAAGAACGAGCTATTGTGCAAGCTGATAGCGCATAACATCGTGGTGCTGATACATGAGATGCATGAGTTGGGCATCACACCCACTTTTTGCTCTTCCTCGTGATACCATCGCCTTCTTCTTCTCCTTCTTCTTCGTCGTCATCGCTTTTTAAATAAATAAATTTCGATAGAAAATCGAAAAATATCGAAAAGCTTATATATACCCAAAAGAAATATCACAGGTAACTAAAACGACGGGTGGTAGGGCAAATACCTTTAGCGGGTAAGTTTTTACCCGCCTACCACTCGGCAATTAAACTATTTTCCATTCCAGTTTTATTTGATCAACAACTTCAGTTAGATTAAACCATTTATCTGGGATTCTTTTTATTTCTTCTGCGCAGGAATGGTTGAAAGCGGCAGCATATACCTTTTTCCCTAAATCTTTTACAGCATGTACCAGAGGTATGAAATCTTGATCGCCACTACATAAAATAGCACAATCATAGTTCTTGTTATATCCAAATTTCAGTATTTCAATCGCAAGCTTAACATCCACCCCTTTTTGGATGTTAGTAGTACCTCGTTTTGTAATATCCACCAATCTCACGTCATAACCAAACACTTCTAATAAGTCAAAGAATTTTTTTCGCTGGGGGGCTCTATCATCTGCGGTGTAATAATAAGGTCTAATTAGCTGATAGCCCTGCTCCTTTAACCACTCCTCTAAAAAAACCTTTAACTTCTTGTAATCAATTCTAAACCCAAGATCCTCCGCGGAACGGTTTAAGTTCGCACCGTCTATAAACGCCATACCTTTTTCTTCAGGCATAAATGACATAAAATCTTCAGGAAGTTAAAAGCCTTCCGATTTTCTCCGTTTTTTTCATCCAGCTCCTAAACCATTCCATTTTTTCAGTCTGCACTTTTAATCATGTGTCTGCATTTTTATTCAGTCAAAATCAGTATTTAAAGTGCAAAGCCCCTCATACCCATTAATTAACGGGAGGAAGGTTAAGGGAGGTGAAGTTTTGATCTCAGATAGTCTTCTATACCATGCTTTTGGATGTAACATCTCCAGAGACAATGTAAAGGGATTTATTCATTTGGTTTTCCTTTCATTTATATCTATCCAAGGAGGTATTAGTTAGCTATGACTAAGACCATGAACGTCCCCAAAAAAGTTATCATTATGGGCGCAGCCGGCCGGGATTTTCACAACTTTAACGTTTATTTCAGGGATAATCCCGCGTACCGTGTCGTCGCATTCACCGCGACCCAGATACCTGATATAGAAGGCAGAACGTATCCTGCGGAACTGGCAGGTCGCTTATACCCGGACGGCATACCCATTTTCCCTGAAGAAGATCTGGTCAGTCTGATAAAGGAACATGCGATTGATCGTGTCGTCTTCGCGTACAGCGATGTGCCTTATGAATATGTGATGTCAAAAGGAGCAGAAGTAAATGCCGCCGGTGCGGATTTCACCATGCTGGGCCCGCTTGCGACCATGCTGCGAAGCCGCGTGCCGGTGATTTCCGTCTGCGCGGTGCGTACCGGCAGTGGCAAGACCTCGGTAAGTAAAAAGCTCTGTCAGCTCCTGCGAGCACGTAACAAGACCGTGGTCGTGGTACGGCATCCCATGCCCTACGGCAACCTGGCACAGCAAGCCGTACAGCGGTTCTCATCCTATAAGGACATTGAGCGTATGGGGTGCACGATAGAGGAGCGGGAAGAGTATGAAACGCATATCGATGTGGGCTGTACCGTCTATGCCGGTGTGGACTACGAGAAGATCCTGCGGCGGGCGGAGACCGAAGCGGATATTATCATCTGGGACGGCGGCAATAACGATTTCTCCTTCTTCAAACCTGATCTGAACATCGTGGTTGCAGACCCGCACCGTGCCGGCGATGAATTGACGTACTACCCGGGTGAGATCAATGCACGAATGGCAGATGTGGTCGTGATCAATAAGCAGGATACCGCGGAACTGGAAAAGATCGAGCAGGTACGCCGGAATATAATGAAAGTGAACCCGGATGCGAAGATCATTGATTCTGCATCGCCGATCACCGTCGAGCACCCGGAGCTCATCAGGGGCAAGCGGGTGCTGGTGGTCGAGGACGGCCCCACACTGACACACGGCGGCATGAAGTACGGTGCCGGACTCATTGCTGCTCGTAAGGCGGGCGCAAAAGAGATCGTTGACCCACGACCGTTTACCACCGGCACGATCACGGAAACCTTCAGCGAGTATCCTGAGATCGGCCCGCTGCTGCCTGCTATGGGCTACAGTGATGAGCAGATCAACGACCTGGAGCAGACCATCAACGCAGCCGATTGCGATGCGGTGGTTATTGGCACGCCTATCGACCTGACGCGTGTGATTACTATCAACAAACCCGCAACACGGGTGCGGTACGGTATTAAGGAGATCGGCGATGCCAATCTGGAAGCTGTGATAGAGGAGTTCTTAGCGCGGTCGGAGGCATGAATGGCTCTGATAGTGGCTGCACTTGGCGGAAATGCAATAATCAAAAAGGGCGAGCAGGGCACCTTCGCACAGCAGTTCCGCAACACCTATGAGAGTATGGGCTATATTGCGCATCTGATCAGAGCAGGGCACCAGGTGGTGCTGACCCATGGGAACGGACCCCAGGTGGGGTTTATCATGATCCAGGTAGAAGCAGCCTCGGGTAAAGTCCCGACTGCACCGTTACATGTGGATGTTGCCCAGTCACAGGGCAGTATGGGGTACATGATCGCCCAGAGCCTCATTAACCAGTTAAAAGAGCACAGCATTGATACCTGCGTGGCCGCCGTGATGACGCAGGTGCTTGTGAATCGCGATGATCCGGCTATGACGCATCCGACAAAACCGGTCGGTGCGTTTTATACCAGGCAACGAGCCGCGGAGCTGGAACGCCTTGGTCATACTGTCGTCGAGGACAGCGGACGCGGCTGGCGGCGTGTCGTACCTTCTCCCAGACCGATCAGGATCATTGAGACGGATATCATTAAAGAGCTCGTACAGGCTGGGACAATTGTAGTGGCATGTGGCGGCGGCGGCATCCCGATAGCAGAAGAGAATGGTGCGCTTAACGGTGTGGATGCGGTGATCGATAAGGACCTGGCGTCCAGCCTGCTGGCGGTCGAAATAGAGGCTGATGTGCTTATTTTCCTGACAACCGTGGATAGGGTGGCGCTGAACTATAATACGCCGCAGCAAATAGACTTGGAACGGCTGAGCCTGGATGAAGCCCAACAGTACTTGAGAGAGGGGCAGTTTCCGCCCGGTAGTATGGGACCCAAGATAGAAGCGGCGGTGGAGTTCGTCGAAAACGGCGGCGATCGAGCAGTGGTATGCCGGCCCGAGTTGGTCGTTGATGCGCTTGCAGGACGGGCTGGAACGGTGATCGAGTGAAAGTAAATTTCAGAGTGAAAATTGCACGTGTAGTGGTTTTTGAAAAACTCACATCAAACAAATATGAAAATCAAACCAAGTTGATACTATGGACGAAATAGCCGAATTTGAGGTAAAATGTTTACAAGCATGGGGAAAAAGTGAGAGGGATATTAATCAGTTACTCGATCTAAATTTCCCAAACATCCGAGATATATTAAATTCACAATTTTGTGATCTATCTCCGGCTCTAAAAATCCATATTGCCGAAAAGATTATAAAAGAATCAACTAGTGGTGGTTCTGTTATTGATTCTGGCGATGGAATCTGGTATCTTAGGAATTTTGGCAATGAAATCGAATGGAGAAGGGGGATATTTGACTTTAATAGATTACGACCAATTCAAGCGGCAATTTTATTGTTTAGTTTTAGTTTTATCCCTGTAGGCATCGAACCAGAATTTGAAAAGAGAAAAGAACTTGATCACATTATTAGCGGTGGGGCACCATTAGCCACCTCATATTTAGTTTCTCAATTAGAATATATCTTTAGAAAAAAATCCAGGTATTTAGATGAAGAAGGGCATATACTTAGAGAAATTCCAGACCAGCTATTACAAAAAATTGGTTTAAATAAAACCCCTAGAAGGATCAATCAAATAAACCAAGAATTTCTCTTGTTTTTATATAGAAATAATGACACTATAGCGCGAAAATTGAAGAAACTTGAACGAAAAATAAAAATTTCTGAAAGATTAAAGCACAGACATCTAATATTGCATGGTACTTATCCTGATATTTCTTCGCTAGGATTCTTATTCTCATTGGTAATTGCGATGTTTTACTATAATGAACCTAAAACAGACTAAATATACGAATATCTTATCCATAAAACTATTACCAAAACATGAAGCAGATTCTTAAGAATTGTTGAGTAAGTCAAAACTTAATTATAATGCCATATCCAGTTAGTTAACTGATAATCTCCCGTCAACTGCAGATTAACAAAAATCCTCTATAAAATTTGTGAAATAACTTAGCGTCCTCCCAACCACATCGGAGTATCAATCGAATCCCTAAGAACTCAGGCAAAAACCTTTTTACACACCACTTTGAACCTGTCCAGACCCGTATCCGCCTCCTCCTTGGTGATGACGAGCGGCGGGCAGAACCGTGATCGAGTGAAAGTAAATTTTACGGTTACGAGTATAAAGCGGTTTTCGAAAACCCCCCCCTCCAAAAACGTATAAAGGGTGGAACAAAAAAGAAAGGGAAGGAAAGAGAATCAAAATTCTCTACAACCTTTGTTTCTTCTTTTTTATTATTGGAGATGGATGGTATTTTTCAGAAAATATCTCATACCTAATCATTGCTAACCTTTTTCTCGCTTCGGCTAAATCGGAGTCATATTCTTTTTCTTTTTCTTTATCTACTCCTAATACCTCATCCTTTTTACTTTTAGATCTCATTTCCACCATCTCAAAAAGGCAAATTTTTAACCAATTGACTTATTTCTTCACGCTCGGGTTTGGTTTTTTTTTCATAAATCTCTCCCAATTTTGTCATTTCATCCATTGAAAGGTATTTAATTCCTTCGTTAGTTATTAAACACATGTCCGTTGATTTTCCTACTCCCTGGGATACTTCTGCATTTCTCTTTGCTTCATAAACTAAATATACTGCATGATTTAGAGAGTTTTCAGGCGTATAATTGTTTAACATAAATGTTGAAAGGGCATGAAGTTCACCAGACCCAATAGCATGGTATCCTAATGAATCATAACAGTCTGAAACACCTGGATCACGAACACCATGAATATGTGCACCTTCATTATCTAATCCTACAATTAGAATCTCTAAGTCATATTCTGTCGCTTCTATTTGTCTATCTATACCGATAACTATCTCAGCAGGTAATGAATTTGCATACTCTTTATAAAATGACTCCAAAGTCATCCCCTTTGGTTTGAGATATATCTCTTCTACCCTATTTTTTCTTTGTTCCACAAAACTATCCTTAATGCTCTTGGTGATTAATGAAACCAATGGCTTGGAGATGATAGCAAGGTCAGATTTCACCTCCCTAAAGAGTTCTGTATGAGCTAAAGCAGAACCTGCCGTTAGGGCTACGCAAGCGTCTGAAAGTTCCTCTATTTTTGGTGTATCATGTTCAAACTCGATTGGCGGATACCAAGCAGTCACCATCTTGTCAGAAGCAACTACAGCAGCCTTATATTCATCACAGATTGCTCCGATACATATTGTCATCTTATCTCTTTACTCCTCTTTTCTTCTGTTCAATATTAGTTGTAGTTCGTAATATAAATTAATGTGTGCTACGAACTAACATATACAAGAATGCCAAAGAAAGATTATTACGAGATACTTGGCGTTAGTAAAGACGCTAAAGAGGCGGAGATAAAGAAAGCGTATCGGAGATTGGCGAAGCAGTATCACCCTGATATTTATAAAGGGGATAAGAAAGAGGCGGAAGAGAAGTTCAAGGAGATTTCAGAGGCGTACGAGGTGCTAATTGACAAGGAAAAACGAGCGAAGTACGATCAAATCGGGGAACGGGTAGTGGATGAGACCTTTGGACCCCAGGGCTTCGATTGGTCTCACTTTACGCATTACCGGGACGTTGAGGACATCTTCGGAAGCGCGATATTCGAAACGTTCTTTGGCGGTGCATCGAGCCCGGGTTTTTCAAGTCGTGGCGGAATCTTCGACACGCTCTTTGGGACACAAGAGGGTATCGAGAAACCAGTTCGCGGGGCTGACGTCCGTTTACAGTTGGAGATCACACTTGAAGAAGCAGCTCGTGGTGTGGAGAAGAAGATTGAAGTCCCGATGTCCCGCGTATGTAAGGCCTGTGGAGGTTCAGGCTCGCGTTCCGGTAAATCAGAAGTGTGTCCCTCTTGCAAAGGTGCTGGTCAGGTAAGGACCGTGCAAACCAGAGGGGGTGCTCGTATAATGCAAACTGCGGTCTGCCCTCAATGTAACGGCACGGGAAGAGCTGCTGTTGACCTCTGCAGCGTCTGCGGAGGACGAGGCAGAGTATCAAAACGAACAAAGATCGCACTAAAGATTAAGAAAGGAGTTCCTACCGGCTATGAGATAAAGATTCCGAAAGCTGGGAGACCTCCAGAGTCAATGATTGGTGGAGAACCGGGTGATCTGCATGTGGTGATAAACGTGTTACCACATCGAATCTTTGAACGGCGTGGGGACGATCTTCATATGAGTGCACCGATAAGCTTCGCTCAGGCAGCTTTAGGCGGTGAAGAGACGGTAACGACGATAGAGGGTAAGCAGGTGAAGGTAAAAATCCCGGCGGAGACGCAGACACACGCTAAATTCCGCTTACAGGGGCTGGGAATGCCGCGACTCGCAGGTGGTAAAGGAGATTTGTATATAGAAGCAGTCGTGCAAACGCCACGGAATCTCACGAAGAAACAGAAGGACCTGTTACGAGAAGCGTTAGGTGGTGCGTAGCGTAAAATCGTAATATGCGAACGTTATATAAGCTATATCGTGAAATAATGACTTAAAAGAACATGTGCTAAGAAAAAGTGGGATAGGAAAACACAAATAGTTAGTTATACTCTGCAACAATCTTTTCAGTTGTAAGAGTGAAATGCGAGTGTGGATTATAGCAGATGATAAAAATCGTTCAGTAAAAATGAACCCGGCAAATATTGTTGATACACTACTAAAGGATATTAAGGAACGATTGACGTTCGATGGCAAGAATAGGGTTTTTAACGAAGGCAAGGAACTTCGGTCTGATTTTATGAAAGAACGAGCAGAGCCGGAAGCCTTCACTCGCGAGTTTTTGATCGATAAAATTTTCAGTGCACTAGAACTGGAAAAACTGTCTGAAAAACAATTTGATATTCCTGGCAGTCGTAGAAGCGTTGATTACCTGATCAAAAGCTCAAGAGGCATGTTCTTGGTTGAAGCGAAACCGTTGAATGCCAATTTAGAGAAGGGTAAAGATAGTGGAGTTAACCAAATAAAAGGTTTGTTCAAACTCGCAGAAGTGCAAAAGAACTATGATTTTGGTGTCGCAACGAATGGATTGCGATGGATATTCATTGACAGGAACGAGGAAATAGTGGATAATTTAAATTTAGAAGAGCAGTTTGACAAAATAAAGGAGTTCCTGGTTGGTGAAGAGAAAGTCGTTTCGCCAAAGACAGAGGAGGAGATCAGTAAGAAGTTTTACGGCTGGTATAATGCGCTGTTGCATGGTGGGCGATACAAAGATTATGAAAACAACCAGAAGACGATTGCTGAAGAAGATTGTCTGGTCAATAATGTCATTGGCGTAAGTGATTTGGAAGAACAGGAGCAAATAGCTCAGGTTGTAACAAATCGATTGATTTTCATCAAGTTCTTACAATCAAAAGGCATTATAGAGGAAGATATCCTCAAATATCTGTCTGAAGTCAAAGAAGAGGATTTGACACCGAAATTACGGCAATTGTTCTTTGGCGCGATGAACACGCCGGTGAATGATCGATTTGATATCGATGAGCGATTTTGGAGCATTCCCTATTTAAATGGGAGTTTATTCGTGTATACCGACGTTGAACGGAATAATCTCGCTTACAAAATAAAAGCGGAGATTTTAAAGAAGGTAATCGAGTTTTTAGACAGCTTCAAGTTTGTGCATAAGGAGCACTTAGAAAACGGTGATTCGATCGATCCTGAAATCCTGGGCTATATCTTTGAACGGGCGATGACCGCCACGGACAGAAAAGGAACCGGTGCGTATTACACGCCCAAGTTTATAACGAAGTATATCTCAGAGAATACGATTTATCCTTGCATAATAGAGAAGACGAACGAATTTCTTAAGACAGAAAAGGGCTATAAGGAGACAGAACTCATTAAGAATATCGAACAGCTGTTTGTTCTTGCGGATACGACTTTAAATGAAATATGGAACAAGATCATTCTGAAGGTACGGGTGCTGGACAATGCATGTGGTTCTGGCGCGTTCTTACTTGCAGCGGCGAATATCCTGTTTGAGCTGAACAGACGGATAAATGACAAATTGGGAGCAAAGAATCCCGACACTACTTTGAAGTTTCTTATTCTCGTGAATAATCTTTATGGCGTTGACATCAATCCGAACGGCATCGAGATAGCGAAATTGCGGCTCTGGTTGTGGCTTGTTGACTCGTATGAGCCGGAGCACATAAAACCTTTGCCCAACATCGACTACAACCTCAGAGTTGGAAATAGTTTGATCGGGTACGTGGATTTGAGCGAGTTCAAGGGCGCGGAACTCACCCTCTCGGATTGGCTCTGGGATGAAGACAAAGCCACACTGGACAAGCTCCTCAAAGAACGAAATGATTTGATCCGCGAGTACAAAATAACTTGGGGTGAAGAAGCGAAAGAATTAAAAGCGCGGTTCAAAAGCTTGCTAGTGAAATAAGCACGTTGCTTAACGCAGATCTGTATCGGAAGTTCCGGGATCGAAAGATCAAGATTAGCCGGGAAGAGTTTTTGAAGTTGAGCCCGTTTCACTGGGGCTTTGAATTCTATGGAGTTTTTGACCTGGAAAAGTCAAAAGAAGAACGAGGGTTTGATGTCGTCATCGGCAATCCGCCGTACGTGAGACAGGAGGCGCTCGGTGAACTGAAGACGTATTATCAAGATGCGTACAAGGTTTACCACGGCGTCGCTGATCTCTATGTCTATTTCATAGAACGGAGTATTTCATCGTTGAACGAGGACGGCATCTTTTCCTATATTGTTGCTAACAAATGGCTGCGTGCTAATTATGGCAAGCCGCTGCGGCACTGGCTGAAACGGCAGTGTGTCGAAGAGGTTGTGGATTTTGGTGATCTGCCGGTATTTCAGGCAACGACCTACCCGTGCATCATCCGTGTTTCGAGGAATCAACCGAAATCGACGTTTGCTGTGACAGAAATGGAAACACTCAGTTTTACGAGCCTTGATGAGTACGTACATGAGCACCACTTTGCGGTAAATCGGGAAGGATTAGACAATTCGGGCTGGTCCTTAGTGGACGAAAAGACGCAGGCACTCCTGGAAAAAATACGGCACGTGGGTGTGCCGTTGGGTGAATACGTCGACGGGAAAATTTATCGTGGCGTTTTAACAGGGCTTAACGAAGCATTTGTGATTGATGCCGCTACACGAGAGAAGCTGATTGCGGAAGATCCGAAGAGCGAGGCATTGATTAAGCCATTTTTAGTTGGCAGGGATATAAAGCGCTACCAACCGTCTGAAAGTAAGCGGTATTTGATTTTTACACGTCGGGGTGTGGACCTACAACGATATCCGGCAATAGAGCAGTATCTTCTTCAATTTAAAGAGCGGCTGATGCCAAAACCAAAAGACTGGAAAGGGGGAAAGTGGCCAGGACGTAAACCAGGCGATTACAAGTGGTATGAAATTCAGGATACGATTGTTTATTACGAAGAATTTGAAAAGCCGAAGATATGTTGGGGAAATTTATGCGATGAAGCACCATTTACAATCGATTTTGAGAGCTACTATGTTAATGCACCCGGTTGTATCCTGAATTCTAGCGACAAATATCTTTTAGGTTGTATGAACTCAAAACTGCTCTGGAGATTTCTCCAAGAAATTGCTGCTGGGAGACGAGGTGGTTTCATCGAGGCAAAGCCCTTTTATGTCCAACAACTCCCTATCCGTACAATCGACTTCGCTGATACGGAGGATAAATCCAGTCACGACAAAATGGTTACGTTGGTGGAGCAGATGCTTGCGCTTCATGAACGGTTGAAAGAGACTATGGAAGAATCAGAAAAAGCCATGCTTCAACAGCAGATAGACGAAACAGACCAGCAAATAGATAATCAGGTTTACGAGCTGTACGGCCTCACGCCGGAAGAAATTGCCATTGTCGAGGGAAATTCGAAGAAATAAAAAAGTAATTTCGGGAAGATTAAAAGCGATGGATCAATTAAGAAGGAAATAAAGAAGATACAAAATCATGAATGGGTGAAAGTGGTGGACGGAGAAGAAAAAGTGAACACAGTTAACCGCTCAGCGACAGCCCAAAAACGAGTTGCTGTTCACAGGCCACCCATTTCGGTTTTTTCACAATGCACGTGAGTGATTGTACCAGTTATATAACCTGAATTTGACAGTTAATTCAATTTGAGCGCACATATTAACAAAAATCCACCTTTTTCATTTCGAAAAATCTGGCGTTGTGCCAGATTCGGATTCATAACTAATTGGAAACGTCTTTTTCTCTGAAAATCGGGAGCTTCACTGCATGTTTTCTCTAAAAATGAGGAGCCTCACGGCTAATCGTGGTATCAAAAATAAATGCGAAAAACTTGGGTTTTTCACTACCCAAACGAGAGATTCATGAATTTTTCCAGAAATTTAGTGACGTTAGCAAATTTCTTGGAGATAATCGCGCCAAAAGCATCACTTGTGATAACAAGTGTCAAACGCCTCAGGGCGATCCAATAGTGTATTTTTGGTTTTACCAGCAACCCCCATCGCCTGCTGACACAGACCAACGAATAAGGTGGCGATCATACAGATTAGAGCAGCACCTTTCACTGCATTATCAGTCCAGACTCTGAATGGTCTTATCCTGTGGACGTTCTTCAGATCGCAGATCAATTTCTCGATCTTATCCTTCCTCCGGTAGAGACGTAAAGCTCTCTTTGGCTTCAGTCTCCTGCTCGACTCAAAAGCAAAGAAACCGTCCAGATCCTTGTCTTTTTCCAGTTCAGCCAGGATCTCTTCATCGGTTTTCTTGACCAAACGCTTCTGGATTGTGATTTCTGTCGTCACAATGACATTGTTCAGCTCTTTCGTAACCTTCTTCCGTTTTGTCAATCGTCTCAAGCCCTTCGCACTCTTTCCCCGTATCTTCTTTGCCAACTCTTCTTTCTCCAAAAGAATCTCTTTTATCTCCCCTTCTCTCTTCTTTGCATCTCTCTTCGCCTTCCGTTCGTCAAAGTAGAAGTACTCGTACACCTCGTCACGCTTCTTCCACCATGCGAATACTCTATCGCCTGTTTTATAGCTGAACAACTCCACCATCAAGCTCTTATCAACCTGCTTCATCCTCTCACGAAGTTCCGTTGTATTCTTAATAGCTGTCAAATAGTCTCGCCCGCTGTTTCGAATCAGTTCACCGTTTTCTTTCGAGTTCGCACCTTTATCGAAGATTATCAGTGCAACCTTTGGCAGTCTAGATTCGATTGTCCGATAGTCTTTTCTGAACTGCTTAGTATCAACGAGATTGCCCTCTTCAATGGAGAAATGGAAGGGTATGCATTTTCCCGCAGTCATTGCAAGACCAATCTTCACCTGCCTTTTATCAGGTCTGTGGTCCCTGCTAAACCCAAGTTTTGCAAGCTTGCAGCTGTCGCCATTGAAAAACGATGAGGTCCAATCAATGAATACATAGTTCAGGTCCAACCCGAACTTTTTATTGACTTCGTCCATCAGCGAGGGGTATATCCTTTCAGCGTTTTTGCCGAGTAGTTCAAGGCCCCGATAGTAGGTTCTCTCATGGATTTCCTCTGGTTTGATGTCGAATTCCAACGCTGCAGATGATGCATCGTGTATATGCTTAACACTCTTCAATACACTGTCTGGCTTGTCTATTCTCGCAGAAACCAGCGACAACGCGATTTTATCCAGCGGTAATCCCTTCCTCTTGATTTCAAGAGCGTTGATAATGCGAGACAACCCGATCTGGTTGTCCATTTTCTTCGTCAGTTCTGTTCCACCCGCATGCAGGGTGTTTATGCATTCATATGCACTATTCATAGCTATCGCCACCATTTATGTCTCTATTAGATATTTAGAGGCTTTACACTTATCTGTTTCGGTTTAAATCAATATAGAAAAAGTTGCTGGTGTCAAATTCAGGATATAAATCCCAATAGCTGTTGTTATTGTATTGATATAATATGAACCTCGCCGATTTTTTATTATCCGAATACGGAAACGCTTCAAGCATATCCCCGCCCCGATAAACAGAATGATGGCTGCATTTGCCGCGGACTTCAGGCAGGATAAGGATATCAACGTAGGGGTCGGCTATGTAAATGAACGGACGATCCCCCATGCCCTCATTTTAGAGGCTATGCAAGCGGTTATTGCACATCCGGAAAAATACAAAGTAGCACTCAATTACGGCGGGTCACAGGGCTCTCCTAATTTGATTGATTCGATCAAGAAGTTCCACGTAGAAACCGGTATCGGCGGCCTCACACAAGAGATTGTGGATCATAACGAAGTTATTATCGGCCCGAACGGTGCGACGAGCCTGCTCGAAGGGATTGCACATGTGTTACCGCCCGGAATAGTAATCACCTCCGACCCGATGTACTACATCTATTGCGATTTTCTCGAACGTCAGGGTTTTGAGGTACTAACGGTGCCCGAAGATGAGAACGGGATAAGAACCGATTTATTACGCGAGAAACTCGGAGGATTATGCTTGGGCGCCCGAAAAAATGACGTTCGATTCTTTTATATCGTGACTATCAATAATCCGACAAGCATTATACTCTCGAACGAACGAAGGGCGGAGTTGGTGCAGATTGCGACTGAATTGTCTATTGATGTGGGCAGAAAAATCCCCGTATTCTTTGATAAAGCCTACGAAAATTTGGTGCATGACCCGACAGTGCCACCGTTACAATCAGGATTGCTTTATAATGAAAAGGGCATTGTCTATGAGATAGGAACCTTATCGAAGATTCTCGCGCCGGCATTGCGGATCGGCTACATGATAGGAAATGACTGCTCGTTCTTAAGAGCAATGATACAAAAGACGAGCGATGTCGGATTCAGTGCACCGTTAATTACACAGGAGATTGCCAGTTACCTCTTAGACCATCACGTCCAAAAGCAGATAGATACTGTTAACCAGAGCTACAGGCAAAAAGCAAGAGCAGTGAAAGGTTTTATAGAAGAGCACTTGGGCGATGTTATATCCGCATGCAGTGGTGGCAAAGCGGGCTTTTATTTCTATTTGACTTTTGACGGAATCCAAACGACAGAAGAATCCGCTTTTTTCACGTACTTGTCACGAACGACGGGCGATATAGCTATTGACGGTCCGGATACTGATAATAACCCGCGAGTGATTTATTTACCGGGGGAATTTTGTGTGCATCCACACGGTGACCTCGTTGAGATCGGCAAACGGCAATTACGATTATCCTACGGGTTTGAAGAAGTAGAAAGGATACGGGAAGCAATAGAGTTAATGAGTGAGGCAGTAAAGTTCTCGGTTCTAAACATCTCTTGAACACTATTGTCAGTCAGTCACTCACGATCGGCGATCGTTTTTAGTTCTTTTATCTTATTTGATATCATAAATGCGAAGATCATCATGCCCAAAAAATTGGCGATAATCATCGCAGATCGACTCTTTGACAACCATAACTGCTTGTGGATATGGGTGTGCAAGGAGAAGCACCAGAGCCATATGGGACGATCCCGTAAGGGTAAATTTTAGATGTTTATTCCAATTTCAAATTTATAGTATGTATCCAAGATACATGGAAATTTTATTTGGCCCCTTTACTTAAGCTAAAAAAGAAGATTTTTAAGCAAGAATAAATTTTTGGATAAGTAAAATGGGATTTTGGGATGATGTTAGAAAAAAAAATAATGAAACGGAAAAGCGACAACTGGAAAAAGCAGCGAACAAAAAGTTACAACAGCTACTAAAACATAGGGAAACGCTGAATAACGAGTTTTTTGGAGCCATGATACGTAGAGAAATGCCGACTTTGGAGCAAGATATAGAGCAGCTCAAACAGGCTTTGAAAAAGCAAGACCATGACAAAATTAAAAGGCTGCTTAATAATTTGCCGTCTCTGAAGCAAGATGAGAAGCTACAGACGAGGGGTGGAATTGGAGCCTTACTTTTTGCAGGTCCAATACTTCTCGCATTTTTCAGCGTTCTGATAATAATCTTGGTATTCTTTCTCATCTTGATTTTCTAAACTTTAATGGGGAGACTTTTGTATGAAAAAGTTCATAGATGATGATAGAGGTTATTTGGATTGGATAGATAGAAATCCTCGAGGCTTCGTAGTTAATACTTACAGAAATCCTTCAAGTAAATATTTAATACTTCATCGTGCAACTTGTGGGACAATTAGCACCTCTAAAAGAACAATTGGACGACAAGAAATTACATCAAAATATGTTCACTTCGCAGAATTGAACTTGAAGAATGGGGAAAAAGAGAAGTAGGTGAGAATCCAAAACCTTGTCAGATTTGCAATCCAGAATCGTACTTCTATGAGAAATAAGCATAGCAGATAATATAGTATATCCAAAACAGTTTCTTATCTATTATCCTACGGCTTTGAGGAAGTAGAAAGGATACTGGAAGATATATTAGAGGGATTTGATAACACGGAATGAAAATTAATCGGGAAGGCTACTCCAAATCCCGCTTTATCTTATTCGCACAGAGATGAGCGATTCGTGTGGGTTCCGGCAGTTTGTGCTTGTGTATGCACGTTTTAATCAGCTTCAGTGAGGTTTCCAGCGATACTTTATGTCCCGGCGCTACGATTATGGGTTTACTGCCCGTTTTACTCTTAAGATAATAACCGATTTCCCTATCGTGGTATGTAATTATACGCGATCCTCCTTCCTCAATTGGTAATTCGCCCGTGCCGCACAAGAGATTCTTTGTCACGCCTATGGTTGCAACGTCTAAGCTAACACCGACATGCGTGGCTAATCCTGCAAATCTCTGATGGTTTATCCCACCACCATCTACTACTAAGAGGTCAGGCTTAGTTTTGAGCGCGTGAAAAGCGTTTATTATAGCTGGCGCTTCTCTAAACGAAAGTAGCCCGGGGATATACGGGAAATCCACGGGCATCAGCGAGTAAGCATGATCAATAAACCGCATGGAAGGGTATTCGAGGAGTACAACTGCGGATATTATATTCTCCTTTTTGATCTCGTTTGCATTTTCAAATTTTGATTCGTATAAAAAAGCCTGGTCTGCACCTGCGATCAAGTTTAGCTCGTCCAGATTTAGTTCATCTTCTATTACTGCTTTTGATGCAATTTCTTCCTGTATGCGATACAGTTCCTCAGTGGTTTTTCTGACAGCCATAGCTAGCTTATACTCCTGAAGGGTTTAATTCATTCAACTGCCTCAACTGCTCCCGCATATTCCTCCAATGGCTCCCTTCCCAGTATATCCTGCCGCAACGCTCACAGACCCAGAAATCGCACTTTCCTATCATGCTCACTGGCACATAACTCTTCCTCTTCAGTATATCCTCTTCGCCCTCCGCTACTTTCCTTATCTGTGCATTGCACTCGCTACACCTGACTGGAACGGGTTCGAGGTTTATATTAAGGTTGTGACGAAGTAACTCCTGCAACTGCTCCATCACCTCATCGGTTTTTATTTGAACATATTGCATCCCTTTCTTTCTCGCTGATGCTGCGAGATTTTTGTCTCGTGTTAGCAGGATTCGTGCTTCATGCTCTGCAAAAGCGGCAATAGCGTTATCCTCGTCCTCTTCGCCTTCCTTTACTTTTAGGGCTATTTCTGCCGCGTAAACCGTATCATGTCCAAGGATACGAAGCCAGGTGCTGAGCTTTCCTAACATTCTGTCGGTTACGAATCGGAGTGTTTTCCCGGTGAACCGAAAAAGAGTTTGCTCGAAATTTGCCACTTTTCCGCCTCTTAGCTCTACCCCTTCCGCTCTCAAAAGTCTTATTTTCGTAGCCACGCCCAAACTAAACCCTCCAACGTCACCATCACTTTTAACCACGCGATGACATGGTATTTGTACAGGATTTGGGTTTTTCGCAACTGCCTGCCCTACTGCACGCGCGGCTCGAACGGAACCGGTTAGTTCTCGTGCTATCTCACCGTACGTTGTTACTTTACCTCGTGGTATTTGCTTCACCAAGTTCAATACGTCCCCTTGGAAATTTTCACTACTCATGTTAAGAAACGAGCTTTCTAATAGCCGATACTGGGATCGATCCATCGTGAAGCGCAGTAGAGACCAGTGCGCCTTTTACCCCTATCTGCGCCATCATAGATATATCATCGTAACTCCTAACGCCACCACCACTTAGAATATTATGTTCTGAGACCGAGACGGCACGCGCGAGGAAATCAAAGTCTATCCCACTTTTCGTTCCCACTCTATCCAGTTCCAGCACAATTACGTCCTGTATTGGATATTCGTTCAACTTTTTTATTAACAATAAGGGGTCAATCTGCAATCTCCTATCGCGTGTTAGCACTTCTTTATTAAAAAGATCCACACTCACACTTACACGTTTGTCGTTTAGCATATCGCTTTTAGAGGCTGCTTCAATCAAATCCATAGAAGTGGTTTCCGTTCCCAAAACGAAATTATCCGCCATCCCCGCTTCAACCGCCTCTTTCAGGTCCTCCATTCCTTTAACACCATAATCCAGCATTATCTCCAATTCCATATTTCGAGTTCTTAGTTCCTTCAGTATTTCTCGATTATCGCCAGTGTTCATGAGCCTGTTGAGGTCCGCGATGTACAGTTCCTCAGGCTTTAGCTCTTCGATAATATGAACGGGGTCAGAGGAGCTAACGATAGAGCTGAAAAGGTTAATTGGCTTGTACTGGTCACGTTCACCCCGCTTCGCGTGTACGACCACGCCGTCAAGCACGTCCATCACGAAAATCAATCTGAAGTTCATTTTTCTCTGTTTTCTAACTATTACCCAAGACCTGCCATCATTGGCAACTTAGCTTTACTTAAACGCTATTATTTTATGTATGACCTTTACTTTTTATTCTTAAGTTTAAGTAAGCACGGTCAGTAACAGGAGACCAAGAGAGAGAATAATGCGATGCGGATAGAAAGAGCACGTGGGACAAGAGATTTCTTGCCTAAGGAGATGAGAAAGAGAAGGGTCATAGAGGTGCGGATGCGTGACGTTGCAGAGCGGTGGGGCTATGAAGAGATACGTACGCCAACGTTTGAGCGCTCTGAACTCTTCACACTGAAATCAGGCGAGGCAATCTTGAAAGAGATGTACGAATTCAGGGATAAAGGTGACAGGCATTTAGCGTTAAGACCTGAACTAACGGCTCCTGTGATACGAATGTATATCAATGAATTGAAGATGGCACCGAAACCGACAAAGTGGTATTATTTTGGTAATTGTTTCAGGTATGAAGAGCCGCAAAAGGCTCGTTATCGTGAGTTCTGGCAGTTTGGTACTGAAATAATCGGATCGGACAGCCCGGCGGCGCAGGCAGAACTCATTGCGCTCGCTTTTAATATCCTGAAGTCGTTAGGCGTAAAAGCAGAGCTTCACGTTGGGCATGTGGGCTTGATACGGGAACGATTGCGCGTTGCAAATGTGGCTGAGGTGCAGATAAACACTGTGATGCGGTTTATAGACAAGGGAGAACGGCAGGCAGTAATAGAGTTTATGGACGAAATAGGGGTGAAAAAGGATCTAATTGACGTTTTACTCTTTTTACTCGATTTAAAAGGTAAGGATGCTTTAAAAGAAGCACGTGACCGTAACATAATTGCTCCTGATAGCGATGCGATGAAGGAGCTGGAGCTACTGCTGGAAATCCTTGAGTATTACGATGTTGATTACACGTTAAACTTAGGAATAGCGCGTGGATTGGATTATTACACGGGAATGGTGTTTGAGATCTACGAAGCGGGTGGAAAATTAGGAGCGCAGAACCAGATTTGCGGTGGCGGCTCTTATCGGCTGGCTAAGCTGTTCGGTGGTGATGAGATTCCGTTAACCGGGTTTGCATTTGGTTTTGACCGATTGGCAGAGATATTCAATGTGGACGATAAGGATTTGGAGAGAAGAGGAGTGGTGGTAGTGCCGATAAGAGAGAAAAACGCAGACCGAGAAGTGCTGAAAGAGGCAATAGAAATAGCGTCCCTGCTGAGGGAATTTGTACCGACGCATATAGATTTGATGAACAGGAGTTTAAGCGCTCAGCTCAAGTATGCCAATGCCCGCCACGATTCGTTTGCCGTGCTCATGGGCAAAAACGAGCTGGGAGAAGGAAAAGTAACATTACGGGATCTTAATACAGGAGAGCAAGAGAAAATTAGTGTGGTGGACTGTGTGGCAAGGTTAAAGGCTTATTTTGATCTGAACTAATTTAGTTACTAAAAATAAGAACTGCGTTTATAGGCGAAGGAAAATGACGGACGAAGAAGACTCTTCGAAATTCGAGGTAATGATACGGGATTTGGAAAAAAGTATAAAGGAAGATGAGAAAGAGTTTTACGGCGAAAAAACGGTTGAAGAAGCATATAATCCAAAGAACGTTGGTGTATTGGAGAATCCTGATGGCGCTGCCAGAATGACCGATACACACGGAAATACAATGCAAATCCACCTAAAAGTTGAAGGAGTGAGGATCATTGATAGTAAATTCTTAGTAGATGGCGGGGGACCTACCGTTGCGTTTGGAAGCGCAATCACCGAACTGGTGAAAGGTAAGACAATTGAAGAAGCGCTAAGGATAGGGGAAAAGGACATTGAGTCCGTTTTGGGTGGGTTACCCGAGGACGACGAACATAGTCCGGAGCTTGCAGTGAATACACTGAAAGCTGCTCTGGAGGATTACATAAAGAAGCATTGAAAGAACCAGCGTGTCGTTCTTTACGCACAATCCCCGGTACATGAAGCTTATACCTTCACCCGCATCCAGTTTCCTTTGAGAAAAACGGCGTAGATTACGGTCGTCCTCAAAAACACCTCTACAGTCATCCCCAGCCATATACCAAAAAGCCCCATACCCAATACGAATCCGAGTGTGTACGACAGTGATAATCGTATCACGATAAGGCAAATGAAGTTTATGAGCATCGGCACTTTGGTGTAGCCCGCACCCCGCATTCCGCCGGTAAGGGCAAAGAATGCGCCTAATGCAGGCTCTGAAAAGCCAATAATAAAGAGATAGAGTGCCGCAAGGGTCACAACCCCCTCATCTCCGGTAAATACCATTGCAATATAATCGGGGACGAGTATGAATATAGCACCCACGACGGCCATAAAGATCAGACACAGGTAGGTAGAAGCGAGCACCGCCTTCTTCGCCTGCTCTTCTTTCTTCGCACCTAAGTATTGGCCTGAGAGCGTGGTGGCTGCGATTCCAAATGCAAATGCCGGCATATACGCAATACTCTCAGCCCTCAGCCCGATCTGAAAGGCGGAATATCCAACCGTCCCGAAGTGGAGTATCATCACGGTAAAAATGATGGATGCAAAACTCCACATCGCCATGTCAATGCCCGCAGGAATGCCTATCTTGAACATCTTCTTTACCGTATCCAGCCGGTATCTAACGTTCCGGCTGTAAACAGGATGTGTTATCAGTTTGTTCCCCGCCTGGAGTAGCATGTAGACCGCAAATGCGATGGCGTAGGATGAGCCTGTCGCTATACCTGCTCCAAGAACACCGAGTTCCGGAAAGCCAAATTTGCCAAATATGAGGATATAGTTCATCAGGACGTTGTAGACATTTGAGATGATATCCACGTACATGGGCGTTTTTGTATCGCCTGCCGCTCTCAAGATTCCGTGATAAACGATAACGAGCGCGGTAAAGGGATAAAAGGCGAAGATTGACCTTATGTATTTCGCACCTTCGGTTATCACCATGCCCCGTGCACCGAGATAGTAGGTCAAATGTGGTGCGATGAAAACGCCGAAAATGGCTATGGGAATCGAAATCAGAACAAGGGTTATCATTGAATCGGTTGCCACCTTTCCTGCCTCATCATAGTTCTTCTCGCCCCATCTCCGCGCTATTATCGCTATCGTGCCGGTAACCAGCCCCATGGTAAGGGGAAAGAACATGTGATACAACACGAATCCCAGACCAACGGCACTCAAGCTCACATCCGCCGGCGGATACCGACCAAGCATGATGGTATCGGCAATAATCTGAAAGGTCATCAGTATATTTGATATGATGACAGGAAGGGCAAGGGTCATCACCTGCCGATATACGGCTTTGTCCATATCTCCCCTATAAACCTCAATGTTTATGTACGTTTTTTGAATAGGGTGAGCAGTGATAGGGCAGTTATGAACAGTATCTCCGAAAGACCGTATTTATCCTATGCTGGAATGTTGCACTTTATAACACTTATATCACGCATAAAAATGGGGATCCAAGAGCTGTCTTTTAAATAAGCAACGCGAAAGGTTAGAATATGGCTTAAAGGGTTTTCCGTAATTGTACACCAAATCTATTGCCATGAGATATTCAGTAAGGGATTTACTGGCATTTTCACTATTGCGATGGCTATTCAGCGAAGAGCACCCATTATCAAGTGCAAAATACGCTGCAGTAACTTTCGTGCAACTTCTGATGAATGCAGCGCAGGCGAAGGATTATGTTGAGACAGTTGGCGGTCTTGACCCGGTATTGCCAAACGCAGACACCCTTTTCTGGCGATTGGACGAGTATACCAGCTTGGACCTGATACTGCAGGAATACAAAAAGCCGTGAAACGGAACATCGAAGATGTGAAGGGGCGGATACAAATGAGGCGGTTCATTATATGGAAAAAAATGTACGATTATATCTGTCCAAACCGATTGAAAGCAGTTCTTTTGCTATTATCCCCAAAAAGTATTCGGAGATACTGATGAAAGAGAAAGCTTTAACTCTAATGACAAAAACAGTAAGAACCGCGCATGGTCTACGAGAAATTCAGGAGAGAGGTAGAACGGATACCGGAAGATAAATCGCGGTCGGTTATCTAGAACGAGATAAAAGCGAGTGAAACGAAACTCAAGCAGAAAGCGATAAACAGCGTAATAACCTCCCTCTGGGCTCTTTTACCTTTTGCTAAATATTAAGTAAACTTTTCTTGGATTATAAAAGTACGTCCTAAAAACCAATAAAATTCAACTCTTTGTCTTTCCACCCCTTCGCTTCATTATCGGACGAATAGCACCGCACGCATCGCATTTCAGCACCAAAACACGGTCCTGCTTCTCGAAGTGCGTATCCGGTTTCTTGCATTCCCAGCAGATCACATATTCAGCCATATATCTCTGAATTTGATGCTCGACCGCGTCCCGCGAAAATCGCCCCTGGTAAATCACCCTATCTCCTACTATCTTACCTGCAGTACCCAACTCGTTCAGCAAAAATTTCATTACATGCACCCTTTCTCGGTTCATGTAGTCGCATATAACGTCAAAATTGTCAAATATCGTGGTCTTTCCCTCTATAAACACTTTTAGTGCGGGTATAACGAAACGTGAGTCACTGGTCTTTGTACTCGGCATTTGTTTCAAAGCTCTATCCAAAAGGTTAACGTATTCTTCCATCTTAACTTTCCTTCCTCAGGAGTTTAAGTAAGGTCTTGCGCCTCTATGAGAACGCCGAGGAAGGGATTTGAACCCTTGTGTCCCGTGAGGGACACCGGCTCTCAAGGCCGGCGCTTTAGTCCGCTTAGCTACCTCGGCCGCTGGCACTTTTTCACTTTACTTTACTTTAAGGCTTTCTCTCCGTCCATTTGTACTCTCGCATCTTACTCGATCTTCCAAACCCACATGCCACACAATACTTTGCATGTATGCTGTAAGCGACCTTGCCACATCGTCGGCACTTCATGTGCGACTTCTTTTGCCTTTTACCTTGTGAAGCTGTTCCTTTTACCATGTCCCCTTTTCTCCTGCCTCCTTGACTTTGTTCTTACTTGCATCTTCACTTTTTTCTGTCTCTCTCTGCACGGTTGGCGAGATATACACCACGTTATCACCCCTCATCAGAATTTCTCCAGCAAAGTTCTTCACGGCTGCATCGTTGTTCAACTCTTCTGCATCGCTTAACACTAAGTTCATGTGCAGGTCATATCCTTCCAATGTGCCTCTAAATTCTCTGCCCCCTCGGATTCGCACGATAACCGGGGATTTAAGCGATTTGTTTAATACGTCCAACGGCTTAGGCTTACTTACCATGTTCATCACACTCTCTTTATTCTTTACTTTTTACTGGGCTACTTGCTACCTGTATCTTTAATAGAATAATAACAACATAGCATATATCTTTATTTCCCTTCCTATCTTATTTATTTTAAAAGTATCTTTCGAGGAAGAACAGAACAAATGGCTAAGTCGTTTTATAGATATATTGGAGAGGCATGGAAGAGGCCGAAGGCATCATACGTAAGAGAGTTCAGGCAGTTAAGATTAGAGGAATGGAGAAAAGAGCCAGCGGTTATAAGGTTAGAAAGACCAACGAGGTTGGATAGAGCCCGTTCTTTAGGATATAAAGCGAAACACGGCATCATCGTAGTGCGAGCAAAGGTAAGAAGAGGGGGGCGGAGGAAAACAAGACCAAAGCACGGAAGGAGACCAAAGAGGATGGGTGTGCATAAAATAACACCTGGAAAGAGCTTGCAGCGAATCGCTGAGGAGCGAACGGCGAGAAAATATCCAAACATGGAGGTTCTTAATTCTTACTGGGTGGCAGAAGATGGAAAGAGGAAATGGTATGAAATAATCCTCGTTGAGCCTGCCAATCCTGAGATAAAATCAGATAAGACTTTGAATTGGATTTGCGGCCCTTCGCATAAACGAAGGGTTTTTAGAGGGAAGACCTCTGCTGGTCAAAAGGGAAAAGGTCTGATGCGTTGAAGAAGCTGGGCGTAGTAGACTTGCCACTTCACGGTGGAAAAGCACCGTATTGGCTGCTGAAGCGAATGAAAAGCTTAGCTCATGCTATCTTCGAGGTGATAATAGACGAACATGGCGTTAATGGTGCGATAGAGAAATTGGCAGACCCACTTTGGTTTCAATCGCTATCCTGTGCATTGGCTTATGACTGGCATAGTAGCGGAACCACAACGGTAGTGTGTGGCGTGTTGAAATCGGTTATAGACCCCGAAGAATTTGGTTTCGGTATTGCCGGTGGGAAAGGTAAAGCATCGAGAAATACGTTAGCTGATATAGATGCACTCGGTGAGAAGTTAAAGCTCAGCGATGATAAGCTGTCTGAGCTGAAATACGCAAGTAGAATATCTGCAAAGGTGGATAACGCCTGCGTACAGGATGGCTATCAGCTCTATCATCATTCGATGTTCATCTCAGAGAAAGGCGAATGGGCGGTGATCCAGCAGGGAATGAACCCTATCGACCGGTATGCACGGCGATATCACTGGCTCTCATCATCGGTGAAGCGGTATGATGAGGAGCCGCATCAGGGAATTGTTGGTCGCCAGTGCGAGACTGTGCTGAATCTAACGTCAACAGAGAGCAGGGGATGTCGGGGGACGTCTGTTGACCTTGCACGAACTAATCCAAAAGAATTGGAACGGGTTTACAAAGAGCTGAGCGGTAGCGGCAACAAACGGATAAGAAGCGATCAAAGAACACTTGCGGAGTTCGATGCAGGTGTAATCCCCGCAGTCGAGTACAAAGGCAAAAGCAATACGTCAATAGAAGAAGCGTTACTATACCGATTGCCAAGAAGAGTGAACTGGGATGCGCTTCACGAGGCTTATGATAAGCAGCCGGAGAATTACGAGCAGTTCTTATGTATACGGGGTGTGGGGCCAGCGACCGTGCGGGCTTTAGCGCTTATTTCTGACTTGATATACGGCGAGCCGCCGAGTTGGCGGGATCCCGTTAAGTTCTCGTACGCATTTGGCGGAAAAGACGGCGTGCCATATCCTGTGGATAAACGCACCATGGATGAGACTACCGAACTCCTGCGCAATGCGATGAAGGAAGCGAAATCGCTGAGTTACTGATTTATCGAAAGAACTGCCTTTTATAGCCACTAAAATTCTCATGGCGATTCGATAAATGGAATAACGAAATGGCGATCATCAAAGCTATAAATAATAAATAATCAAAAGATCAAGAAGTGACCTATGGAACCGATAGAATTTTCACACGCATCGGAGAGTCAGATTACGCGGGCGATAGTGGATGAATTTGCTAAAGAATTTGAGAACTACGTGGAGTCCGACGTCATTATCGTAGGCGGCGGACCAGCAGGATTGATGGCGGGAAAGGAACTGGCAGCCAAAGACGTAAAAGTGCTGATTATTGAACGGAACAACTATTTAGGCGGTGGGTTCTGGCTTGGTGGGTTTTTGATGAACAAGCTCACGGTGCGGGCGCCGGCAGAGCGCATTCTCGATGAGCTTGATGTGCCTTATATGGAGTACAGTGAAGGATTATACGTTTCTGATGGGCCGCACGCATGCTCGAAATTAATTGCGGCGGCATGCGACGCAGGTGCGAAAATATTAAATATGGTAGCGCTTGATGACGTGGTTCTGCATAACGAGAGAGTGAGAGGAGTAGTAATAAATTGGACCCCTGTTTCTGCACTTCCACGTGAAATAGCAGCTATTGATCCCGTATCAATGGAATCTAAACTCGTAATAGATGCAACAGGTCACGATGCCTCAGTCGTAAAGAAGCTGGAGGAACGAGGGCTGATTGAGGTCAAAGGCCAGGGTGCAATGTGGGTTGAACGGTCTGAGGACCTCGTGGTAGCGCAAACCTCTGAAGTCTATCCCGGACTGATCGTTACCGGTATGGCGGTTGCCACTGCGTACGGACTACCACGAATGGGGCCTACGTTTGGCGCTATGTTAGTGTCAGGTAAAAGAGCTGCTGAACTTGCGCTTGAGAAGCTTACGCTATGAGAGGATGAAAAAAATAAAAGAAGCGTTCAAATGGATTTTGGTAGCAAGTATTCTACTGTCACTTGCAACATCCGTTACCAGCGCTCAATCCCCTGCCCTTACGATTACCGAGTACACCATCCAGCCGGAGATTCTGACTCCAGGCGAGCTTGGCACAGTAACTGTCACAATCAAGAACACCGCAGTAAATGCAAGTGCTGATATAACAGACATCTACCTCTTCGCCTCGCATTTTGAGCACGAGCATAAACACTTTGAGCATGTGGGCATGCTCGGCGGAGGCAGCAGTACCTCGATCACATTCGCCTTTAATGCTCCAAAAGAGGAAGGGATATACTTCCCAGCAATCCATGTCGTTTACTACCCAGAAGGAAGTCTTGCACGGGATACTCTTCGCTATCCCTTTCCCGTAAGAGTCAACGAACGGACATCGCTAAAAGAGGCTTCGCTTGAGGTAGAAAAGGATATTCCTGAGGAGATACGCCCTGGAGACGAATTTACGCT
>DATKWH010000150.1:0-6088 GCA_035529655.1 Bathyarchaeia archaeon
ACCTGAGGTTTGCATCTCGGAACGTGGTGAGACAGCAGAGGAGGACGGGTAAGAGAATCGCCGGTGAGGCTACCACGTCTCCCATACTGCCCGATGGAAGGGAGGACGTGAGAGGAGTTATACTTTATAAACTACAAGAAACCATCTCTGGGCGTATATCGAGAACTTGAATAAGGAGAAGGGGATTACAATCATCCTCACCACCCATTATATGGACGAAGCAGACCGGCTTTGTGACCGGGTAGCGATAATGGATAAAGGGCAGATAATCGCTGCGAACACGCCGGATAAGCTGAAAGAAGAGCTTGGCGGGGATGTGATCACCATAAAAGCATCCGGGAGAGAGAAGCTGTATGCTCAACTCAACGCATTATCCTGGGTTAACCGCGTAGAGTCGCACGACGGCTTTCTTACGATTAATCTGCCAAATGCGGAGAAGCACGTTGCAGAGATTGTCAGTCTTTCAGCCACGAACGGGATCGAGATTGATTCGATTTCCATACATAAGCCGACTCTGGAGGACGTCTTTTTACATTCCACCGGCAGGACGATGCGGGAGGAGGAAGCCAGCAGCAAGGAGCAGATGCGTATGATGCATAGAATGTGGAGACGATAAGCTAAGCTAAGAGGAGAAGAGAGGAGAGAAGATACCAAAAATGGACATTGTGTACACGATCTGGTTACGGAACATAAAGCGGTACCTGCGCTCGAAGAGCAGGATCGTTGGCAGTTTGGGTATGCCGCTCTTCTTTTTGCTCGTACTCGGCTTTGGGCTCAATTCTGTGGTGCAGATTCCGGGGGCGGGGCAGGATTATATGGGCTTTATCATTCCGGGGATCATCTCCATGAGCGTTCTCTTCACGTCAGTGTTTTCCGGTATCCAGATCATCTGGGATAAGCAGTTTGGATTCCTGAAGGAAACGCTGGTTGCACCGGTCTCACGATTGGAGATTATGTTTGGTCAGACACTGGGCGGCGCCACAACCGCGTTTATCCAGGGGTTTATCATACTCGTTCTGTCACTGTTCATGGGCCTGAACTTAACCAGTGTCTCGGGCTTTTTGATTGCATCGGTATTTATGGTGCTCATCGGGCTTTCGTTCACTGCGTTTGGCATTGCGATCGCGTCAAAGATGGAGGATATGCACGGCTTCCAGCTCATCATGAATTTCGTCATCTTTCCTATTTTCGGACTGTCCGGAGCACTCTTCCCGATTGACAACCTGCCCTCGTGGTTGAAGTCACTGACGCTGCTTGATCCGCTGACTTACGGTGTTGAAGGCATTCGGTACGGGTTAGCGGGGACCTCGCAGGTAAATCCGTTCTTTGGCTTTGTCGTGCTGGCAGGGTTTACCGTGTTTATGGTGGTCGTCGGTGCTGCGTTATTCAGAAGGATTGAGGTCTAACATTGATTTATAGAAAAAGAAGGGGGTAGTGAAATTTATGGGATTCGTGGAATGGGCGAATGAAAAGGGCAAAAACCTGGATATCTGGGATATTGGGTTGACAAAATTTACCGTGCTGTTCGCAACGCTGCTGATCGTTAAGTTCTGGCCGGCGATCGTATCGCTGGACTGGTACTGGTATCTTGCAGCAGCAGTTGCGGTGGCAATCAGACCGATGTACCGGTTTTTCGTCACGTAATTAAGGCCTGCTTGAGCAAAGTTAAAATTACCCAAGAGCTATTCATTAATTCATGGCAGGCACGAAACGAGCGAATATAAAACCGGGGATACGGGTAGCAATTGTACTGAAAAAGGATCAACGCTCGGGAACGCTCACGGAAGGTATCGTTAAAGACGTTCTTACCAATTCTGCGACGCATCCGCATGGCATAAAAGTCCGTCTCAAATCAGGCGAAATCGGACGAGTACAAGAGATTCTCCACGGGTAGTTACACTAACTAACCACCATTTATTTGAATCGAATCGTTTAGCACGCTTTTAAAGAAACGAAAAAAAAGGGATGAGAGCTAAGAGAGATATCCCTTAGATCTGATAAAGTCCCATATCTCCCTCTTCACTGCTGCTTTGGTTTCATAACCATTGTTATTTCCATCGACGAGACGTTCGCCTTATCCCCGCCTTCGCCTGTTATTACCTCTGTATCTATTTTTATGTCTTTCACTTCTAATCCCGGCATGAACTTATTCTTCGCTACCTCGGCAGTATCAACGGCCCTTGATATCGCTCTACCTCTTGCCTTTATCACTAACTCATCATAGCCGCTGTTGGCCTGCGTTACTACTGCCAAAACATAGCTCATCACGGGCTTATTTCCGATATAAATCACGTTGTCATCAGGCATTTTTGCATCACCATTTTAGATTATATGCTCGGGAGTATATAAGCACCTTTGCTTCATTCCCTAGAAAAACCCATCAAACCAAAAACCCAAAGCGGCTATGAAGTGATCGCATTTGACGGGCCGGGTCGGTCAGGGCGCGGCACTTAAAAGATACGGGCTGCCCTGGATTATATATCGAATGGGAGAAAGGCATATCGATGGGCGGCTACCTGACACTATAAGCAGATAGAAGCCCTGAACTGACAAATGCGAAATCGGTAACGGGCCGCATTTTTACTAAGAAAGAGCAAGCGCAGAATCACTGCCTGCTAGAGCAACATCGGCGCTTGACGTGATGGCAAACTGGCTCGCTGAGAAATCAAATATAACTTACGAGGGTAAAATAGAGGAAAAAGGTAATTATCTATCAAAGCTAAAAAATTAGCGCTATAATAATTCCTGCCAACCCGATAAGTAAGGTTACTAATAAACTCAGTTTTCCATATTTCGCAATAAAATGTGGTTTAGTTGTTTCACAATATAATCTTATTCCCTTTTGAGGTGTGATATAATCTCCTATTTCTCTTCCAGGTAGGTCAAAAACGTTAGACTCCAAATCCCAATACACAGCGTTTCTCGGATGGTCTAGTATGTTGTTGCTTAATATGGAATATTTATGTTTTGTTTTAATTTGTTGAGGCTCTGGTACGGCCCATCTAAAAACGGTTTCTTCGGGGAGAATTACCCATATCTCGCAAAGTCTTCTATCAATTGGTATTCCTAGAACGCCTAAATCTCGCCATTCAGGTAAAAACGCCTCAAACTCGTAATATACTGAAATCTCAAAAGATCCTGACGAGTTATAATTTTGTGCAAATTTGGGTATATGCATCTTCAATCTAAACGCTAAATTCTCCCCGGGATTTATTTTCTTAAATTTAAGCCTAGTCTTCGTAAAGTCCTTCCTTTGTGTGGAGACAGGATTTGAAGACAAAGATACTAAAAATGCAACGATCCCATCTATGCAATATTTTCTTTGTACGAAATCTAAACATTTGAAACCGTCCGTATACGATTTGTTGGTGTACAGATTGGGATTTGTAAAAGTTTCTGTTACATTTTCAACATCAGAAATAGGATAAGGAAAAACGATATCAAGTTCGCCTAAACCAATAGGTGAAGATGGTTCAACTCGTATAATAAATTCTAAAACGCTGATGGCATCACCGGAATTCTCAATTTGTAATCGTTCAAGAAATTTTTGGATGCTTACCTTAGCCCTAGCTTCCTCAACGGCTTTGATAAAAATTACAACGGACATACACTGCTCTTTACCAAAGCATGGGTGCCATATAAACCTTCCGCTTTTGGCTGGTTTCTACCCTAGAGGATACTCACGCCAGAAGAGAAAGGATGATATTATAAGGAAATAAATATTACCATTAACCATATGAGAGAGCGCTAGAGGGGGTTAATTTCACTCTTCTGGGTTTACCGTGTTTATGGTGGTCCTGGGCGCTGCGTTATTCAGGAAGATTAATGTGTAACGGATATTTTTTAGAAAAGAGGTGCAAAAATGGGATTCGTGGAGTGGGCAAATGGAAAGGCAAGAAATATGGATATCTGGGATATTGGGTTGACGAAATTTACCATGCTGTTCGCAACGCTGCTGATCGTTAAGTTCTGGCCGGCGATCGTATCGCTGGACTGGTACTGGTATCTTGCAGCCGCAGTTGTGGTGGCAATCAGACCGATGTACCGATTCTTCGTCACGTAAGTAAAACCGGGGCAGCGATAACTACGCTCAGCTCAGCGTACGGGAAAAGCGACAGAGCAGTATAAATAAGTCAAGTCAAGAAACGATAAAGCGAGGCAAAGTTAAAACTACCCAAGAGCTATTCATTAATTCATGGCTGGCACGAACCGAGCGAATATAAAACCGGGGATACGGGTAGCAATTGTACTGAAAAAGGATCAACGCTCCAAAAAGCGAACGGAAGGTATCGTTAAAGACATTCTTACCAATTCTGCAACGCATCCACACGGCATTAAAGTCCGCCTCGAATCTGGCGAGATCGGACGTGTACAAGAGATTCTCAACTTCTAGTATTTAAATAAAAGAAAAAAAAAGGACGGAGGAGTGCAAAGATGAGTGAAACTGAAAGTAAATTCACCTTTCCGGTCGGTTACCATGAGTTTCATGAAATGAAATTTATCAATTTTCAACTGAATAGATGGTATGCCTATGGTTATACCCGGCTTGACGATATCCAAAAAGCAGCAGCGAATATAAAGAAATTGGGCGATCCTAAGCGTGCATTTGAAAAGTTAGCAGAAGAAGCAGTGGCAGAGCAGAGATTGAAGAATGCTGCTTTTTATTACCGTGCCGCGGAATTTTTTGTGCCCCCTTCAGATCCTGATAAAAAGGTCTTGTACGGCAAATTCATCGATCTTTTTTACACTGCTTTTCAGGAAGATAATATTGAACGGTTTACGGTACCGTATGAAACGGGCTTTTTACCCGGGTTCCGGTTAGCAGCGCCATCAGCAGATAAGGATAAAGCTAAGAATAAGAATAAAGGTGCAATCCTCATTCACGGCGGCTTTGATTCGTTTATCGAGGCGTTTTACAGTATAGCGCGGTATTTTAACGATCGCGGCTAAGAAGTGATCGCATTTGACGGCCCGGGTCAGGGCGCGGCACTGAAACGATACGGGCTGCCCTGGAGTATATATCGAATGGGAGAAACCGACCAGGGCAATTCTCGATCATTTCACGCTGGACGCTGTGACCTTGCTTGGCATATCGATGGGCGGCTACCTGTGCGTGCGCGCTGCGGCGTTTGAGCCAAGTCGAGGATACAACGCGTTATTGCATGGAGTGTTGTGTATGATTGGATGCAGGCGGTGAATAAGGTCGTCAAACGTGTAACCGAATGGTTTTTTACGCATTCAACTGCGCTGGAGAAAGCCATTAACCTCAAAATGAAAGTTGACCCGTATCACGCGTACGTTGCGAATCAGTGGATGTACATCACACAAGAAGCGACACCGGTAAGAGCAGTACGGCATATCCTCGATATGAATGCCGCGAATCTGCATTCTGAGCTGGTTACACAGGATGTACTCATCCTGACAGGGAATGAGGACTCGTTTGCGCCCTTGAAATTGCACTATAAGTAGCTAGAAGCGCTGAAGAATGCGAAATCGGTAAACGGGCCGCATCTTTACCAAGAAGGAGCAAGCGCAGCATCATTGCCAGATAAGGCAGGGAATAGCGGGCTCGCGCTTGATGTGATGGCAACATGGATTGCCGAGAAATCATAAATTATCTATCTTTAATTACGCATAAATAACCAAAACCCAACTTTACGAAAATTATTTTAGAACTCAGGATATCCTCTCTTCTTCCATAAACGCTTCGTTTTGCAGCTTTATTGGGTTTAGGTGGATAGCATGAAGTTTAGATACCGTTTGAGTTCGTGACGATGTTCGAGTATTGATAGATCTTGACGAGTTTAGAGAACGGTTGAGTCCTAATATTATTTCGCCTACTATCCCAAAGAGCTTGCCCCTTCATAAACATACCTCCTTTTCGTTCCACTCGAGGAACATCCCAAGGATACTTGCGCCTCTCAGTTTCCTGATAAACGCCTCATTGGGGGTTTCACCGCATTCCAGGTCAAGAGCTCCGTGGATACGGTCATTGTACCACTTTTCAAACGCATAGGCGCTATCAAACCGCCATCTATGCCTCTTGTACTCTTGAAACCACCGCTCGATCTTACCGTTCGTTTGCGGA
>DATKWH010000151.1:0-3780 GCA_035529655.1 Bathyarchaeia archaeon
AGGGGACACAGAAATAGCAGAAATATTAGATGTTGGCAGGAATACCATTTGGAGAATCAAGAAAAGATACCGTGAAGAAGGCCTTCAAAGCGCACTTACAGATAAACCAAGACCCGGTCAGCCCAAGAAATACACCGATAGGCACGAAGCGGAAGTTATAGCGCAGGCATGCACCAAATCGCCAGATGGAAGCAAGAGATGGTCGCTCACATTGCTCACAGAAGAGATGAGGAAGAAGAAAGGATTTGAAACAATAAATCGGGAGAGTATCCGGCTTATTTTAAAAAAAGCCAAACAAAACCTTGGCTGAGAAGGATGTGGTGCATCTCGACGATTGATGCCATCTTCAGAGCATGCATGTACGACGTCCTTGACCTGTATGAAGAACCATACGACCCGAAAAGACCTCTCGTCAATCTTGACGAGAAACCAAAGCAGCTTCTCGGCGAGAAGAGACAGTCTATCCCCATGAAGCGTGGAAGCCCTGAAAAACACGATTATGAATACGTCAGGAACGGTACAGCAAACATATTCATGGCGGTCGAAATCAAGGCAGGAAAACGGGTGACGCAGGTCACTGAAAGAAGAACCATGAAGGATTTTGCGCCGTTCGTGAGGATGCTCGTTGACGAAGAATACTCAGAAGTCGAAGTCGTCCGGCTGGTCACAGACAACCTCAACACCCACAAGGAAAAGGCATTCTATGAGACGTTCAGCAAAGATGAGGCAGAAAGGATCCTGAGCAAGATTGAATTCCACTACACGCCAAAGCATGCAAGTTGGCTCAATGCCGCTGAAATCGAGATCAATGTGATGGACATCGAATGCACTGGCAGACGAATCGGTGACAAGGAGGCACTGGCCAGGGAGGTAGCTGCATGGACAAAGAGAAGGAATGAACAGAAAAAGAGGATCAACTGGAAGTTTACGAGGGATAAGGCTGATAAAAAGTTGGCCAAGTATTATACCTAAGAATTAAATTGTGGAGACACTAGAAGTGCTGGGAGTCCTGAAAGAGACGATTAAAGAAGTGGAGAAGACTCTAAAAGCGGAAGCGGAAGTAACCGAAGAGGCAAAGTGGTTGATGAGTATAATCGGTATATGATTCCACAATGCGTTACTTATCCTGAGCGAGATAGGGGGGATAGGGCGATTTAGCAAACCGGAAAGTTTCGTCTCCTATGCAGGATTGGCACCAAAAGTCGAGCAATCCGGTGATTATACAAGATACGGGTACATAACTAAGCATATAGCAACGGATTTTCCGCTGTTCATACTGCCGGGAAGAAAGCCCTTAAGAAAATTAACAGGAGGAGATGATTTGATATTTGTAAAATATGATGCCTAAAATCACCTGATAAATACTTCTTTTGGCGGGTATTTAAATTTGTAAAGCGATATTAGTTAAATAAAGCAATAAAAAAGGTTATTCATTCAACCAGTTGGTTATCTCTATTAACAGTTTTATTGTATAACTCCATTAGCTAAGAATAAGAGAGGAGGATAAAGATGGGCATATTTTACATTTTTAGAAAAAAGAAGACAGGAATAAAAGACAAACCTACACCTCGAAAAATAGAGCATGGGAAACAGGAGGTGACATTGACAGAGATTGAATGGCGTAACAAAGGAAATACCCTTAGCATGTTCGGGAGACATGGCGAGGCGATAGAATGCTATGAAAGGTTCATTGAACTTGCCCCTCCGCAATATGCTTCTCTTGTCGAAGAAGCCAAGAGACTCATCATCAGTTTAGGAGGGAGATTTGAATGAGTATATTCGATAAGTTTAGAGGTAAAAAGACAAAGAAAGAAGCTGCGCAAAAAGCAGATGAGAATATATATCAAGAACCAAAAAAGACTTCTTCTGTCGCCACAATATTTGCTACAAAAGAGGGGGGAATATTATTGGTTCCTGTCATCTTTCCTGCAAACGCATCTGAGTTCCCTGGTTATTTAATTCCAAAAACGGTTCAGATAATTGAAAAGGGATATCCTTTCATTAAAGTGGTACCACAGAGCTCAAATATCACCCCTCTGTTGGAATTACAACAGGGTTATAACCTTGCACGAGACCAATATGAGGTTGAGGTAGTACTAAATTGGCTCGATAGTTTAGCTAAAAGTACGGGTTCTTTTAAGTTTTTGGCTATTATGAATGAGGATTTGTATAGTAGTAGAGATCCGAGATCACCTCAAATTTATGGTATGGCTGGCAAGTACGGGGTGGTTGTGTCGATTTTTCCTTTAAATTATAAAATATGGGATTTTATGAACCCTGTTTATGATGAGAAGCTGAAAAGATTTGCCAAAGAGTTTCAGATAAATACAGACGGTCTTTCTAGAAAAGATTTATATAGAATATATTGGTTAGCGGTAGTAATATTCCATGAATTAGGTCATGCCTTTGGCTTGTCTCATGCTGAGAATAGGGAGGATATTATGTACCCGCCCTTTTTTGTACATGAGGTCTTAGAGAGAGGCTATAAAATGCCTGAATCTGGACCCTTGTTAAATGACATTTTGAGAAAGCTAAACTTAAAAATTATAGATAAGTCCTCGCCCTTGGTTGCTACACAAGAAAATCCGGTAAAACCTATTGATTGAAGGCTATTGATTGAGGGGGAGCAGGATAAGAATAGATCATGGTAAAAAGAGAGGATTAATCCGAACCGTAATGGAGGGATAAATATGGGCATATTTTACATTTTTAGAAAAAAGAAGACAGGAATAAAAGACAAACCTACACCTCGAAAAATAGAGCATGGGAAACAGGAGGCGGCATTGACAGAGATTGAATGGCGTAACAAAGGAACTACCCTTAGCATGTTCGGGAGACATGGAGAGGCGATAGAATGCTATGATAAGGCTCTGGATATAAATCCGGGGGATGCTGATGTATGGACTAACAAAGGGCTCGCTCTTGTCAATCTTGGAAGAGATGAAGAAGCAATAAAATGCTGTGATAGAGCTATAAATATAAATCCGAGACGTTTTGAAGCATGGAATAACAAAGGAAATGCTCTTCACAATCTCGGGAGAAGTACAGAGGCGATAGAATGCTATGATAGAGCTATAAATACAAATCCAAGATATGTTGAAGCATGGACTAACAAAGGTTTTGTTCTTTGCGATCTTGGGAACGTCGTCTCCCGAAGATCGCCGAGATCGGTATTGTCACGAATACGTTCGAGAGCGATCAAGGATGCAATAAGATGCTGTAACAGAGCTATAAATATAAATCCAAGATATGCTGACGCATGGTTTTGCAAAGGTTTTGCTCTTGACAGTCTCGGGAGACATGAAGAGGCGATAGAATGTTATGACAAGGCTCTGGATATAAATCCGGGGGATGCTGATGTATGGTTTTACAAAGGATGTACTCTTGACAATCTCGGGAGATATAGAAAGGCGATAGAATGTTATGACAAGGCTCTGGATATAAATCCGAGATATGCTGACGCATGGTATAACAAAGGAAGTGCTCTTCACAATCTCGGGAGAAGTACAGAGGCGATAGAATGCTATGAAAAATTCATTGAGCTTGCACCTCCGCAATGCGCCCCTAATGTGAAATATGCAAAAGAAATTATAAATCGGCTTAGAAGCATGATTTGAAGGGTAGTAGATAACCCTTTCACGAAATAATAATATCATCTGCACTAAAGACACAAATCTTTCGAAGAATCACCGTATTAAGAATTTCTGTGCAAGGCTGTTCTAATATATCATTTTTTAAGGAGCGAAGAATGTCGCATATTTTTGAAAGCTTGCTGTAAGA
>DATKWH010000152.1:0-3649 GCA_035529655.1 Bathyarchaeia archaeon
ACGCCGAGAAATTGAAAACAACTGTCGCTTATTACGATAAAAAAGTCTCATCTGAAGTCCCTTCAGAAGAATTATCAGGGACAACAAGGAATAGCATCATATAGCTTCTGTGCTCGTTGGAGTCTTATTGTACTTGCCTCCCATGGGTGTTTTTCTATTTACCAGCTTTTCTACGTTTGAAATAGCTTTCTGCTTGATTTCCTCATTCTTTTCGTTGATTAGAGGCTTTAATGCATCTGCCTTAATTCCGGAGAACTCCCTCTTCTGTTACTTTATATAACAGAGGTGTAACGAATAAACTTAACACCGCATGTGATAAAGCCGTTTTCTTAGGATACATATAATAAAGGTGGTTTATACGAGGTGATGGAGTTGGATGGTCATGATTTTTGTACACGTAAACTAGGCGTATTTATGATTTGTTCCCTTTTCTATTTGTTCGTCTTTTTCTTTTTAAGAAATACCGGTTTATTTTGAAATATGAGCATAACGAGAAGAGCGTGGATAAATTACCGGGATACGCGTAAGCTAAAGCTGAAAGATCCAATAGCAATAGTGGGATCACCAGGGCTTCGATCCGTTGGTAAACTTGTTGTAGATGCACTTGTAGAAAAATCACAGCCGCAATTATTTGCTGAACTCTTTTCATACGGTTTCCCCAGCATTTATTATGGCCCTTCTTATCTCGGTGCGGCAAGTAGCGTGGGTGCACAACTAGCAAAAGACAATGTGGTGGAACTTCCAAGCGTGAAACTCTATATACTGAGCGATAATGAAAAACAGGCGCAAGCACAGAGCCGAGACATCGTGATAATAAGCGGTTATCAGGCTTATGATGCGCTTAACCACTATATGGTTGCGGAAAAACTCACGGATTTGTTCGCGGAGCTGCACATAAAAAAGGTGATTTCACTTGGTGCGCAGGTAATGGAGGAGGGGATCAGATGCTGCGCAACCGATGTGGAATTATTGGGGGAAATGTCTAAATACGGAATTGAAAAGACACATGTAGATAGATTTATAGGCTTTTCCGGACTTGTAGCTGCTATAGGGAGAGAGAAAGGGATAAAAGGGGTATGTTTATTCGCAAACACGGCACAGAATCCTGTAGAGCCAGAATACCCGGATTTTAATGCTGCGAAAGGATTATTGGAAAAAGTAGGCGAGATAGCGGGATTGAAAGTGGATATATCGGATTTAGAGGAAAGAAGGAGAAGTGAAGGGGAACTCATAGAGGCAGGTATAACGAGAGAAAGCGAAGGGAGTGGAGAACAAGAAAGAGAGCGGGAAAGAGAAGATTTGATCGGATACGCATGAGATGTAACTACGTGCTCAATGTTCGGTAGACGTATAAATTCAAAACTCCAAATGTGATTTGAGTTTTTTTCTGCTCTTTATTGAGCAAGCATATAGATGCATATAATATTAATCATAGGAGATGGCAACAGATACGAATACTTACGACCTCGCATGTAAGGAAATAGCAGACATCGTAGCGGAAAGAGGATTACGCGATGCAAAGAGCATAAATAGGTTAAAGAAAGAAATAAGCAGTAAATATGGGTTGTGTAGCATTCCGAGAAATTCTGATGTGCTGAAATTAAGTCGAGACGAATTAAAAGAGCGATTAAAGCGGAAGAAGATGCGTACTGCTTCAGGCGTTGTCCCTGTTGCGGTGATGACTTCTCCTTATCCCTGTCCACATGGGAAATGCATAATGTGCCCTGGTGGTCCCGCCTCGGATTTCGAGTCGCCGCAGAGTTACATCGGGCGGGAACCGGCTGCCAGTAGAGCGGCTCAACACGGTTTCGAGCCCTACGAACAGGTTAAAGCGAGGTTACATCAGATAGCGGAAATCGGACACGATTTCGAGAAGGTTGAGTTGATCCTGATGGGCGGCACGCTCACTGCAAGACCCTTAGATTACCAGCGATGGTTTGTGAAAAGGTGCCTGGATGCGATGAAGGATTTTGGAGACGAGAGGGGCAGGGAGATACGAAATACGGGTATGACGTTTGAGACGAGACCGGATTATGCGAGAGAGGGAGAGATAGTGCAGATGCTGGAGATGGGTGCTACTAAAGTCGAGTTGGGCGTGCAGCAGGTCACGAACACGGTTTTAGAAACTATACGTAGAGGGCATTCGGTCGAAGATTCGATAGAGGCGAACAGAAGAGCGCGAGATAGTGCGTTAAAGGTGGGCTTTCACGTGATGCTTGGCTTGCCGGGCACAACTCCCAGAGACGATAAAGAGATGTTTGAACGCATCTTCAACGATTCAAACTTCAAGCCGGACTATTTGAAGATATATCCTACGCTGGTAGTTAAAGGTACGCAGTTGTACGATATGTGGAAACGGGGCGATTATGAGCCGATTTGTGAGGACGAAGCGATTGAGATAATCACGTATGCGAAACGAATAATACCGAAGTGGGTGCGGATACAAAGGATACAGCGGGATATTCCTGCGCAGTTCATAGAAGCGGGCGTGAAGAAGAGCAACCTACGGCAATTAGTGAATGATAGACTGCATGAGAATGGTTATAAATGCCGGTGTATACGGTGCAGAGAGGCAGGTCTTTCTCGTTTGGTAGGGCGAGTTGCCGATGAGCAAAATATAATATTTTTATCAGAGCGTTACGAGGCATGTATGGGCACAGAATATTTCCTATCTTACGAAGACGTTGAGAACGACATTTTAATAGCGCTTTTGAGGTTGCGGTTTCCGTACGCGCCACATCGTGCGGAGCTGAAGCATGCTGCTCTGGTTCGCGACCTGCATGTGTATGGCGAACTGGTTGGTTTGGGCGAACGGAAGCAGCAGAGCTGGCAGCATCGCGGCTACGGAACACGGTTGTTGCGGAAAGCAGAAGAGATGGCACTTGATAAGGGATACAGGAAGATTGCAGTGATGAGCGGGATAGGCGTGCGAGACTATTATTCACGGTTTGGCTACACACGCGAAGGCCCGTTTATGGTGAAGAATCTTTCCGGAACTCTTTCCTTTAGATGAGTAGATTTATGCTAAAAAATATCGCGATAGATTTATATACAGGCAAGGGATATTGGGTTGGACAGGGAGATGGAGGCCAAAAGAGTAGATTAGAAGATGAAAGAAGAAGATTTACGCGCATTACTTGCTGAGCAGAGATCCTTAGCGAACGAATACCATACCTCAATATGGCGGAGTTCCGATTTCTTTACGGCTTTAATTATTGCCCTCTTAGGATTAAGTGCGATACTAATAAGAGCACAAGCACCAAAATTCCTTACCGTTACCTTTCCCTTCTTAGCTTTACTATTCAGCATATTTGGAATGCTGGTTTTATATAGGGGAAGTCGTTATTATTTACAAGCAACCTACGCAATTTCTGTCATTCGTAATAAACTTGACATTCAAGATACTCTTAACAAGGACGAATTAAAAGCATTTGGAATTGATGATTTACTATGCGATAGATTCCCTTCGGCAGAGGGATATGTAAAGGAACGATGTATTAATTTAAAACAATTCAGAATAAGGACTATCATTTACTGGATATATATTGTATTAGCCATACTGAGCTTACTTTTTATGGGCTATGTACTTTTTTCTGGTAATTGGATATTTCAGATTTAAATTATGCTATCACCTTAGATTTAACGGCTT
>DATKWH010000153.1:0-4359 GCA_035529655.1 Bathyarchaeia archaeon
AGGGTCAGCACGGCATGCCGATGCGGCACATCGAACATCGCACGGCTGAGCCGCTTCGCCCACTGATCGGTGTACCGCTTCCCGCACTCTGAGCACAATCTGCTGTTGCAGCCAAAGGAAATGGTACGGTACTCCTCGCAGTTTGGACAGTGATAAACGTAACAGCCTCTATCTGGACCTTTGCAGCTCATCATCTTCGCCACTTCTTCTCGCTCTACCCGCCTTACCTCCCGCTTGTGGAAAAGATAATACCGGTCCCAATTGTGGTTGTCGGTGAAGATGTCCTTTACTGAGAATTGAGACCGAGAGAGAGAAACAGCCAATTTGTTCTGGTGGTGTGACACCCACTTCTTCCATAATGTCCTTAGGAGAGGGAAAAATGGAAGGATGTTATACTTTATACACAATAAAAAACTTTTCCGCTAATGTTATAGATGTTGAGTACGATTATTATTTCGCTGCGTATTCCTGATCTCATTCATGCCCTTCATCACCCTTCATGAATTGACCGAGAATTGCTTCTGGAGGTGCTCTTCGCAAGAACGCTTCATTTGGTGTTTCGCCGTTGCTATAATCAAGTGCGCCGTGTATCCTGTTGTTGTACCACGATAAAAAGGCTTCGATCGACTCGAATCGCCACCGATGCCGATCGTACTCGAGCCAGAGGCGTTCTAACTTACCGTTGGTCTGGGGATTCCCCTTTCGCGGCGGTACGTGCCTTATCCCTTCGCAGTTCAAGTAGTGCTCGAACGCAGAGGTCCCTAAATTCTTGTTGGAGCAGAACCTTGAGTCTCTGTCCGTATTAACCTCCCTAATCGGGATATTGAGCTCCAGGGCTCTATTCTGTGCCGCTTTGAATTGTGCGATTGATTCCACATGGGTTGCTCGCTCGAATTCACCGCCCGCGAGTGCCATTCGCGACGCATCGTCGAGCCAAATAATTGCGTAAGGATGGTTTTCGGTGGTCCGATGCCAATCTCCGTGTATCAAACTCCCTGAATACTCCCGTTCGTATCGGCACCGCTTTCTTCTCCTCTGTTTCCGTGGATTTGGCGTTGTTCGCCCCGTAGCCTGCAGATACTGGTGGATCTTGTTGTGCGGTATGCTCTGTCCTCGCCTCCTGAGCTCGTAAAAGAGGAGTCTAGCACCAAAACGCGTCTCTTTCCAGACTTCATCGATCACCACCTTCTGTTCCTCGGTGAGAGACGTCTTCGGCCTTCTATTTGGACTCAATCTCGGTATCACGCCGGTATCACGGTACCTCCTGACCAACTGCTGAACACGGCGCTCAGTTACCCCATAAACCCGCGCCGCTTTCTTCACTGTAAAAAATCCCGAACACACACGGATTACCAGCCATTTTATGTCTTCATTCGTCAGTTTTACCATGCCATCTGAAGGCATAGATTGACGAAATAATATCTGTACTCCACAGCTAATGTTATAGATAACCTCTCATTATGGAGGCCCATTCTCCATCAGATTCACCAACCAAAAATCGAAAAGTTTAAGTATTATTAATGTATGTATTACATTACGTTAGTGGTCGATAATTTATTTATAAACAACTACACAATGTATAATTATGGTCTCGATGGACAAGGCGATCCTATGCCTTTTGTTAAGAGAGGGGGAAGTACCAGTTGAAAGGCTGATAAAAATACTCAGGAGCTTTAGCGAGTCCGAGGCGTCAGTAAGAACCTCCTTATCGAGGTTAAAGAAAGAAGAATTTATAGAAAGTGTAAAGAGCGGTAAAAAAGCGTTCTATTCCCTTACTGACCTCGGAAAGGATACAATAACATTAAAAGAATACAAGCTGCTCATGAGGGAGCGGGACTGGGATGGCCGGTGGCATATCGTAACCTTCGATATACCTGAGCGATTACGATACAGCCGGGACGCTTTGAGAAAGAAGCTTCTTTTTCTTGGCTATGGTACCCTTCACACCTCTGTTATGATCTCACCTTATGATAAGGGGGGGGATGTAAAAGAGACAGTAAGTGAATACGGAATTGAAGAGTATGTCGAATTTTTTTCTGCACAATACAAAAGCGACAAGAACATAAAGGAGTTAGTTCCCAAAATTTGGGATCTTAAGTGGTTGGAGAGGGAATACAAGAACTTTATCTCGATTTGTGGTGAAGAATTGGAAGCATTAAAAACGAGTGTGGGAAAAGTAGAGCGCGTAGACCCAAGTTATGCATTCTTAAAAGGCGTCGAATTGAATGAGTCCTTTTCCCGTATCATCTCTGTTGATCCTCATCTCCCACAAGAGCTTCTCCCCGAGGATTGGATTGGCTTTAGGGCAGAACGGGTATGTGATGAATATCTACAATTTTTGGATGATTTGAGCGTGAAAAATGAGAGAAGGAGTTTTGGTAAAGCCATATGAGAGATTGGAGCGAGAGCAGCTCGAAAGGATACATAACGCTTCCCTTTCCATTTTACGAGATCCTGGAATAGTATCTTACAATAGAGAAGCGACAGACATATTCAAAGAGAACGGAGCGGAGGTTTCTTCTCACGGTTCCTATTGGCGAATAAGTATTCCTGAGGAGCTTGTGGAGGAAAGTGTAAAGCACGCGCCTTCAGTGGTAAAATTGGGTGCGAGAGAGAAAGAGAATAGTCTAATTCTGGATGGCAAAGAGCCAAGGGTGAGATTTGGCACTGGCTCAGAAGCGAATGTAATTCTGGATATGGATGTAGAGGATTTTGTAAGCGAGAAAACTGGCATTAGAAGCAGCTTTCCTGTTTTTAAGCGAAGAAGAGGGACTGTTCAAGACCTCTGTCAGGCAGCACACCTCTGCGAGCACTTGCAGAATGTTGACTTCTTTATCCGCACGGTGAATATACAGGATGAAGACATTACAGAGAATAATAAAGACGTGAACAAGTTCTACGCCTCGTTAAGCAATACGAAGAAGCATGTTATGGCGGGTTTGACAAATGTGGAAAAATTAGATGATGTGATACGAATGGCGGAAATTATTTCTGGTGGTCGTGGAAGTAACGAGCCGATAATCTCTTTTATCACGTGTGTGACTAAAAGTCCTTTACAGCTCGTTGACGATACCACACAGAACTTGATAGAGATCGCGAAGCGCGGTTATCCGGTATCTATATCAGCTTCGCCACAGGGGGGTTCCACTGCGCCGCTACAAGAGGCAGGAATGCTTGCACAGTTGAACGCGGAAATTTTGACAGGAATGACACTTGCACAGTTAGTACGCAAGCACACGCCGGTGCTGTATGGAAGTGTTCCGTTGCGCGTGAGGATGGATAACCTGGATAATATGTATGGTGCACCAGAAACAAACCAGTATAACATAGGTGGGGTTCAAATGGCTCGTTTCTATAAAATACCGTGCTATTCAACGGCAGGCATTGCCGATTCCAAGTTCCCTGGAATAGAGGCATCGGTGAATAAGCAGTTATCCCATCTATTTATCGCACTCAGTGGTGCACAGTACATACACTATGCGTTTGGATTGCTTGAGGGCTCCAATACGTTTTCGCCGGAGCAAGCTATATTGGATGATGTCCACATTGGGATCATCAAGTCCCTGCTCAGGGAGCAAAAGATAGAAGCGGAGATTGGACAAGGTGTGAAAGAGATAAGGGAAGTGATGAGCACGTCTCACAAGATGTTTACGAGATCTACGCGGAAATACTTGCGTGCTGATGAGTTTATTCCGTTTTACCCTTTTGGAGGAGATGGGAATGAGACACTGCTAAAAGCGCGAATGCGGAAGGAAGAATTGCTCTCTGCGCCGGTAGAGGAGATCCCTGCAGATATGAAGGATGTGATATTTCAAGAGTTTGATGTTTTGGATAGGATAAAATGAGGAGGGGATGAAAATTATCGAAGAAACGATGGAGCATATACAAGAGAATGTGATAAAAGGGAGGCGGAATAAGGAAGATGAGGACTTTGAAGGTGGGAGTGTCGGAGAACTAGGGGTAGAAGAGCTTGTAGGAGAGGCTTTGGAAGGAGGATTAAAGCCAAAAGAAATAATAGAATGCATCAACGAGGCAATGGATGTGGTGGGTACGCGGTATGAGAGTGGTGAGTTTTTCATACCTGATATGATGGCATCTGCAGAGGCGGTTTCGGCAGGAATGAAAGTTCTTGAGCCGCATCTTGCATCAACAGGCGAGAGCATGGATAAATTTGTAATAGCAACTGTAGAAGGGGATTTACACGATATAGGCAAAAACATAGTGGCTCTTTTTCTCAAAGGAGGGGGGTTCGATGTTATAGACTTAGGCGTTAACGTTCCTGCGGAAACAATTGTGAAAACGGTGAAAGAAGAGGATGCAAAGCTTGTTGGGCTCTCTGCTTTGCTCACCACCACTATG
>DATKWH010000154.1:0-11248 GCA_035529655.1 Bathyarchaeia archaeon
GCTGGAAGAGTTTTCCAAGGTTTATATCGTCACGGATGGCGAGCAGGAAGTAATTTCAGAGATTCCGAGAAAAGTGGCTGAACTCGACAAACTGTTAGGGATTGATGTATTCCCTAAAATGATGCGGAGTTAGGGTTTAAAGTACGATGAACTTCTTCTCCGAGATACAAATGATGGAAAAACCCCTAAGGAAAGATATAGGCGTACTCTGTTAGATATGCCTTGGAAATCTTGCAATTGTAACGCATGTAAAAAAATAGGGATACACGTTGTTATATTCAGAGGGTGTAACCGTAATAAACGAAGAGGATTTCATAATACCTGGGTTTTTAGGGAGATTGTAAGGAATGATAATTTGCGATAGGGTGCCGTCACGCAAAACGCTTCGCCGCTATCGTGGCTCGCCCTTCGGGTCGCCTAACAGAGCGTTTACGTCTCTGGTCTTTCAGTCTTCGCCAAAATCCTCGCTTTGCTCTGACTTCTCATATCCGCAAACCGTTAAGTGAAATGCCCGCCCTTACTTATAGATAAGATGGAGGTATGGAGTATGTACCCCTATTAATCCTTCCCATGTAAATAATAGAAGTAATCTGTGGGCAAATTCATGCACTCTTTCCCTGATATTTTCCGTTCATGTCCAGAATGAAATAGAAGACCATGCCCAAGATTACGAGAACTGAGCCCAATAGAAGCACATCGAACGTAAGGTTAACAATCATAAAAATTGAAGTTACGATTCCAAGTAAAGGCATGAGAGGAAATTTACCAATATTAAGTGGCACCTTAAATCCTTCTTTCACAGGTTTATTGTATCTAAAATAAATGACTGATGCATTGACCACAATAAACACAATAAAAATTGTAAAGTTAGTGAGATTAGCAATTGTTTTTAAATCACCAAGAAATAGAAATAGCATAGATGCCAAAACCACTGCTACTATTGCAGCCCATGGAGTAAGTGTTTTCTTCGAAATGGACAAGAAGATGCCTGGTAGCGCCTGTTGTTCTGCAATGCCATATATCAATCTTGATCCACTGAGCAGCATTACCAGTGCAGTATTGAATGTGGAGAATAATGCAATTACGGACAATACGAGAAAACTGTTCTCGCCCAAAACACGTTCTGCAACTAGTGCAAGTGGAGCTTCTGACTGTGATAGTTCCCCCCATGGGACAACACTAACTGCCGCGATCCCTACGAGAATATAGATAATTGTGGTTATCACAAGTGAAAATATAATTGCTTTTGGGATATTCTTCTCCGGGTTCTTGGTCTCCTCTGCCAGTCTTGTTATTCCTTCAAAGCCCAAGTATCCAAAAAATATCAACACTCCTGCTTCAATTACGCCTTTTACTCCATGTGTAAGTTCAAGGTAATTTATCGAACCAAAATAAGGCACGCCAATAAAGATAATGATAACCAGTCCTGCGGCTTCTATGCCCATGAATAAAATTGTTAGAGCGGCGGTTTCTTTCACGCCTGCGATTAAAATTATGCCAATTACAATTAACATTACAAGCGCTGTTAAGAGTACCGGAGTGTCAAAAATAGCAGAAAAATACCTGGCAAAGCCCATCGCAACTGTTGCTCCACCAATGACACACCCGGCAATTATCAGCCATCCGACAAGCCATGCAAGCGTCTTGCCAAATGAATTTTCAACGTATACATATTCAGCACCTGCTTTTGGGAACCGGGAGGATAGTTCGGCATAGCTTAGACCAGTTAAGGTTGCTACAATAGCTGCAAGAATAAATGACAGCCACAGACCGTTACCACTTAAGCCCGCTGCCTCTCCTATGAGTACATAGATGCCAGCACCCAGAATTATTCCAACACTCATCAATGTGACTTCCCAGAGAGACAGGGATCGTTCTAACTTAACCATTTTATTAATTAGATATAATTAATTGAAAGATGTTTTTAAAGGTAAGTAGTAACCGGGTATTTTGGTAACAATGACAGAGCCAATAAATACAACGAAAGGTTGAATTCGTGATTACCGCCTTCGTAACGATACGGAGAAGATAACATGAAAAGAGACGAAAGATATGGACGCGGTCGAGGTAAAAAGAATATTGACTCTTGTGCCGGAATTCTTGAAAGTTCCATATTCAAGGATTTGGACAGCATACGATAAAGAGGCAGATGTCTTATATATTAACTTCAAAAAGCCAAGTCATGCTGATGATTCCGAGCTTACTGATGACGATGTCATAATCCGATATGAGAAAGGCGAAGTTATAGGACTTACTATACTCAATGCGAGTAAAAGGGATATAGGATAAAAGAAAAACCTCATGCTGCTGTGGACAATTCAAACAAAGGATACCTGGGCACGTGCAGAGAACTCAGGAGTGCTTGAATGTACCGATATTAATGCGGATAAAGCGATTGACAGCGGGTTTAGACCTGCATACGATTGGATGGTTGGACAGCTCGAACAGCGAGTGAAAAACTATCCACGTAACAAATACCCTATATGGGCCTGGTATCGTCCAAAACCTGATTTGCGGCGGAGTGGGCACTTACCTCGTGGTACATCAGGAGTGCGAGTTGAATTTATCGTTAGCTCTGATAGAGTATTATTGTCAGACTTTGAAGCCTGGCACGCAGTCCTTAATTGCTGGTATTTGTCTTTGTCAGAAGTGGAAAGTGAGAATTGGGACAACCGCTGTGAAAGTGCAGGAATAAAAATAGGGTGGGAAAACTGGCCTCCACCCTCACCATTTAAGGAAGAACTCATGAGGAGTTGGGGACGAATCTTCGACCTGGAACTTTTGAAAAAGCATTCGGCATGGATAGGTGGAGGAGCGATACAAGCATGCATCGAAAAAATTTATAGGGATGAAGTAGTAAACGTAACTTATTTTAAGGCGAGATGAGTTTAAAGCAAAATGAAAAATCGTCTAGACACCATGCAATCCCAGAAATTAGAAATTGTTTATAAAGACCACCCGCTTCAGATTGATTATTTCATTCGCCGTGGCGAAGAAGAAACAGTTATGTATCTCCATGGACTGGGATGTTCAAAGAACGATTTTTTTGAGGCTGTAAGCCGTGCCGAGTTACAATCTTATACACTTGTAGCTTTTGATTTTCCCGGCTGTGGTAACTCGCCATATTCTGAGAATATATCCCTTGGAATAGACGATTTAGTAGAACTTACACACTTGGTTGTCTCAGCATTACCGATAGATGATTTTGTTATTATTGGGCATAGTATGGGCGGGCTCGTCGCTCTTCTATTTGTTGAACGATATGGGGAGCACGTGAAGGGCTTTATCAATGTAGAAGGCAATTTAGCGCCCGAAGACTGTTTCTTCTCGCGTGAGGTCGCACAGCATAGTTTTACCCACTTCACCACTACCGCTTTTAAGGATATTAAGCACCGATTAGCATGCTCGAAGAACCAAGGGTTCCGAAAATATGCTGAGACCTTAGAATCCTGCGCATCAGAAAAGGCGTTTTTTGATTGTTGCCCTTCTTTAGTAGATTATTCTGACCACGGCACGTTAATTCAGCGGTTTATTGCGCTTAAAATCCCTACGATGTTTGTTTACGGTTCTGAAAATCGCACTTTATCGTACCTCCCAACATTAAAAGAGAGTGGATGTGAACTGGTCGAAATACCACGGAGCAATCATTTTCCTGGTTATGATAATCCACGGGCATTTTATCAGGTAATTGCCAAATTTTTGCAGAAGAACTTCTCATCAGTGTAAGAAAAGATTATCTGACCGATTACCCCGCTCTTGTTTTAATTATAAAACGTTATTTATAGTGAGGATGCCTACGTTGCAGAAAGACAAAAGCTGGTATCAACAGCCGGTGGAACAGGTTTTTGACACTTTAAAATCGAGCAGTGCGGGACTCACATCCAGCGAGTCAAAAGCACGACTTGAGCGTTACGGCTATAACGAGCTGAAGTTCAAGAAGCGAGGCCCACTCATCCGGTTTATGATGCAGTTTCACAGCGCGTTAATCTATGTCCTGCTCGTTGCTGGTATTGTTACCGCATTTCTGGATATGTGGCTGGATGCAACGGTTATTCTGGCAGTTGTCTTAGCCAATACTATAATAGGCTTCATCCAGGAGGGGAAGGCGGAAACTTCGGCAGAAGCGCTGGAAAAGCTGATGACGCTGGAGTGCACCGTGCGCAGGGATGGTGAGCAGAGGGTTATACCTGCACGGGAATTGGTGCCCGGTGATGTGGTTCTATTGGACGAGGGGGACAAGGTGCCTGCGGATTTACGGCTGTTCTACACAAAAAACATAAATGCAGATGAAGCGGCACTCACTGGCGAATCAGTACCGGTAAGGAAGAATATCGAACGTATCTCAAAGCCTGACTTACCACCTGCAGATCGGTACTGCATGGCGTTCAGTGGCACGTTCATCACCAGTGGCTCGGGAAAGGGCGTAGTCGTAGGGACCGGTGAGCATACAGAGATTGGCAGAATCGCAGAACTTCTGAAAGAGACACGAGAAACCACCACACCGCTCATGCGTAAGATGGCGGACTTCACCCGACTGTTGGTCATCGCTATTCTCGCAATTGCGGCTATTAATTTTATGCTGGCAGTGTTATTTGGATTCCCGTTTGTGTTTTCGTTCCTTGCTTCGGTATCGTTAGCGGTTGCCGCGATACCAGAAGGCCTGCCTGCGATACTCACCATCACCTTAGCGTTTGGCGCAATGACAATGGCACGGCGAAATGCGCTTATAAAACGATTACCCGCGGCAGAAACGCTTGGCGTCACGACGGTTATCTGCACCGATAAAACCGGGACTCTCACCAAAAACCAGATGACGGTATCGAAGATATACTGCGGGGGAAAGCAGTACGAAGTGAGTGGTGTTGGATATGACCCCGCTGGAGACTTCATCCACAGGGGTAGCGCAATTAACCCCAAGCAAGAGAGTGAAGAACTGATTGCAACCTTGAGAGCAGGTTATCTGTGTAACAACGCCACGCTTGTAGAGGATAAAGAGGCAGGAATGTACAAAATCGTAGGAGATCCTACAGAAGGCGCTTTAGTCGTATCTGCCTGCAAAGCAGGTATTTCTGATGACCGTAACAAATTAGATGAGATACCGTTTTCTTCTGAGCTACAGTACATGGCTACGCTACACGAAGGCACCGATGTGAATGTCATTTTTGTGAAAGGCTCGCCTGAGCGGGTTTTAGGATTGTGCAGAACACAATTGATCAACGGACGTAGTGAGTATCTATGCAGCGAGGAGATATTGACAAAGGCGGGAGAGATGGCAGGAGAAGCTCTGCGGGTTCTGGGTATGGCATATAAGTTCGCGCCCAAAGATAAAAGGGAACTTGATTCTGAGAATTTGGAAGGACTGACATTCCTTGGACTACAGGGGATGATTGATCCGCCAAGAGAAGAAGCGATGGACGCAGTCCAGAAATGCAAGCGTGCTGGAATCCGTGTAGTAATGATCACTGGTGACCATGCACAGACCGCAAAAGCTATTGCACAGCAGTTAGAAATTGGTGTGGAGTCCGACAGAGTGGTGACGGGGGAAGAGCTGTCACGAATGAGCGATGATGCGTTGTATGAGGTTGTGGATACAGTTTCGGTATATGCCCGCGCTGCCCCGGAACATAAGTTCAGAATAACCAAACAGTTGCAGAGAAGGGGGCATATTACCGCCGTCACGGGCGATGGTGTAAACGATGCGCCAGCACTCAAGGCTGCGGACATAGGGATAGCTATGGGGATAACAGGAACTGAAGTGAGCAAGGAAGCCGCGGATATAATTCTAACGGACGATAACTTCTCCAGTATAGTGGCGGCGGTGGAAGAGGGAAGACATGTCTTCGAGAACATCCGAAAAGTCATTCTGTACACGCTACCCACAAATGGTGGACAAACCCTGCTGATATTGGGCGCGATATTACTGGCACCGTTTGTACTCGTTTTTAATCCACACTTCGGCGGGCATCTTCCCATATCACCCGTACAAATCCTGTGGATAAACTTGCTTGATGCCGTAGCTCTCGCACTGCCGCTCATCAGAGAGCCAAAGGAAACGGGGTTACTCGATAGACCTCCTCGGAACCCTCATGAACGGATAACGAATAGCCCGTTTTTCAAAAAAGTTGGAATAGTGTCATTGGTAATGGCACTCGCAGGTTTCAGTATGTATTATCTCACCACCATAATATGTGCAGGAGACCCAGAAGTTCTGGCAAAGGCTCAAACCACCGCATTTACCACGGTGATGCTGGTTCACATCTGCTATCTCTTTACCGCCAGGTCAATAACAGAGTCTGCATTTACGTTCAGCCCATTCTCAAATAAATGGGTGCTTATCGGCGCGGCACTAACGCTCGGATTGCAATTCACCATAATCTACGCCCCGCCATTTATCGGCATTAATCCATTTAGAACCGCACCCTTACCTGCCGAGTGCTGGATAGCCATGATTTTAGTCTCGCTACCGATATTCTTCATAATTGAATTTGAGAAGTTTCTGACAAAGCGATTGGGAAATAGAAGTAGAATGTTTAAAGCGTAAAAGTGATAATAATAAAGCAGTGGGCGTTGTGCAATGATACGAAAGACAACCTTGGCTAAATTGACCATATTATCTCTTCTTATCGTCCTAATAGCTATTACTGCTATTGCGCCCGCCGCTGGCTACAATGGTGACGACTATTATTTTGAGGACTATTATTTTACCGGCAATGAGTCCTATTTCAACCAACTTATTCTGAATATCTACATAGACGAAACCGGCAAAGCGCTTGTGACCGGATACGTAGAAGATGTTAATAGCTTACCCTTCTTAAAAAAGGCTGAATACCTCTATGAAAATGATACAAATCAATTATACGCACTTACAAATTCATTAACCTGGAAATACTGGGACAAGTGGGCAATAAACTTCACAACCAGCGCTGATGCTTATTACACTGAATATCATACGATTTTTTATTTGCCTGGTGATGCGAAGCTGGTCGAAATTAATCACCCTCAAGGACTGGAACGTTTTGTGACGACGTCTAACGAGTCGTTGGTTATTGATATTCAGGGATATGACGTTGAAAGTCCCAGGACTACAATCGAATACCAACAGCCACTTAAGGAAACAGATGGTGAAGAGGGAGAGGGTTTCAGCTTCGGCTATTTACTGCTCATTATCGCGCTCTCGGTTTTGACTCTTGCGCTTATCATCGCCATCGTCAAGATGAAGCGAAGAGAAGATGTCCGCCATGCAGACGAACCTCAGGTGAAAGAAGGCAAAATCGAAACTACGCCCGAAATGGCGCGGGTGATGGAGACGCTAACGGATAGGGAGCAGGCTATTGTGAATGCATTGCTCAAGCATAACGGGGAGATGACCCAAGCGGACCTCAGATACGAAACGGAGATTCCAAAATCGTCATTGACCGGTATCCTTCGCACACTCGAGAGGAGGAAGATAATCAATAAGAAAGAATGGGGGAGAACGAACGTTATAGAACTATCAGAATGGTTTTTATCAAAAAAGGGAGGTGGATTAACGGTTTGAACGCTTATCTGAACGATTGGTTCTGTGTCACCTTTTTGTATCGTTCAAAACAAGATTTTAGCGGAGGTAACAAAAAATGAAACACGAAAACAGAAGGATTTTGTGTATGAGCGTCGTAGCACTGCTGTTGATAAGCATCGTCGGGACAGGTGTCGCAGTATCGCAACAAGCGCAGAAAGGGAATGCGAAAGCGATGGCGGCGGGTGTAGTCGCAGAAGAAATGTCGCAGAATGGAGAAATGAACGTGCCAATTAGAGCCATTCATAGCGGACATGGCTTCGCCTTGTCAAATGACGGTGATTTCCACGTGCTCCGGGTAAACATCCTCACGGTAGGACATATCCCTCCGGGTGAGATTAGAGGGCTTATGGGGGAGAACAAGAGCATCAGTGAAATAAGAGCGGAAATCGAGGAGAAGAGCGGTGCTCCTTTCTATCGGGGACACATGCGACTTGGTGAAAACCACTACAGACTTGTTAACATCTCGGTGACTGAAACGGTTGATGGAGGGGATCGAACATTCGAGGCCGATGTCGTTGGCCCCTTATGGAGTACTGAAACGAGCGAAAGCATAAACACCGTCGGGCATATCAGTGTAACGGTTATGCCCTACGAGGGGGTCAGAATAGGCGACGGCACGCTCAACATGTATGATAGTGGCGATTACAGAGCGTTGCTCGATGTTCTTTCGCCAAGACCGTGGAGGCTATAAGAACAAAAAATAAAGGCTATCGCTTGGATGGTCATTTTGAGATCATCCGGCATCTTATTTTTTGCGGCGTTTAGTATAACGTTCTGCTTGTTTGCGAAGTGCCTAAGGCTTTTGTATGAATGAAGCTTTGCAAACACTAGGTTACTTCCCCTAAGCCCCGCCAAATCGTGTACCGTATATCTTCCGGGGGAAGCCGCCCTTGTGCGTACTCTACCTTCTTTTCGCCCTTCACCAGCTCTTCAGCTGCGTACGCCTCGAGCACTTCACCGACAAATATATTTTTATCTCCGGTCTCTATCTCTTGCTTCACCAAACATTCCATCCACGCGACACACTCAGCGATAATCGGCGCTTTTACTTTCCGTGCAGGTTCTGGCGTCAAGCCGGTCTCTTTGAATTTATCAACGTTATACCCTGAGTGGAACCCGCAATAGTAAACCTTCGGCTCCAGCACTTTGGGTGGCACATTCACCACAAATTCCTGCGTGCGTTCAATTACCGAACAGGAATAGGCCGCTCTACCGATAGCACAGGCGATGAGCGGTGGCTCCTTCGAGATCGGCATACAGAAGCTGATCGCGATGATATTCGGTTTCTGGAGATCAACGCAGGTGATCAAGTAATGCCGCATCGGCCACAGGAACTCCAGATATTCGACGTCGGTTTTCATGTTTTGGTACCTTTGTTTTGGCCGTTTGATATAACGTTTTGCGGATAAAAGAAGTTGCCGAAGGCAATGTCCCGAAGGGCAAGGGCGTGAGTTCGCAGCGTATATGCTGTGTTAGGCGAAGTAACCATCAATTTAAACCTCATTTTATCTATGAATTCCCAGCCGGACTTTTTCTAGCTCATAAGCATAACCTATACCTACATTAGCAGATCTCTTAATCTCGAGAGAAATTTTTGCCATTTGAGTTTGGCTGATTTTCATCCCTTCAATTGGGTCAATACCAAACATTTGGATTCTGCCTCCCTTCGAGGCTTGCTCTAAAATTTGAATGTTATGATCAAAACTCTTTAGCAATTCATCGAATTGTCTTGTTAATCCTGTCATCTTACGAGTGACAATTCCTATTACTTCCGAAGTAGTTGTATTTATAAGGGGGCCGCCAGAATTGCCTTGATTGACACTGGCGTCTAACTGTAGGTATTTTACTCCATCACTTACAAACCGAGAAGCAAGAATTCCACTGTGGATAGAGAGGTTTGGTTGACCGAATTGATATCCAAAAAGAACTATCGATTGACCAATATTGAATTCATCTCTGACGCAAAGATTGAGCGATGGGATAGCATTGAACTCTGGCCAATCGAGATCAAAAATTGCATAATCCCAACTGTCCACGGGCATACTATCTACCAGCTTTGTTAGAAATTCATTCATCGATATACTCTTGGAGATATAATCTGTATAACCATCTTCGTTCACAAAGCGAAGTTGGACATGAGTAGCAGTCGGAACTTGAATGACATGATAGTTGGTTACCAATCTATTATTTACCTTGAATCCAGTACCAGATGCAATTCGCTCACCGTCTTTCAAGAAGGTTATAGAACAGACCGACTTGTAGACTTTTTGCCAGACGTCTTTATACATATGGGGTCCTCCTTTTTATGTTTGCCATTTCGCCTAACGCCGTCATATCCGCAGTATTGCGTATATACCGCCCTCTGGATGAACCCCCCATAATTCTTTAACCTCCGCTTCATCTTCAAACAAGCCGTTCAAAGGGCTTTTTAGCTTGCCTCATATTCTATTGCTAGCAGGCACATAAAAATCATGCGCTTAGAATAAGAGCTAATTCTGCTTTTTTCACCGCTTTCAATTTCTTCCCGGTGTTAACGATCAATCTTCCAGCGTCGAGATATCGCCGACTTCCATCCCGAGCTCCTGCGCCTTGAGCACACGTCGCATGATCTTCCCACTTCTTGTTTTCGGCAATGAGTCAACGATCTCTAATTCGTCAGGCATGGCTAAAGAGCCCAGTTCCCTTCTGACATGGAGCTTGATATCCTGGATGAGATTTACAGAGGGTTGTACTTGTACATTATTTTATTCGTACTATCTCTTCGCTAACCTTGCTTTTCCACCAATCTCGCCACCTTCACCATTAATCGTGCGATATTCTCATCCTCTTCCACGATCTCGCTTTCTTTAATGACAATTCTTTTGGTGAACATCGGGGCATCCAACACCAACGATTCAAATTCTCCGCCTTCGCCTGCTATGTTCAATCCTCCAGACGTTGACGAAGTTTGATCAAAGCGCTTCGCTAATTCTTCGTTCAACGCCACCAAGCGTTCAACATCTTCCACTGTTATCGTTCTACCAAGCCAACTCCTGTCCAGACCATATGCACTGATGCCAGTGAAAATAACCTCGAAATTGGATACTACGAGCCGCAGCTCTGTTTCCTGATTGATATGCCATAAAGGAGCGAACACTTTGAGATTTTCTTCCATGGCAATTCTTTCTATTCGTTCTTTTTGGTAAGTACTCCATAACGCGCCGGTTATAACTCCTTCTATGCCATATTCAGCTTTCGCTTCTCTAAAAGCAGCTCGTAAATCCTCCAGCTCCTTCTCCTTCTCGCCCTCTGTTTCTTTCGTCACCAGGGGCAAGCCAATCGCTTCGGCTTGCAGCGCCACCAACTCCACCGCAGGCGTGTGAAACATATACGATTCGGGATTCCGGCTCTTTATCGTGATCAAACATTCCACAGGATAGCCCGCCTTCCTCATGAGCCAGAGCGCATAGGCGCTGTCCTTACCCGAGCTGAACAGGCATCCCAATTTGATATCCCGCGAGGGGTAAAATGTCCTCAGGTAATCTCTTGTGTACCGGTAGCCGTTCTGCTTCGCTAATTTCTCTATTGCCTTCACCACGTTCGCGCCGTACTGCACCGCTCGTTTCTTCCGACCTGCCGCTTCCTTCAGTCCGAGATCGCAAGCGATCTCTCTTAAAATAGCCTTATCTCTATCGCCAGCCAATTTATACG
>DATKWH010000155.1:0-8200 GCA_035529655.1 Bathyarchaeia archaeon
CCGGACATCGCATAAGAACCAGCAAATGCATTCAGCGTAAATGCCTGAGCTGATTTGTTTTTCAATCTCGGCAGGTTGTCCTCGCCATCTGGAAAGAGAGCACGGAGAAGTTCGATTTCTGCTTGATATGCCCCGAATGAATAAAAAATCAATTTCCAAATTCTATGGTAATATAAGTCTAGAGCATCATCATACCTTCCCGCTCTTACGGTATGATGGTACAGCTCAATAACCGGTGCTAAGTCATCCAGTGATTCGATCTTTTCTGGTGCTGGTATATAAGCAAAATAATCTGTTAGCACTAAATGGATACTTTCCTTATTTTTCAACCTTTCGTAACAGTATCTTCTCACAATCGGGTGCAAATCGAATTTATTGCTCTTTTCGTCACGGAAGAGCAAGCCTCGATCCACGAGTTCAAGCAGAACCCCGTTAAATTTAGCCTCGCTGTCGAAATCGTTAAAAATGGAAATCGCGTCGTAGTCCATGGGATTTCTGAAGGCCGCAAGTCTGCTGATAAATTTTTGCTTTTGCTTGTCTAATGCGTTATAAGAAAAATCTAAAATGTTGTGTCCTTCTTTACCTTTCAACTCGGCTATGAGATCGTATTTCAGCCACTCCTCTATATCTCCGGGATTCTGGGGGTCACGCACAATCATACCGGAAAGCAGTCTGAGGTAAAGTGGGAGATACCCAACACTTTCACAAGCCGTTTCAATTTCCGCCCGTGTGCCTGTAACGCCTTGACGGTGAAAAAATTCTACAGCATCGGCTTTATCCATTCGGTCTAAATCTCGTCGAAGGCAGCCTGCTAAGCCATCGAGTTCTCTGGGGAATAAACGGCTGGTTAACAATGTTTTTGTTCTTGGATGACCGGTTGCCAGCCACTGGAGAAACATACTACAATGTGGCTCGATGCACGATCGATAGTCTCCGCGTTCATCCTCTTCAACCTCATCACCCTGATACGGCGAGCCCATACCCGCATACGCGCGTAAAACGCGTTCGGCGCCGTCAAGCACCAAAAGATAACGATTATCCCGCAGAAGTGTATAAAGATGCTCCATCCGATCTCTCGTTGAGGGAAGCGTATCCCAATCAACTTCTGCATCGCTGAAATACTCGATCGCCTTCTTGAGGAATCGCTCAAAACCCGACTCGATGTCATAAAAAGACCACCAGACCATTTTCTTCGGCTGCTCGTCACTCCCTTTAACATCTTCCATAAGCCAGTACCATGCAAGTGCGGATTTGCCCATACCGCCAAAGGCTATCAAAGAGAGCATCGGGTGCGGATCTTTCGTCAGCCAATCGGATAACGTTTGTCTCTCGTTCGCTCTACCGGTGAAATTCGCCTGCAATGCGTATGGATTAGCGGTATACGGAGGAACCGGAAATTGTTTTATATCTAACTTCAATTTTTCATAAAGCCCGTCCGGCGTTGAAAAATAGGAGCACGTATGGCTCTTCAAGAGCAGTGTACGGAATCCGTTAATACGTTCCCGATTGTCATCGATCACGCTGGGTGAACATGAAAACGCATCATCCGTCAGATAAATGCGAACCGGAATCTTGTTCCTCAGCGCGTGTTCATACTCTAACTGTGTTATCGAACGCGTCTCTCCGTCGGGGATATTCCCATATCTATACGCAACAAGGAGCACCAACGCATCGCATTCTTCCACGCGCTCAGGGCAAAATTCCGAAGGCTCGTGCGTGTGGCTCTGAAACGTCTCCATCCCCACAAATTCATTCCCACTTTCCTCAATAGCCTGCCGTGCTTTCGCCCGATAATCCTTCAAGTCCACATACGTAGAACTGAGAAAAATTTTCATTTCACTTCTTTAAAACGCTCAAAATGTCAGGATTTGGCCTTCTTATTATTTTTATTATCCTCTTCTTTTTCTTCACCTCTCGTTCCAGTTCCTCTAAGCTTTTTTTCACCTGCTCTTCCTTCTCCTGCCTCGATTTTTCATCCTTCTCTAAATCCGCTTTTCGCTTGATTAGCATCCTTTTAACTTCTTTCTTCGCGGGGCCGCCTTTTACACTCCGCTTCTGAATGTTTGAAGCGATGTTTAGTGCTTCTTTTACTTTTTTCTCGGTAAGCCCCTTCTCGCTCAGTTTTTTCTCGGTGATACCCAGAGCGAAATCATCTATTCGCTGAAGTATCTCTGCCACAAACACTTTTTCCGCGTCCTTATCATTTATTGATTCCCGGTTTTCATCGGCCAAAACAGAAGATAAAGAAGATACGATTTTATGCGCAGTCCTGAAAGGTATGCCAGTCTCTCTAACGATAGTATCAGCCAGCTCAGTTGCGGCAGTGAATCCGCGTGGCGCCTTCTTCTCCATCTCCTCCTTATTCACTTCCAGCCCTTCTACCATGCTCTTCATTACTGCTACCGAAGCAGTCGTGGTCTTCGCTGCTTTCAACAGATGTGGCGTGACCTCCTGTAAATCACGATTGTAGGAGTACGGTAACGCTTTGCTTATAGAAAGCACACTCATCAAACATCCGTAAACCGTGCCGGCTCTTGCCCTCACAAGCTCTGCGTAGTCAGGGTTTCGTTTCTGAGGCATTATCGAACTTCCAGTTGCGTAGTCCGCAGGAACTCGAATGAGATTGAATTCTGAGGTGCTCCACAGTATTAACTCTTCTGCAAGCCTGCTCAGGTTGGTCACCAAGTTAGAGAAACATGAAATCGTCTCGATGATGAAATCCCGCGTAGATACCGCATCCATCGAATGTTCCAGCACCGACTCAAACCCGAGAAGTTTCGCTGTTCGCTCGCGGTCTATCGGAAAGCCTGCAGAAGCGAATGCCGCCGCGCCCAACGGGCTTACGTTTGTATGCTCATATGCAGTTATAAGCCGTGTAAAATCACGCGCAAACGCATCTGCGTGTGCTAAGGCATGGTGAGCGAATGTAGTTGCTTGTGCATGCTGCAAATGCGTATAGCCCGGCATTATGGTATCCACATGCTCAGCCGCTTTTTCTAATAACGCGCTTCTCAATCCATTCACCACCGCCATCAGCTCAAACAGCTCGTCACGAAGCGCTATTCGTATGCACGTTGCAACTTCATCATTCCTTGACCGTCCGGTGTGCATCCTTCCGCCTGCGTCCTCACCTATTTCCCGTATCACTACAGATTCGATCGCCGTGTGCACATCCTCGTATGCGGAGAGCTCATGCTCGATAAAATCCTCTCCCTGCTCTTCTATATCAGTCAAGCAGTTCAGAATAGCCGCCACTTCAACCTTCTTTATGATACCGCGCTCCTTTAACATCACTACATGCGCCTTGTCCACAAGGATATCCGCATGAAATAGCCATCTGTCGGCTTCCAGTGACAAAATGTAATCTTTTTGCATTTTATTTTGTGTTTGTTTTCTTTTCACCTTAATTTTCTTTTATCCTTTACTTTCAAGTTCTTTTCGGAAGCATAAATTAAATGCCTTCCTAAACACGAACATCTCAATCACTCATGCCAATCGCCATTAAATATCCGCGAGCCCGTTCTGTTTTTGGGTATCCGTTTACAAGTTTCCAAAAGTCTGGTCCGTGTCGCGGCACTTTCAAGTGTGCAAGCTCATGCACCACAACGTAATCATGCACAAATTTCGGCATTTTCAGAAGGCGGTCTGAAATCCTGATTGTTTTGTTTGTAGTGTTACAAATCCCGAAGGTGCGTGCATTCTGCTCGGTCGTATAGCATATCTGCACCCAGGAGAGTCCCCCGGCAAAATACCGCTTGTTTAGTTCACGCGCACGTTTTTCCAGCATTTCATCAGTATTATTCTCCATGAGTTCCTTTTTACGATGCTGTGCTTCAAACCGCTTCTTCGCCCACTGAACATACTTTAATTCCTCCTCGCGTGAAAGCCCTATAGGAAGATATAAGTGGATGGCTCCGTCTACTTCCCGCGCACTTATCGTTTTCTTTCTTCTTCGACTACAAATTATCTTGACGTCCATCCTTCGGAAAACATCATGTTTTAGGCCCGCGGAGAGTCCACTGTGGAACCACAGCATCGGGAAATGCATCTGCCCGTGGGATGTACGGCTTGAGATCAATTACTGGAGAGCCTTCTAACGCATCAAGCCCTTTCACCAATAAAATATTCCCTTCCATCTTCACCAGTTCCACTACGCATAATCCAATTGGATTCGGTCTGCTTGGACTCCTCGAAGCGAACACACCTACTTCTGGCGATCCCTGATGTCTCCGTGGAATTACACTTAGCACACCTCTTTCCTCCGCTGTATCCCGTAAATGAAACCAGTAGAGGATGAGAATATGTGAGAAGGTATCCAACCCGTCCAAGCCGTCACGAAATTCATCAAAAATTCTTATCTTTGATACTCCTCTTTCGTCCGCCTTCTCCACAACACCAATGAACCGCAACATGACTTTTTTACCTGAAGGACGAAGAGAGCAGTGCTCCGCCCACTGCACCTATGTACTGTGGATACCGTGGCACAATCACATCAAATCCGAGTACATCGTTCATCGCTACTGGCACGCCCTCAACCAAAGCAGTGCCGCCAACCTCTATCGCAGGCTGTCTGAGGTCTATTTCCTGTAACAACTGCTCTTTTACCTGTTCCACGACCGAATGGCAAGCCGCAGCCGCAACATCTTCCTTCCTCGCGCCACTTGATAATGCTGATACAAGGTCCTGAATACCAAAAACGATGCAATAGCTGTCCGTCTTGACTTTAGTATAATCGCCTTCCAATGCTAACTTACCCATCTCCACCACATCGACGCCCAGTCTACGTGCTACCATTTCCAGGAATCTTCCTGAAGCGCCAGCGCATATCCCGCCCATTGTGAAGTTGTCGGGAATGCCGTCATATGCAGTGATTATCTTGTTGTCCATACCGCCAATGTCGATGATCATGGCTTCACCTTTTTCGATTCCCGCGAGATACATCGCAGCCTTCGAGTTCACCGTCAGCTCCTCCTGCACCAGATCCGCTTTGAAATGCTCACCTACTGCATGTCTGCCATAACCAGTGGTCCCCAGAGCCTCTATCTCATCCCTTTTCACGCCTGCAATTTCCAGTGCTTCTGCAAAGACTTTTTCTGCTGTTTTTATCACGTCCCTTGAGGGGGACCATGTCGCTCCTAACACCTCGTTATCCTGCATTATCGCTGCCTTTGTGGTTGTCGAGCCGGAATCAATGCCCGCAGTAAGTCCCTCTTGCACCGTCCGCTCCAATATCCATCTCCGTCTCACTATCGTAACCAGTGCTTCCATTCTTGTCAGTAACTCACCCGCCTTTGTCCGTTCTGAAAAAGGATACATAACAATGGGCAGATTTGTCTTTTCCTGTATGATCTTCCTGATTTCCGTCCGTATAACCGCTCCCCGCGGACATTTATGACACCCCGCCAGGAATACCGCGTCGGCATCGCTTAACCCTTCAGACACGGCGTAGCCTCGCGCCAACGCCACACTTAATCCCAGGCTCTTCTTCATGTCATAGCCAAATTCGTCCACCTTCTCTTTTACATAGTCCAGGTCAACTTCGGGCACATATAGCTCTGCACCCACTTCTGCCGCAGCCTTCTCTATCTCCTGCTGCACGTTTCCATAGATTGTACCGCAGGAAACCTGTGCTATTCTTATCCCTTCCTCCCCTCCTTTGGCTTTCTTCGTCTTCCCCATAGTTTTCTTATTAAACATTGCATTGTAGACCGGGATTTTAATTAAACATTACGCTTTTTTTCAACGCTGCCGTTCAATATCACCCAACAACGATTTTCGGCTCATTCACCTCACCACGGGACCTGCTTCTTCCCCATCTTAAAGCCGATGTAATTTGTAAACAGATGCAATAGCGGGGTAATAATAATAACCGCAAGGATGATATCCAAGGAGAAGGATTCAGTAAACCACTCTCGTGCAAACAGGAACAAAAGCAGCCAGGCACCAGCCACGAAGTCCAGTTGATCGACCAAAGGGAAAGGCGCACCCCGTTTTAGCCCAACCCGCCGCTTTATGAGACTCCCCAGCAGATCCCCAAGCATTGCACCCGCAGATAAGCAAAATAACGTCACTAGGAAGAAGGGGAAGATGCCGAAAGTAGGTAGATTTAAATATTCACCCAAAAACAGATGCTGAACGATGCCGACGAGGAAGCCGCATGAGATGCCCTTTACGAGGCCTTCATATGTCTTTCCATCACCCAGCAATCTGCTCTTACCCCAGTAAATACCCCGGTCTATGGGCGTTTTACCGCCAAAGAACGCAGCACTCGGATTCGGTATGTACGCGGGCAGCATCAGCCATATTGCAACAACGATGGTATCTATAATAGGGTTCATGATGCTTTTCTCTTAGTCTTACGAATGTAGCCACAATATCAAATATTTTCAGTACGAAACAAATCACTCAGCACTTCGTCATATTCAGTCGCTACGATACCATTAAAAATGGTATGCCTAACCGTGCCGGGGAATTCGTAACCATCAAAGGGCGACCACCCACATTTTGTATACAGATGTTCGCTGCGGATTTTCACTTGCTTCTGTAAATCTAAAATCGTCAAATTTGCCCTTTTACCTACATCTATACGACCTCTGTCGTTCAAGCCCAAAAATAGAGCCGGATTATACGCGCAGACCCGTGCTATAAGCGTCGGATGGACGTCGCAACGTACGATCAACCAAGACACGAAATTCCCGTACGTATCTAAATTAGGGACGCCTGCAGGCGCATCTAAGATATTCTGTGCTTTTTCCTCCTTCGTGTGCGGTGCATGATCAGTCGCCAAAAAGTCTATTTGGCCTTCTTTAAATGCCGCCAGCAACCGCTGCCTATTTTCTTCGGTTCTCAACGGTGGATTCGTCTTTAAAAACGACTTTTTAGCCACTACATCGTTCTTGGTAAAAAACAGATGATGTGGTGTGACTTCACAGTGAACGTTTTTGTATTGTCTTAGAATACCCACAGTATCGTAAACGGATACATGTGCGATGTTGATTTTAATGCCGCTTGAAGCCGACGCGGAAGATAAAACGTTCTTGACCGCCGACAATTCCGCTTCATCAGGTCTCAGCTCGGAATGGAGTTCTTTGTGCTTTTTTTCTCCTTCCCCTCTTGATTTAAACTCTTCTCTCCTACTGTCTATAATATGTTGGTCTTCACAATGAATGACGGCGGGTTTGGAAGTCGCTTCTATCACCTTAAGTGCTTTTGGTAAGGTTGCCTCACCTATGTGCAATCCGCCAGTCTCAGAAAGGTATAGTTTATACGCTACGACCTCTTTTTGCATATCTGCGAGTGCATTCAGATTGGATTCAGTCACACCACCGTAGAAAAGGATGTCAATCAAACCTTTCGACTTTGTGCGTGCGAGCTCCTTCTTTTCTCTTATTCGCTCTGCATTTATGCCTGGCAAAGGAGTATTTGGCATGTCAACCACAGTGGTTATACCGCCGTGAAGTGCAGCTGCGGTGCCCGATTTGAAATCCTCCTTATAATCCCACTTATGACTGCTATCTTCTCTTAAATGCGCATGTAAATCAATAACCCCGGGGAAAATAAGACATCTTCGAGTTTCTATTTCTTGCTCCCCTTTTAAACCTTGCTTTTTTAGCTCTGTAATATTCCCCTCGTCAATACCTATCTGAGCCTCGTGTATCCCTTCCGGGTTTACCACGTGGCCCTCTATAACCAGCTCATGGAGCATGTTTTTTAAATAAGGAAGTAAAATAGAAAAGATAAGAGGGAAATGAGGATATGTTTCCAAACAAAAAAGTTCAAAGCCTGGTGGGAAGAGAGATACATGTAGAGATGAAAGGGGAGCAGTGTGTACTGGAAGGTGTGCTGACATCGGTGGACGATTATTTGAATCTACATCTGAGTGGAGCAAGCGAGATATTGGAAGGTGAAAAGAAGAGGTCGCTTGGCTCCGTAATACTCCGGGGTAATAATGTTGTGCTTATAAATCCGCTGAAGGAATGAATGAGAAAACGGTAAAGGGGAAGCAGATAGGCATTATCGGCGTGGGTAACATAGGGTCATCTATCCTCCGAGGGCTATTGGCTGCAGATGAGGGCAGGTCGAGCGGTAAGATATTTATAAGCGACGTAAGAAGGGAGAACCTCGAATCTTTAGAGAGCGAGCAAGGATCACGAGTTGTTGCATGCGAGAGTAATGGCGAGTTATCGAAGAAATCGGACGT
>DATKWH010000156.1:0-3274 GCA_035529655.1 Bathyarchaeia archaeon
TGCGTTGACGATAAAAACGAAGAAGGGTGAGAAGAACATAGGAAGAACACCCTGCATGGCTGAGGGCATCACAGATCACATTTGGACATGGAAGGAATTGTTGATGTTCAAGGTAAGCCACGAAATTTAGGACATTACCCAAATTTGGAACTTCACTAAACTTCATAGCACAGTTAGGACTTGTAAATATTGCATCGCTAAGGTCTTTTCCAACTTTATTTTTATCTACATCGAAGGCTGCTACAAATTGTATGTCTCTTATTCTATAATGACCAATGGTATTATGTGCTATTCCAGGAACAAAACCGCTCTTTTCATCCACGTCTTTATAATATTCAACCCCCTGTACTAATGATGATGCACAATTACCTACACCAACAATTGCAACTTTTATCTTGCTCATGTCAACCACCTTTCATAATTAGAACTTACATAGTTATATAGGCATTCATCCACCCATATAGATTGATGATCTTCCGCGAGGCGTATGATAAAAAAGAGGCCCTTCTCAAGAGGTTAGGAAACAGCTAAGCTAAAAGTCATTTAATTGGAAGGATGGTTTGGAGTTTTTAGACATCTAAAACGACCCGTGCGTGCCACTGTTCGTTCCGCTTCACTTCCATCATGTTGTAGGTGACAGCTTTGATAATAATACCAGCGTCATGCCGTTCAGGATCGAAGGTACCGCCCAGGCACGTTCCCTGTATGCTAAACTCTGACTCGTTTACGGATATATCAAACCGTTTCATAACCAGCGATTCCGACTCGAAGAGAAAGAGCAGCTCATCCAGCCAATCGAACATCAAGCTGTAAAGATCTTCTGCTTGTACAGTTACTGCTCGTTCCTCTGTTGCTTCGATCGCATCGACATCGGTCATGAAGCTGTACATGGCGAGCGCGGCATTGACAAAGAGCTCTTCTAACGTAGTGCCGTACGCCTCGAACCCCACATCCGAGGGATGCTCAATATACCTGAATCGTGTTTCGTCCTCTCGTGTCATTTTATTATTATTTTTCGAGATGCTACGCCCTACTATACTATGCTCTGCTCTGCTAAGTTGAGAGTTCAATACTGATAGATAGTTATCTATCAAGTATCCAAATAAATTAATGAAATAAAGAAAAAGCCAGCGATTAATCCAATCATCACATATATCCGGTTGCTTTGTATCGATAAGAACGCAACCGGCCACGGCTGGCTGCTTCGGCTCGGCAACTTCTTTTAGCCGTCTTCCGTCATATATGAAATGCCTACAAGAAAGAGAAACTGGCAATGAACTGGGATACTAAATATAAAAGCAATGAACGTGTTTGGGGCGAAGGACCGAGTGAGTTAGCCCTTGCTGCGGTGGGATACTTACAGAATTGCAGATCAAATAACGATCTCGTACGTTTACGTATAGTGGACATTGGCTGTGGTTACGGCCGTGATGCTCTGTACTTCTCAGAGCATCTTAGATGCTCCGTTTTAGGTATTGACATATCAGAAGAAGCTATTGGCATGGCCAGAACTACCAGTCGGGAAATGTCAAAGGGGAGCGTACAATTTCGCTGCTGTAATTTTACCGAATTGGACAGATCTCGATATGATGTTGTATTTGTTGCAAACCTCTACCACTTATTGAGACCTGCAGAAAGAGAAGAGCTTATAAAGAAGATTGAAGAAGTTCTAACGTCAGGGGGATTGCTCTTCCTTAATGCCCTTTCTACAAATGATCCTGAAGAGTACGGGAAAGGTATTCCCGTCCGAAATGAGCCTCATTCGTTTCAAAAAGGAAAGTATCTCCATTTCTGCACCCATGACGAGCTGGAAGACTATTTCAACTTCACGACAATAAAGGAACTGTACGAACACACGTATGATGAACCTCATGTTACAGGAGAGACACATCACCATATCTCATGGATATTGATAGGGGAATCTCTAGAGACTTCAGATAACCACGGATAAACGGTTCCGTCTTCCGTTAGATCCATTCGTCGTGCAGCTTTATGTAAAGGAGGTCCCCGCCCAGGTTTCTTCTGGGAGTAATAACGTGTTTCTAACTTATGCTCCGCATCATGAAGCTTCGGTGTCGAACGGTTCGAACTAGGAATATTTATATGCGTGTCCTCCTCTATACTATAGAATGACGGGACTGTGGACGTTTGCATCTAAGGACGGCAAAGAGCGAGGTTTGCTCGCCTTATTCATTCTTCACTCGCTCAATCAAGAGCCCAAATCAGGCTATGAATTGCTCAAGGAGATTGGGGAGAAGACTGAAGGGATCTGGGTGCCAAGCAAAGGAACGCTCTATCCCATTCTGAAACAGTTGGAGGAGGAGGACTTAATAATGGTGGGCGAAACGGGTAAGCGGTCAAAGACTATCTTTGCGCTCACACCGACCGGAGAAGAAGCATTACGTACTATAAAAGAGCGCAAGAAAGAATCACACGAGAAACTGTTACAGTTCAAAAATCTGCTTATTGACATCTTTGGTGAAGAGAAAATACCAATGAAAGGCTTGCTTTTTGAAATACGGGATGTGATTGATGACGTGTCTCGGGATAAGAAACCGCAAGCAGTCAGGATTCTCGAGCAGTGTCTTGCGGATTTAAAGAGTCTGGATTGATTGATTGAATAACAGAAGATGTTCGCCATAGAAGTGGAAAATCTGACCAAGAAGTTTAACGGAGTTGTTGCGGTAGACAGCGTTTCGTTCAGCATAGAGAGCGGCGAGATTTTCGGCCTGCTCGGGTCGAACGGCGCGGGAAAGACGACCACCATCTCCATGCTCTCAACGTTATTACGGCCGACGTCCGGTTCTGCGCGTGTTAATGGCTTTGAGATCGCAAAAAGAGATGATGATGTGAGGAAATCGATAGGTATCGTCTTTCAGGATCAGAGCCTGGATGATGAACTCACTGCGTATGAGAACATGGATTTTCACGGGCGACTGTACCGTATTCCGAAGCTTGTACGGGAGAATAAGATAGTGGAACTGTTGAAGCTTGTGGAACTGGAAGAGAAGCAGGATGTTATTGTAAAGACGTTTTCCGGCGGAATGAGGCGGCGTTTGGAGATAGCCCGGGGGTTGCTGCACGAGCCGAAAGTGCTGTTTCTGGATGAGCCGACGCTCGGTCTGGACCCGCAGAGAACAAAACCCCTTCGGGGAAATTTAGAGTGCTTCAGCTCGCACACAGGTAGTTCCAATCGCCCAATTTCGTACCAAATTCACCGTTTTCAGATGATAGAGGCGGATCTTTCTTGAAGAACATCACGAATTCCATTTGT
>DATKWH010000157.1:0-3025 GCA_035529655.1 Bathyarchaeia archaeon
TTCTTCAGCAGTTCTTTTAGTTCAGCCATTTTGAAAAAATCCCGCCTCCCGGATTTGAACCGGGGACAGCACGGTGTCCGCGCGCGGTAATAAGATCTTCGGGAGGTGATCTAAATACGCTACACTACAGCCGCGCACTCTTCCACACTGAGTTAAGGCGGGATATTGTATACATATAAAAAGGTCAAATATAAATATAAATCCGAATGTGCCAGTGCTGTGTGTTGCACAACTTATGTAAACAACCAGTTAGGCTTTCATCTGCGAGGTATTTCAGTCAATAACGCAACGTCCACCTCTTCCCCTTCTTCTATTATCTCCTTCCCCTTCTCCATGAAAATGTATCCATCTGCCTTTGCCAGCGTGGTGATTGCACCAGAGCCAGTGAGAATAGGATAAGCAATAACGGATGCTTCTTCTGGCTTTTTCGCGGAGACGAGATTGACAAGTACGTACTCATTTCGTCCACGCTCGGAGAAGATTCTCTGCGCCGCCTTAGCCTTTATTCTCTTCTCCTTTCTTCTTCTTCCACCTTTTTCATGATTTTGTTCGGGGATGCCCGATATCGTGCGGAGCAGAGGAGCAACAAAAAGGTTGAAGGTAACCAATGCGGATGTTGGATTCCCTGGCAAGCCGAAAAAAGGCTTCCCCTGGAGAGTGCCGAAGATGAACGGTTTTCCAGGTTTTATGTCAACACCGTGCACGAGTATCTCGCCAAGCTCTTCTATCACTTTGGGTAGCAGGTCGCCAACGCCCGCAGAGGTTCCGCCCGAGACAATTATAATGTCAACACCTTTTTCCAGCGACTCGTTTAGCCTCTTGGATAGATCTTCGACGTTATCACGGGCAATTCCGAGGAAATAAGGGCTGCACCCGCATTCGCGAACTGAATCGCTGAGTGCCTGTGAATTAACATCATAGATCTTTGCAGGCTCGAGATCTTCTCCCGGCGCTATTAGTTCATTACCCGAGGATATGATTGCCACTATCGGTTTTTTATGAACAGCCACTTCGTTTAGGCCGCAAGCAGCCAGGACACCGGTCTCACGTGGCGTGAGCGTAGTTCCACGCCTTACTATTCGCTCCCCACGTTTTATATCCGAGCCCGCAAGCATGATATTTTCACCGGGAGCAACAGGTTTGTACACCTTCACCTTTTTTGTCTTTTTACCTTCGACATTATCCGCATATTCAGAGGTATTTTCGACTTTTACCGTAGCGTTTGCGCCTTTTGGGAGTGGTGCACCGGTAGATATGCCCATGCAATAGCCCTTGTCTATGCGTTGCGAAGGAGATTCGCCAGCAGATATAGAGCCAGTTATAATCAAAGAAGCAGGGTTATTTTCATCGGCATAGAACGTATCAGAGGCTACAACTGCGTAGCCGTCCATGATTGCCCGGTCAAACGGGGGGACGTTAAGAGCAGAGAAAACATCGGCAGAAACACTTCTACCCAGTGCCTCGTCTACTTTTACTTCTTCTACCGATGCGTCTGTCTTTGCTGCTCGTGCCTTCGCAACTTCTGCGGCGACGCAAGCGATGATCGCGTCTACTTCCTTCTTCTCGGTTATCTCTAAGAACTGCTTCCCCATCAAACTTTCTTAAAAAGAAAAAAGAAAAAAGCTTTGGTCTTTTATTTCGTTGTCTCCACGGGTTCTTCTTTAGATTTAGACTTGCTCTCAGATCGGTATCCCAAAGCCTCGAGCATCTCTACCGGGAACGGAAAGACCACGGTAGTAGCTTTTTCCTCCGTTGCCTCTTTTATCGTTTGTAACATTCGGATGAACATCCCGCCTTCTTCTTTTTGAAGGACGTTCGCAGCTTCTGCAATCTTCTTCGCCGCCTGGAACTCGGCATCTGCATCAATAACGCGAGCTCGTCTATTCCGTTCTGCTTCTGCCTGTGCTGCCATTGCACGCTGCATCTCTTTCGGCAGTTCAACGTCTTTTATCTCCACGGCAGAGACTTTTATCCCCCAGGGATCTGTCGCTTCGTCTATTATGACTTGCAATCGTTTATTGAGCTTGTCTCGCTCGGAGAGTAATTCGTCCAGCTCCGCCTGCCCTATCACACCTCTTATTGTGGTCAGAGCGATTTGAGATGTGGCATACTGGTATTGCTCTACCTCGGTTACTGCCTTCTCTGGATCGAGCACGCGGTAATAAACGACCGCGTTCACTTTCGCGGTGACATTATCTCTGGTTATGACCTCTTGCGGCGTGACATCGAAGACTGACACTCGTAAGTCTATTTTTACCATGACCTCGAAGAGGGGTATGATTAAAAACAGCCCCGGTCCTCTCGCGCCAACCAAACGTCCAAGCCTGAAGATTACGCCTCGCTCGTATTCTTTCACTACCTTTATCGAAGATGCCATTACGATAAATGCAAAAATTACTATTCCGATTAGCCATTCATAAGCCATTTTTATATCTCCTCCTTTTTAATCTACGTATGTTATACTACGATTCTACTATCATATATAGCTTTGTATCTGTAATATCTGCTGTATGAACCCCGCTAAATTTCTTACAGATGAAGCACGAAATAGTCTAACAGACAGCATGAAAGAAAAAATAACCGTCCCGGAGAAGCATAAGAGCGGCGCACAGAAGCAGTACAAATGTGCGATACTCACGATAAGCACCTCTAAATACTGGAAGAGAGAGAAAGGCGCAGACGAAATCGGCGACCTGTCAGGTGAAATCGCGCAGGAACTCGTAAAAAGAAACGGGCACGAAGTCGTGTATTACGATGTATTGCCAGATAAAGAAGACAAGATTTACAAAGGCATAACAAAAGCCTTGGACACCGATGCGGATTTCATTATCACTTCCGGCGGAACCGGGTTGACGAAAAATGACGTTACAATAGAGGTTATATCAAAACTCGTGAAAAAAGAGATAACGGGATTTGGAGAACTCTTCCGGCTGAAGAGTTATGAGGAGATAGGCACTGCAGCGGTACTAAGTCGTGCGATCGCCGGTGTAATAAATCAAAAAGCGATTTTTTGCTTGCCCGGCTC
>DATKWH010000158.1:0-11396 GCA_035529655.1 Bathyarchaeia archaeon
ACTAAATTCCAATTTTCCAGTTTCGCTAACGTGTATTGGATAGCCCTCTTGGATCGCTTTAACATCTCCGCAATCTCAGGGACATAACCAAACCCGTGCATCTTGAGATAAGCGAGAACGCGCCAATCCGAAAAAAAAAACCTTATGAAGGAGGGGGGCATATTGGTTATGCCCCTACACATCCTTCGATTTGTTGTAGTCGTGATTTGTAGTCCTCCAAGGCCTGCGCTTCGATCTTTTTGTAGTCCTCCCGGGCCGGCGCTTCGATCTTTTTGTAGTCCTCCAAGGCCTGCGCTTTGATCTTTTTGTAGTCCTCCCAGGCCGGCGCTTCGATCTTTTTGTAGTCCTCCCAGGCCGGCGCTTTGATCTTTTTGTAGTCCTCCAAGGCCTGCGCTTCGATCTTTTTGTAGTCCTCCCAGGCCTGCGCTTCGATCTTTTCGTAGTCCTCCAAGGCCTGCGCTTCGATCTTTTTGTAGTCCTCCCAGGCCGGCGCTTCGATCTTTTTGTAGTCCTCCAAGGCCTGCGCTTTGATCTTTTTGTAGTCCTCCCAGGCCGGCGCTACATTCTGATAGAGTTTTTTAACCCCATCCTCAATTCGATGCGCCGAACGTTCATACCACTCTGGGATGCTTTGCGCATCCACTCTCAACCCCATTTCTGGGGTGTATTCGATCCTCACAAAATCGTGGCTATTGTCTTTGAGGTTTGCGCGTTTTATTGTCTCCTCATGACTATCGTCTTCACAAAACAATATTTTCCCATCTTTTGTAGCTATACAACTAAAGAATTCACACATTTTCCCTTTCTCTTTCCTCCTTTACTCCATCACCCCCTTTTGCTCGCGTGATGGAGTTTGAAAGATGGGGGTCCTATGCTGCGCTAATAGCTGCAATTGTTGTAAAAAAACCTTAGGGGGCATCAAACCACCCCCTTATATGCACAATCCGCGCATAATGGCTTCCACTGGCTCTTTTTTATTTCGTGAGGGCACTTGATTATTTGCTTACAGGCATAGCACTCGTTGACAGATACCGATTGACCCTCATAGCGGTGTCGCTTTCGTATCCCTGACCGGGGAGTTATCATTTGAAATCCCCCCACGTCAACTGCCCTTTCGTTGTCTCTATTCGGTCACCTAAAAACGTTACAATGCAAGTATCCGTATTGATAAACTCGTTAAATTCCGCTTCTGTAAGTATGCCTTCACCTATGAGGGCTTCGGTACGATAGTATGAAATATCTAAAATCTCAAACCTTATAATCGGGCGCCCGGGTGTATGGAAGATCGCTACATCGGGCATATGCCCTTTCGCAGGCATTAGCCTTGAGATCCAGTAGGGCTTCCAGGCCCGGATCTCTGTTTTCTTCGTGCCGGCTGCTATCTGATCGTAGTAAATACGCTTGACCTGGAAGTTAGCGCACTTAGGTTTAAAATAATTCTTTTTGCGGGGGTGGTTGGAAGTTCTTTGCTCAGAAGAAAGTCGCGATCCACCCCCGCTATTGATAAGAAGAGATGGCAATTATTAACTTTTTCCCGGAGGTGACCAAGAAAAAGTGCAGAGGGTAACCACAAAGTATTGCTTTCTGTGTGTGAGTGCAGACACCAATACCCGGTTATGGGTCACCCCCTGATCTCTTACTTTCGCCATCTTTTACGACTTTACTTCTGAGCAATAGAAAGATTGTAGTGTCCGGTATTAAGTCACTTTCGGTATGTTATCCAGATGGCTTAGAACTATTAATATATTGGTTAAGATAATGTTGCTTTGATTGAGCAGGTATTATACAAAAAGGTTAAAATTTACAGGTACCACATCATAGAATTGTACAAAAGGGTAATAATGTACAAAAGGATAAAACACAAGGAAGGAGGACTAAGGGGTAAAAGTGGGTTCTTCTGAAGAATTACCTTATTATGTTTGCTTCAAATATTACGAACTCTGCACCATCTTCAAATGTTGCAGTTACAATTACGGGATCCCATTGTCCTGGAGTGGCGGCATTACTAAACGTCACCGATTCACCAATCGGGCACGTGCCTTCGCAGAGCATATAAGGTACGTTAGTTGCAGATCCCGCTTTTGTTATTGTTATACCTACTACGGATTCGGCATCCGGTCCGCCTTGGTAGGTTACTGCGATGTCGTTACCTCTTTGTGCTGCCGTTGCAGTCACAAGGTAACCCCGCCAGTGAGTGGGTGTAGATGGAGGACATATGACGAGCGTTGCACCATCTTTAAAAGTTGCGGTTACAATTATATCTTCATCTTTCCAGAGCCCCGGAATGCCAGTATCTCTAAACGTCACCGATTTGCCAACCGGGCACGTACCTTCGCAGAGCACGTAAGGTACATTCGTTACAGAGCCAACTTTTGTTATGGTTATGCTTTTCACCGACTTAGATGCAGGTCCGCCCAAGTATGTAATTGTAATGTCCTCCATCATTTTGGATAACGATATTGTCACACGATAATCCCCCTCTGTTGGCGTGGGTGTAGTTGTTGGTGTAACTGTTGGAGCTGGTGTTGCGGTTGGAGCTCCTGTTGGCGTAACCGTTGGGTTTACAACTGGCGTGGGTGTAGCTGGAGGTTCAAGTCCCCCCTCCTCAATACACCCGGCAAACGCTACGGCTGATACGATTATTACTGTCGCTATTATTATTAGGCTTTGGCACTTCATGCACTCCAGGACTGGTTAGCCGAGGGGTTATAAAAGCTTTGCGGTATGTTAGCCAAAAGGGTAAAAGTTATTAGTAAGCTGGTTTTTGCAGTGTTGCTTAAGGTCAGCAATAATGACGTTTTGTATAATCTTATGTTAGTAGTTTGGGTAACAACTGTTAGTAAGGTGGTTAATGTTGGCTAAAAATCATAGATCGAGCGAGGGTGCATCCCCGCGATCTCGCTCACTTCCTTCTTCTTCATTCCTAATTCCTCTGTCATGTAGGTCATGCAGTTCGTGACCATCTCTTTATAAAAATCTGCTCGCTGCTTCTTACTTTGATTTAAGCCCAAGTTCTTTTCCAGTTCTTCCTGCGTTGTCTCTATCGCATAGGTCACATTCCAGCCCCGCTCTGCCTTCTCCCTTTCCGGTATCAGCCTGTAAGGGATATTTGAGATGGGTTCTGTATAATCCCGTGAAGGATCCACGATTACCATCTGATCCGGTTTGAGCTTCTGGACCACCCCCTGGGTCATCTTCAATCGCGGTATGTCCGTATCTATCCGTTCGGAAAGGCGTTTGAATATGATCCACATGAACTGTGTACGGATGTTCTTGCGGATCCCTCCCCCTATTTTATGGGAGCTGACTAACATCCGAGTCTTTGTCGCTCTTAAATTCGAGATGTTAAATGCTATTTCGTTCGCAAGCGCCCCCTGCAACGAATCAAAGGTCTCGCCTGTACCCGGTACGATATGGTTAAACTGATCGATACAAATTGTAAGGGGTCTTGGCAGCTTCTTCTCAAACGCCATTCTCAAAAAATGCGAGAAGAAATCTGACCACCACGCCGTAAACAACGCGGGCTTCAGGATGAACGGTGTGACGCTGATAACGTTTATGCTCGAGCTTGAGACGTTATCAAGAATGTCGTTGATGTTGCTGAAGCCCCGGAGCTCATAATTATAGCTAAAATCACCTTCGAGATCCACCCGTGCACCTTCCGGGTGAAAGATCCTGATGTCTGAATACTGTAGTAAATTCAGCATCTCCTCTTCTTTTCCCATGTCATACCACAGGATCTTCTCATTGTTCCTGCTCTGCATCGTGAGCACTAAATCAATGAGTAGGTTCGTCTTTCCCGCACCCGTTGTTGCATACACAATTATGTGCTCTCCGCTCTTCTGGACCATGTCCTTGAGCACATGAGCCTCCCAGGTATTAGTCATCCTTTTCCCCGCCTAAACTTATAGAAGCCCAATCCACCGTCTGCATAAACCGCGCGTCCAGCAGCCCCTCATCATAGATTATTTGAAACAATTTCTCCAGGAGCTCCGTACAACTAACGTCAAAATCGTTCCTGACTGTAATTCCATATTCATCGCCATCTACTTTATATTGGTATTCTGTTCTCTGCTCTGCAATCTCCTGCTGTAGCTTTTCTATCTGTTCTCTCGTCGCCTTTTCCTCTACCTGTACCTTAATGAACGTTGCCAGATCTGCAAGGCAATCAAGCTTCAGATCTATCTTATTCCGCCGGGTCCCCGCATGGCTGTAATCAAGAACCCGATAAAAAATGAATCCTGATAACGTCTTTGAACGCGAGGACACCATAACCGCTCACCTTCTTTTCCATAGTTTTGAAAGGAATCCTGGCTGTTTTACCTCAGCCTCCGGGAAGATCTCCGGTTCACTATGGCTGTAATTATATGTGGGTCGTTTTTTCAGAATCTCCACGAGCTCCTGTCTGCTCATCCGCCCTTTGCTCTTCCTCAATCTCACATATTGCTCTCTGAACGACATGAAAAAAGGCAGAGGACAGATTTTATTATTAGTTGCGGTATATGCCGCAATAGCATAGATCTCAAGCTCTGAGAGATCGCTGAGATCGTCATTCTTCGTGAAATCTTTGACCATTCCCACCGTTTCTAATTCCGGTGTAGTGATCCTCTTATCTTCTATATCTTTGCTCATAGCATCAGCCCGACTAAGGTCCCGAGGAAGCCCCCTAAAAAGAGCATGATTAACAGCGTTTTTATATCTATCTTCAACCTGAATGCCGTTTGAAATAGCTTACCGTCTATGATGTTCGTAAGCGCATAGGCATCTAAAACCTGTGCCCCTTCTGTCTCTGGAATGTTTATTGTTGACCCCTGTAATTTCATAGTCTTCCCTGCTTTTTCGTCACATACATACAAGGGGTAGAACTTTTTACCTTTTCTGATATATCGTGGACCTTCTACTATCCCATAAGTCTCACCGCCAAGCTTATCTTCAAGTATATTTCCCCGGCGAATTAACGTCCTGAACTCCGAGATGCCCTTGTCTCTGTTTATCAAGCATTTGCATTTCATTATTTCGTTATAGCCCTCCCAGTATCCCCCAAACCAATACTACAGCTATCCCTACTACAATGCCATATACATACCATTCCAAAGAGTTTCGCTTAACTTGTTTTCGCTGTTCTTCACTCAAACTTGCCAAAAATTCTTTATATCTTCTCATCTCCTTTTATCTCCTTTATGCCATTCTTCTCTTCAACAAACTCCTTTAACCCGTCCAGTAATTGCTCCATAGAGCTGCTTTTTTGCTTTAAAATGATCGCTTTTTGTCTCGCAGTTTGATCAATTAATTTCAGTACATACATGCTAACAACCTCCAGAGATTGATTATGCAGAACAGCACTACAAAGCTAACCGCTAATACACCTATAACCATCACGTTTTTCTTCGCCTTCTCATTCTCGCCAAGATCGTATGTACGCACTAAAACCACGCACGCAAAGCAAGCTATAAGAATGGCACCCCCATAATGAACGATAGGATTAGCAGTAACTTCGTTCCCCCCTACTATTCCCGCAGTCACTAAAAAGTTATATGTATATACCTCTACGATTGATGCAAGTATGAGGCAATAGCCCAGCAACCAGATATATTTCTTTTCCGTCTTTATGTTTAGTTTCATTCCTTTCCTTTCCTTTCCTTTCTTCCTCTACCTATGGTTTTATCACCGCTGCGATTGTGGATATAACATTCATTATCGCCTGGAATATCTTGAGCACTGAGTCATAGAGGAACGTGAACAATGACTTATGATCATTGACAAGTACCTCAAAGAAGGTCATTAAGTTTCTTCCGGTCTTTGAAACTGCGTGCATCAAGCTAAACATAAGGAAGAAGATATACAGAATCCAGAAGTTAGTGAATAGCAGCGGGATTAGGCCCATCTCTTCTGTTGAGCCGAACAGCACAAAGAGGAGCTGTGCAAAGATACTTATCGCTGCACCAACGTAAATACCGATGTAAGGGATATTCTCAGTGCACCAATCAAAGATTGCCGTTGGTGCGGTTTCGGTCCAGCCTGCACCCGCTTCTTCCATAGGCAATATATTCAATCGCACTTCTGCTTCTCCCGCCTCCTCAAAGGTTGCCATCACCGTGCATTTAGTTGGCGGGACAGGGATAACATCTATAACTTTGGCGAACGGTAAAGCTGTGGTTCCGAAATCGAAAAAGTATAGATCTTGATGCGCGGATACAAAAACTCCCCGCCAATAAACTCCGGGCAGTAAAGAAGGCATTTGCCCAACGCAAACGAATATATAATAATTAGGGAGAACGAACGCGGGGGAAGATACATTTGTGACTACATACTCCTGCACGTCTCCTTGAGTATAGTTGACCGCTACCTGCCAACTATACCAACCAATTTCTGTGATGTCTACCTCCACTTCATACGTGTTGGTATCCATCGTGAAATGCGAAACCTGATCTGGCCTTATTTTCATTACGACTACGCTTGCCAGGGCATATTCTGAAAAATTCCCGTCCGTTGTTAGATCAATGGTATAGCCGGGATACTTATCAGTGATGGGTCGTGAATACCATCCTTCTTCAAATTCTGTGGCTGCAATAGGCATCACAAAACACGCGCTCAAAAGAAGCGATATAACGCACAAAAACACAAGCCCATGTAGTTTACTATCATGCATTAGCGTTTGGAGCCTCCCGCTTTACGTAGGAACCACAAGAACGTGAAAAGCAAAACTATAATGAACATTCCCATAAGATTTACCCGCAGCCAGCTTACTATTTCTTCATTTGTCCATTCATGCGGTATGGGTGTTGGTGCTGGTGGCGGTGTTGGAATGCCGCCATCTTCTGGGCATCCCCCCTCTGGCAACAGCCAGATGTTCTTTATTTTGCAATGAGTTTCATTTACGTTGGATTCGTTGAACGTGAAGCTGTGAACAATGCTCGCATCATAACCGTCTTTCGATGCGCTTATCTCATATTCTAAGTCTTCTGCCATACTTGCAAAGCGGTAAAAACCGTATTTGTTTGAATATGCATAACTGCCGCTATCTGCGGTCTCGTTGAAGAGATAGACGTAAGCGCCTTGGATAGATTGGTGGGTGCACCAATCGTAAACAACACCGCCAAACTCGCCTTCATCAAGAGCATCAAGCGGGATCAGGTAAACATCACGCTCATAATCACCAGGCATTCCAACATACATAGAGACACTATCGTTATGATAGCCCGTTTTGTTCCATGCTAAGTCGAAAGCTCCAGTATCCAAATTCTCAAATTCATAGAAGCTGATATTATTTGAATATTCTGCTTCATCCTGAGCGGTAAGCAACACGCCAGGAATCAAATTTCCGGTTATAGAACGAGTATAACCAGAAAGATCAAAATAGCCAGGTTCCGGAACAGCGCAAATATCAGTGGCATTTGTTTCAAAAGGAAAATCATTTGAATCCCAACAATAAAATTGCAACCATTCACAACAATCATCAAAGATATAAAACGTTTCATTTATACCCCTAACAGTAGATTGATTCACATAAACATGATCCACACTTGAAATGGAATAGCGCGATTGAGTAGCACCACTCCAGCCAGGCAAATTCTCACGCTGTATCGTCAGCTTATACAGCATCCCGTCTACCTCTTCCACATAAACCTTATTCCAAAAATAATGAACATGATTCAAAAAATATATATGATCAGGATCACCGTAACTAAACGTACTGGAATAACCAATCGTCCAAATAGCCCCAACCGAGCCTTGATAATACGCAATAGCAATCTCACCACCATTTAAAACACCATACAACTCCGTAGTACTCGATTTAGCACACTCAAAACCCCACGGACCGTCTCCACTCAATTCGGCAAAAGTAGCATATTGATTCCCTGTAAGCTCGCCAATATCCCAATCTTCAACAAAAATATAATAACTCACATGCGAAAGATCAGCACTATAAGCGTACCCATGCGTGATATTCCCAATAATAACCACACCGTTAGACAATTTCAAATTAACACCATTATCAAAGTGTGAACGAATAATGTTATCATCATCATCAAGCATTGGATTAAAATAGTCCGCATCAACAGATACGAAAAAATTATGCAAACCACTGTTCTCCTCGATAGAATCCATCACAAGACAAGTAGGAAAAATATTAGGTTGTCCACTAACCTGTCCAGGGTAAACAACCTGATAATCAAAAGTTGCTCCGCTCGACTGATGAAAATCATGTTCATATATAACATCACCCGCGGTCACACAACCCACGCACATCACCAGAACCAGCGCAGCCAAAAGCAGCTTTTTAAACATCTCGTACAGCCACCTCCAGATGATCCGCAACAATTTTGAATAATAATACAACACCTATCAAAAAAACAGGCGCGAAATCCAAAAGCGGATAATACCAATCCGCATAATACGCGAGATAGGATGATCCACCCATAGTAAACGTTTGAAAGGCATAAATACCAGTGTAACACTCCAAAAGGTATTTTACACTAATCCCGATCAGGAACCCAGCAGCCAAAATATCCAGCACAACATCCTTTTTAAGTTTCATCACTTCAACACCTTCTTAATTAGCAATACGACCCCAGCAGCGACTATAAATACTAATATCCATGAGAACCCCACAGGGATATATGCGATAACAAGATCTACAGCTTGAAAGGGATCGTTAAACAGATTCATCTTCGTTGGCTGTAGAACGAATACGTAATCATGAGTGGAATTGAGTGAAACCGTGCTCGTGGAGTTCGTCTCTTCAACGAGGGTCCCGTTCACATCATATATTATGATTGTCTGGTCGCCAAGCCCGAAATCAGAGAATGTGATGCTCGTAGTAGTTGCCACCGTGAGCGGCATGGCTATGAACATTAAAAGTAAAAAAAGAAAAAAGGGAGTAGTTAGTTTGTGGCTCACCTTATCTTAATCTCCTAAAGGCCCCAGTTATCCCATCAAGTACAGCTCCGAACAATCCCATCACGAACGAAACGATCGCTACGATTATCAGCACCGGTACAACTGCTATAACCAGTAACACAATCGGTGGGAATATGTCCACCAAGGTGTTTAAAGTGGCTATCATATCCGCGAAGATCGGCTTTTTTTCCAGGATTATGTCTGCATCGGTGATGTCTGCGGCGACCACTGTTTGAATGGTGTAATTGGTGTAATACCCTGATTTTGTTGCCGTGATGTTGTGCGCTCCAACCGCTGCCGTTATGCTGTAATATCCAGTTGCATTTGTGTATGTATCGCCAGTGACGTTGCCAGTTACATGTGCATGATATATTCCTACTCCGTCAGTATCCTTGACTATTCCAGATATATTATAATCTACCGCAGAGACAGAACCAACAAGACAAACAAGGAAGAGTAGGGAGATCATTAATGCCCCTATTTTCCTCATCTTATCTCATCCCCCTAAACGCACCGGTTATCCCATCAAGTATAGCTCCGAACAATCCCATCACGAACGAAACGATCGCTACGATTATCAGCACCGGTACAACTGCTATGATGATCAGTACAAGCGGAGGGAATATGGCCACTGTCGCCTCAAGGATCTCCACAACCGATGTAAAGTTGACTGTTGCCGCAGCCGCCATGCCAGGCAGCATCATCAGTGCCGATAGGACCAGTAGGACCTTCAACTTAAGCCTCTGAACTATGCCCTTTTTTTTATCTTTGTTCATCTCTTTTTCTTACACCCCCATTATTATCTTTTTAGGTTACACTTATAAGCTTTTCGGTTTTGTTCTTGGGTTGGCATAAGTTATAATTATTATCTGTTTTGGTTTGTTGTGTTATCTAAATAGGTAAGGAGTAAGTGTGAGTTTAAAAGTAGGTCATCATCATTACTATTCTATGTTTCGTACGGACGTACAAAGTATAATATTCTAATATAGAAGGCGCGGCCTGTGGTGGCTATGGTTATGCTATATCCACCCCTCTACCCATTGCTTCATTGCCTTCTTATCTTCATCGAGGAAGGGCAGATTAACGTAGTGTTGCAATGAAGTAAGAGTGGTGTGGCCTTGAGATAGATAAACCAAATTTGTAGCCTCAGGGAAGCTAAAAATAAGCCAAGATTCATAGGTCTTTCTCAGGCTTCTGGCTGTGATCCCAACCGGGTCTAAATTTTTCCTTCTGCTCCATCTCAAAAGGTTTTCATTCCAAGCCTGGACCGTCGGCATTTCTTTGGTCTCAAAGAAATAAGGTAAGATCGCTTTACCCATCGAGCTCAGTCGTATCCATCGCTCAGTTTGGATCCTTTTCACTTTCTTCTGCGCTTCGGAAGGTAAATGTATAAAATTGCCATCGAACCACTTAGGATTTTGGTGGATCCTTCTGCATTCCTCATATCTTGCACCTAACAATAGGCAAGAAGCTAAAAGCGTTTGATTCTCCAGTTTCCTTGCACCTTCATGTAAAACTTCATACTCTTCAGGCCTTAAGATCCTGGTCTTGATCTTGTTGCCTTTCAGAATCGGCATCTTTTTTTCGGTCATCTCAAAACATCAATATTAAAATATGCGTTACAGTATATATAAAAGTGTAGGGTTTTTATCCCGGAAAGGTCAAAAATCTTGATACTTACTCTTCTTAATGGCCTTTTTCGGTGGGAAAGAGGGATAGATAAAAGTCCAATCGCCAAAACTTACAGTTTTATGTTAGCCTTTCGTATGAAGAAAACGTGGAAATGTAATACTGAATGGGTATAAGGAAGGGCTAACAGTAACACCCTGCACATTGTTGTTTTGTCCTAAAACTGTAAGTTTTTAGGAGACCGCCCCAGGGTCAGAATCACTTAAGCTATTTTTTAAAGTTTGCAGCACAGAAAAACTTGCTGTTTTGTTAAAACTTTAACTCATCCCCCTGGTTGCAACCAGAAGAAATCGCGTTTTATCCTGAACAATTTATCAAATTCCACCATGACGTGATAGGTTTTCTTCCCTCTTTTGTGAAAGAATACCTTAGGCAGATTTGGTGACCGATGGCCCGGGGCATATTTGCGGAGAAAGTCATAGAACCGTGTGAAGAGTTTGTAATCACCATAAGGTAGGCTCCCCCCTAACCTTCCCGGGTCTTTATGTACTCTTCGCTTACGAACATCGAAGAGTAGCAAATCTAAAACCAAGTAGCTTGTTTTTTTTAGTTGTTTAAGGCTGAAAAAACCCCTTGTATACCGTATCAAGCTCAAAATCTTTTCTTTTTCTAAACTGTTGATAGAATACCATTGAAACGGGCATCGTGGGTTACCGTGCCGTTCTACTAAATTCCAATTTTCCAGTTTCGCTAACGTGTATTGGATAGCCCTCTTGGATCGCTTTAACATCTCCGCAATCTCAGGGACATAACCAAACCCGTGCATCTTGAGATAAGCGAGAACGCGCCAATCCGAAAAAAAAAAC
>DATKWH010000159.1:0-7012 GCA_035529655.1 Bathyarchaeia archaeon
ATCACCTGTGGTCCTGCGATCGTATCAATAACCCTTACCTCGACGTCTTTCGCGCCACCACCAAGATTCACAAGCACTGGGTCTTTTTCATTTGCAATCTCCAAAATTCTCTGTTTATGTGCGAGAATGGTGAATTTCGCAGATGAAGAATCGGGAACATCTGTTACCGGGATTTGCCCGATCATTATGGGCTCTGTAGAACTCGTTTGGAAACCGCCTTTCTCCCCGGCTATCTTTGCTGCATTGCTCGCTGCTGCGACTACAGACGGCTCCTCGATCGCGGATTCTACAGCAAAGAGCTCATGCTAACCCTTTCAAAAACCGGTTATCCCTACCTGATCTTCGTTCCAAAGAACGAGAAGGTGAAAAGAGAGCTAGCCGAGATGGCTGAGGCGGAGCGGAAGAAGATCCATTATGAGTCAAGCTGAATAAAGATAAGACAATACTTTTCGTGGCAGAACCACCTTGGCGCTCTTGAAAAAGATCTTCGAGCCCTCAAACAGAAAGAGCTTCGACTGGGCGTTCGCCACCAACTAGGACGAGATCGATCTTAACTATATCATTCCTACATACAAGGGGCGATGGCGAATTGAGACAGGATTCCGAGTTCAGGACGAAGCCCGCATCAAATCGAAGTCCAAAGATATGGGAATCCGTTTCTTTTTCTTTGTCTACGAGCAGGCGCTCCAATTGCTGTGGGCGGTGCTATATAAGGAGGAACTGAGCTTCAAAGCATTTGTCATAGCGATGTATGAGATGAGCAACGAAAGAGTTGCACGGGCAGAGAGGAGAGCCGCGAGGGCCACTGCATAGATACCAGAGGGCTATGCGGTGATAGGCCAGTGAAACCTCCAGGGTTCAGTGGCAGTATATCCACCTCAACGTTTTCCTTCTCAAGAAGGCTGAGGTTAGCTTGGACTTTCTTACCCTAGTTTTATATTCGTAGATACTGCTTAATTTATAAACTACAATTTTCAGCGTGTGTGTTTTATCAAAAGAAAAAATGGGCGAGGTAGAATTATTTGGAGGCGCACCGGCTATCGTAGGCGTACTGAAAAATTTGTCTATTCGTGATGCGCAGCGTGCGCAAGAACAGGGTGCTGACGTAATAGAATTAAGAATAGACCTTTTGAATGACGAGGAAAGGCGCGTAGAAAAGGTGAAAGAATTCGTTTCGATGCTAACAATGCCTGTGGTAATAACGAACAGGAAGAAAGAAGAGGGTGGCTCGTTCACAGGTACTGAAGAAGAAAGGATTGATATGCTCAGTAGCATTCTTGACACTGCTGAGGTGGACGCTGTGGACCTCGAATTTTCTTCGCTTACTGCGGCAGGCAAAACGAGGATAGTAGAAAAGGCGAATAGTCTCCATATACCTGTTATTTTTTCCTTCCACGATTTCAAGGGTATGCCTAGTCGTTCAGAACTCGTGAAACTCATTGCACGTATGTACGAAGAGGGTGGAAGCATTGCAAAGATCGCCGTAACGCCGCATACACTAAGCGATGCGTTGCTCCTACTTGACCTCACGCATGAGCTATCACGTGAAGGGAAGCTGTTAGCAACTATTGGGATGGGGGCCGTGGGGAGACATCTGCGAGTAATAGCACCTCTGTACGGGTCTGTGTTAACGTATGGGTTTATAGAAGGCGATGAAGAAGTGGCTCAAGGTCAATTCGGTGTGAAAGAACTCAAGAGCATGCTGGAGAAGTTAGACGTCAAACAATCCTCTTCTTGAGTGAGTTTACTGATTCTATGCATCTCATTCCCCGTAACCCTAATATCCTGCCTATTCTACCTCTATACTGGTTCTCAACCTTTATACCCGCGCGCTCCAACCGGACACTCAATTTTTTGTTGAATTCCTTACCAGCCCGGTCATAATCGGTTAGTATAGTGACCTTCTTATGTCTGCCGCATAGATAATCAACGAACTCGGTATCCGGTTTTGATGAGCACATCACAATCTCCTTTGTAATACCCAGCTCTTCCAGCGCTTCCTTGTCACGAATGCCTTCAACGATAATAGCATCTACAAAATCCTCCATCTCTTGGATCACGCGCTCTAACTCTTCATAAGTTTCACAATCCATCCTTTGCAGCGTTCTATCCAATTTTTTCATATTCCTACTGCGCTGAGTTAAATAAAGGTACGCTCTATACCAGCTTTCTCCAAATAGTCCAACCCTTCCTTATCGCTGTATTCCCCTGAGATCAATACGCGCTTTATCCCTGCATTTATTATCAGTTTCGCACAGATCTTGCAGGGGAATGCGTTTACGTAAAGCGTAGCGCCTCCTGCATCTCTACCCGCTTGTAACAGCGCATTTTGCTCCGCATGCACGCCCACGCACTCTTCATGCCTCTCACCCGATACGATATTCAACTTATCTCGCCTGCATCCGACATCAAGACAGTGTGGAAATCCTCTCGGAGCGCCGTTGTATCCTGTTGATATTATCACGTCATTTTTAACCACTAAGGCGCCTATCTGCCTTCTCAAGCACGTAGAACGCGTCGAAACGTCGTTAACGATATTCATCCAGTATTCATCCCAGGGTATCCTTTCTGTTTTTTCCTTTTCTTCATTCAGGGTCATAATGGCTCACCGTTCTTGAGCAGGAGGGATTACTTATTCTTATCCTTAATTCTAAAAAAGGAAACGTTAATAAAGCATATAATCCAAGGAGTGCACGGAGTAAAAACAATGTTTGTACGATTTCATCATGCGTGGGGGTCCAAAAAATGATTGCGTGGATCATAGCTCTCATTCTCTTTACATGCTTACTGATTGTACTAGCTAAATTAGCGCGCTATTCTAAAGAGCTAAAGGCTTTAAACGATCGTTATGAATCGGTATTACACGAAGCAAAGACAAGGAGCAGTTTCGCTGAAGAAGCGTGGAAAGAGGTAGAAAAGTGGAAAAAACGTTATTTGGCTGAAAAAGCAGCAAAAGAAGAGCAAGTGAAGGAGGCAGAAAAGTTGAGGAAGCGCTATTGGGAAGAAGTCCATGAAGACTCAGACTCGTATAAGACGCAAACCAGGAAAGAAGAAGAGTCTTGGGGTGATAAAGAGCCTTATTAAATCAATTCCGAGAACCGTTCACAATATAACGCCTGCACCGATCAAATGCCAGCGCTCTCTTATCTTTCGCCCGATCGCCACGCGGGAGCCTTTTTCTGCACATATCGGTCTGCTCAGTTTTACATCAATGGTCTTCTTCGTCACCCTCTTCACCTCGCCTATCGTGATTGTGGTTCCGGCACTTAACATGATATGCTCGCCCACTTTTATCGCGGGGACATCCACTGCTTTTGTTACACCAACAGCACGTTTGAATAGCTGAAATTCTATTGTAAGTTCATCCCATATTTGGGGCAACGAGCCAGGTTTTCCTGCACACTGTCCCACTAAAGAATCCTCTTTCGTCATGCTCGGGTCCAATTTCGTGCCAATACCCAGGAGTCCACCGGGAGTTACCTCTTTTACCTGCGCCCCACCCACCATTATGGATGTTATCTCCGTCTCTACGGGTACCCATTTTGCCATGCCACCTGTTGTCACCATCCTTCCGGGTCTTATCTCTAACCTATCACCTTCTTTCAGCCGTCCCCTGAATAAAGAACCACCGATTACCCCCCCTTTCAAATCCCGTATAGGCGTCCCTGGTTTATTGACGTCGAATGAGCGTGCAATATGCATCCTCGCTGCTGTTTCATAAGAGGAACGTTTCGGTGTAGGGATTGTTCCCTCTATGCTCTGTATCAATACATCCATATTAGCGGACTGCTGCGCAGAGATAGGCACAATAGGCGATTTTTCCGCTATTGTACCCTTAAGAAACTCTTTTATCTGCGAATAATGCTCTATCGCTTCCTCTCTCGAAACAAGGTCTATTTTGTTCTGTGCGATCACGATTTTATCTATGCCAACTATGCTCAGTGCCATCAAATGCTCTTCCGTCTGCGGCTGTGGACATGGCTCGGAAGCCGCAATAAGCAGAACAGCTCCATCCATTATCGCCGCACCGCTGAGCATCGTTGCCATTAACGCTTCATGTCCCGGAGAGTCAACAAACGAAACCGTTCGCAACTCTTCTGTCTTTGACTCGCAATGCTTGCAAATTTCTTCCACAGTGTAACAATCCGGCTCCTTACAAACAGGGCATCTTCTGAAGGTAGCATCTGCATAGCCAAGTCTTATGGATATTCCTCTCTTTATCTCCTCGCTGTGCCTGTCCGCCCATTCGCCAGATAGAGCATTCACTAACGTAGTTTTCCCGTGATCTACATGTCCTATCATTCCTATGTTCACTGACGGCTTCTTCGTTTTGCTTGCCCCCTCTCAATATTACTGAGCGCAAATGCGTTGCTATTTAACCTTTTACATCCACTATCATTAAGATAACCACGCTTAATAAAAGATTTCTTTTGTAAAGCTTTCTTTTTTAAAGAAGGGTTTGTGGTGAGTAGAATGGAATTTGAATTGTATGACAGGGATAAAGCGGTTCAGAGCATAGCGCGAGAGTTTGCAGAGAAGGAAGTACTGCCACGAGCGGCTGAAATAGACCGAAAAGGGAAGTTTCCTTTGGATATAGTGAAGAGAATGGCTGAACTCAAACTTTTTGGATTGCCTTTTCCCGAAAAATACGGGGGTGCTAATGCATCGCTTTTGAGCTACGTGGTCATGGTAGAGGAACTTTCAAGGGCAAGTGCAAGCATCGGATGTTTAAGCGCAGTCGGGCTCATCAGCATCTTCCCCATTCTCTATGCAGGTTCCGAGGAGCAGAAGGAGAGGTATCTCAGACCGATGTGCGAAGGCATCAAATTGGGTGCTTTTGCGTTAACAGAGCCTGCTGCCGGGTCTGATCCCCTGTCTATTGAAACCACCGCTGTTCGTGAAGGCGATGAATACGTGTTGGATGGAAGAAAGGCGTACATTACGAATACCGCTGTCGCAGACGTATACGTGGTTTTGGCATACACAGATAAGGGCAAGAAGAGAGAAGGGATGAGTGCTTTTATCGTGGAAAAAGGGACAGAAGGGTTCTCATTTGCTAACATAGAAGATCTGCTGGGCATGCGCGGATGTATTGTTGGAGACCTGGTGTTCAAGGATTGTAGAGTTCCTGAGGAGAACCGGCTTGGCAGCGAGGGTGACGGATTGAGAATAGCTATGGCTACCCTGGATAGGGATAGAATAGCGATGGGCAGCATTGGCGTCGGTATCACTCAGGCGTGCCTTGACACCTCCAAGAAGTATGCAAAAGAGCGAAAGCAGTTTTCTCAACCAATCGCCAATTTCCAAGCGGTCCAATTCATGCTCGCGGATATGGCTATGGAAGTAGAAGCAGCACGGTTACTCACGTACAAAGCCGCTTACCTTGCGGACAAAAGCGAGAGATTCACGAAAGAAGCATCTATGGCAAAGCTTTATGCCTCGGAAGTTGCGCAACGAGCTGCCACCAACGCAGTGCAAATACATGGCGGATACGGTTGCACGAAGGGATGCCCCGCCGAACGGTATTTCAGAGATGCAAAGATACTCAGTATTGCAGTTGGCACCTCGGAGATACAGAGAATAATAATAGCACGGGATGTGTTGAGGTGAAGTTTACCATGTCTGGCAATTCTTTTGGAAGGATATTTAAGGTGACAACCTGGGGAGAGTCGCACGGAGAAGCGATGGGTGTGGTTGTGGACGGCTGCCCTTCAGGGCTTGAGCTCTCAGGGGCGGATATACAGTACGAATTGGACAGGAGAAAACCCGGCGTAAGTGAGATAACAACAGAAAGGAAGGAATCAGACGAGGTAAAAATATTGTCTGGCGTCTTTGAAGGCAAGACACTTGGCACTCCTATTTCTATGCTCGTGTGGAATAAGGATGTGGATTCGAGCCCTTATGAACCCTTAAAACATATTGCGAGACCGGGTCAAGCAGATTTATCTTACCAACTGAAGTACGGGATACGGGACTACCGGGGTGGTGGAAGAGCTTCTGGACGAGAGACCGTTGCGCGAGTTGCCGCGGGTGCAATAGCAAAGAAGATCTTAGCGGGTCGTGACATACAAATTCTCGGGCATGTCGTGGAAGTCGGCGGTATACGAGCGCGGAAAGTACGTGTCGAAGAAATAAAGAGTAATATAGAGAGTAATGCAGTCCGGTGTGCAGATTTAGAAGCCGCGAGGAGAATGGAAGCGTTGATAAAAGAGGTAAAGGAAGAAGGGGATAGTGTAGGGGGCATTGTAGAGGTAATTGCGCTTGGCGTTCCTGCAGGTTTAGGCGAGCCAGTCTTCGATAAACTGGATGCGGAACTTGCGAAGGCGTTGATGAGTATCGGAGCGGTGAAAGGAGTGGAGATAGGTGCTGGTTTTGAAACTGCGAGGCTGAAGGGGAGCGAGATGAACGATGAATTTTACATAGAAGAAGGAAGGATACGGACGAGAACGAACAATGCAGGTGGACTTTTAGGTGGCATTTCAACGGGCGAGCCCGTAATATGTAGAATAGCAGTGAAGCCTACTTCTTCCATTGCAAAGCCACAAAGAAGCGTTGATATAGAGAAGATGGAGGACGTGGAAATACAAATAAAAGGCAGGCATGACCCCTGTATCTGTCCACGCATAGTTCCTGTAGCAGAAGCGATGGTTGCTTTAGTGTTGGTAGATTATTTATTGATGGCTTGATGTGAGTAACAGAAAAAGGAGTGAAAGGGCATTTACATCTTTCCATGCCTCAAAATGGAAAATAACAGCCAAAAGCCCATTATTCCCGCTCCAAGAAAACCAATGATGCCAATAACCGGTATCTCGTGCCATTTTGGTGGAACACCGGAAAGAACAATAAGGGCTGAATCGATTACGAGCGACGCCAGAACAATTGCAAACACCATACGATTGTTGGCCTGCTCAAAGGTTTTGAGCATCGGGTCAAGACCCCTGTGCTCAAATTTAATCTTTGCTTCGCCTTGTTTTATCAGTGTCAGCATCTCCCTCGCTTCGGCGGGAAGGTC